>NZ_JBHUQE010000018.1:0-71495 GCF_042687825.1 Sedimentitalea sediminis | reverse complement strand
AAATCAATGGGGCCTGAGCCTAGGTCTACCGAGAGCGGTTGATTGTCGCATTTTCAGGCATGTCACCAAGTCTTTAATGTCTGCCGTTTTTTTCGTGTTGCAACTGGCTGCGGATTTATCTCAAGCTTCCGGCTGAACACCGCGATCAAAGCATGTGGTCCCATTATTGATGCTCGGACAGCGTGCGCGCCCTCCCGGCAAATTTTGCATGTAATTCGCCTGCGGGGTAGCAGCGCGTGGCGCGGCCACTACGAACGTGTCCCATGATGCTCTCTTGCCTTTCAACGAAAGTACCACTCCAACAGGGCCTTTAATCAAAGGTTTGGTATGCAGCTGATGTTATTGCAGACACCTACCGCTTTGCCGGTTGAAGCGTCGCATTTCGTGTTGGCTATCCACGCCTTCAGAGATGGTGCGCATAATCTCTGGCGGACTATTGTAGTGCCTTACCCAGTGGCCCGCTCATCCGGCCGGAAACCGATATCGCCGGATGCTGCAAAGCGGCCCCCTCCGGTTTTTTCGATCTTGCCTTCGCGCAACAGCCGACCGAAGGAACGCAAACTGTCTTCTCGATTGAAGCCTGCTGCTTTGATCTGACGGACCTTGTTCATCAATTGTGGACGCGAAAACTGGGCGCGACCTTCGACAAAGGACATGTATGCCGCTGCAGCTTCCAGCAGTTCCGGCAGGCCGCTGGCTCCCATCTCGGCTGCGAATTGCGCAAACGAACCGTCGACGCCACTAGCTTCGGTGTCATTTTCGATCGGCGTACAGGCGACGCGCCGGGGGCGTACCGGGCCGTGTTGCGCCGTTGCGGGGGCGCTATCGACGCGCTGTTCAGCGATCAATTTCAATGGAGCTGGCCGAGTTTCTCCTGTTTGCTTTTCTTCGCGCCGCTCGCTGACGACCGGTCGGCGGGGCCGTATCGTGTTGGCCAGATCTTCGCGATAGGCGTGATCATCCGGCACGCCCAAATCGTCGGTTTCGCTTGTGCCTTCGGCTTGGGCAGCCACGACTGCTGCACGCATCCGATTATAGGTCTCACGTGTTGCGGTTGTTTCCGGTTCGCTCATTTCTTCATCGGTTCTTGCCATCAGGCGGGTCAGATCTTCCTCATCGTTTAGAACTGTCGACGCTTCCGGGTGATCCGGGTTGCCTCGCCGAGGCTCGGAATTACCGGACTGATGCAGGTTCGAAGCGCAGTTCTGATCGGGTTCCGGCAAAAGATCGGATGTCATGTCCGCTGATTCGAGTTGGTCTTGGCTGCCCGGTTCATCCAGCTCTTGGTCCACCATCTCCAAATCGCCAGTGGCAATCGCCTGCTCTAACCGTGATTTTAGAACCTTGATCACCCGCGGACGGGCATGGCGGGGCCGTTTGTCCGGACGCCGTTTACCATCATCGGAGACAATCGCCGCATCATCCTCTGGGTCCGCATCCGCGATCGGGGAAGCGGCTGTCTCTGGAGCATCCTCTAAGCTGGCCGCGGGCGATTCTGTATCCAAGTCAACTGTATGTGCGAGAATGTTGTGCAACAGTAGAGTCTCTCTCTCGCCATCCGGGTCCGATGTCGCCGTCGGAGCGGAAACGGGCGGGGTATCCTGCAAGTCCGCCATTGACGGTTGCGCCATCGGGCTTTCTTCGAGCTCAGGGAAAACAGGGGAGCCGTGATCGTTGTCCATGTCGGCGTCACCGACGCCATGGGCGGCAGCCATATCGGTCTGGCCGAAAGGCGTTTCGTCTGACGCGAACGACTCAACGTCCGGGATTTCTGACGATGCAGCAGAGTCCGAAAGTATTTGGGTCTCCAGAACGGCATCGGTTCGTTTTACGGCGTCATCAGCTTCTGCGGCAAAGTCCGCCTCCAGCTTTCGGAGAGCGCCGGCCAGTTCGTCGCCCGCGACATCGCCCGGATCGAAAGATTGTTCCCGGTCTTTGACATTGTCGACACAATCGGCATTCAAGGCGACAGTCAGGTCCTCTGCCGCCTGGGCAATGAAGGCATCGGCCCCTTCATTCTTGATGACTTCCGGCGGTTCTGCCGCCGGTTCACTGCGGGACACGACGGCGCGAATGCGCTGCAATCTGGCTGCGATGGACTCGCCGAAGGAGGATGGTTTGGGCGCGATCTCGGGGGCGCCTGTCTCGCCGGATGCATCCAAGACATCGTCCGATACCGTTTCATCATCCGGTGCCATTCCGATGTCGGAACCCGCAAAGAAGTCGGACATGTCGTCCGCCGATTCGGATGAGGTCGTCGTTTCGATGTCGGCGTCGGTTTCCGGTGCTGCGTCTACACTGTCCTGTGGGGCGGTAGCCGCATCGATGGCGCTTTCCCACCCGTCCATCAGTGGGGCATCGACCGGTTCGTCCGGCTCTTCGGCCTCTGTGCCGGACAGTGCGGCGGTTGAGTCGCCGATCGCAGGGAAATCCCGGGATGTAACCTCGGCTTCGGCTGGGTCTTTGTCGCTGGTCTGCGGCGTGTCCAAGGCGGGTTCGATCGCCATATCGCCGTCGTCATCGTTGTCGGCTTGGGCAATGCCTGTGTCGTCGTCCCTGGATTGGTACTCTGCGGCGGTGGACATTGCCCCAGCTGGGGTTTCGCGCGTGTCAGCCGGCGTGGTGTCATTGGTCCGACGATCAATGGCGGGCAGATCGACCTCTGGTGCTTTCGGTGCGTTGTCGCTGTCCGGCGCGGCGGCGTCATCGCTAACTTCGGGACGGTCGTGAGAAGCGTCCGGAGCCTTACCCGGGGCGCTTTCCAGTGTTGATTCAGATCCGTTCATCGATGTCGCGGGTTCATTGCTCTGCACGATGGACGGGTGTTCCGGGTCGGACGGCCGGGCGGCGCGCAGCAGAATGCCGCCGCCATTCGTTGCCTGCGCCTGAACGCTGCTGGAAGTTTCGCGCTGTGCAATTCTGGCCAGCATTTCAGCGTCGGGCACCGGTGGTTCGGCGCCGAAATATCGGTCATCCGACGCCAGGTCGCGGAAATATTCGGCGATCGCCTTCATCGTGCCAAAGGAATCGTCGAACCCTTCGAGGGTGCAGGAAAACGTGCCATAGGAGACGGTCAGGATCTTGTTGCTGTGTACCACGGTATGGTCGTCCTCGCATCGTTGTATAGCGCCAGGTTCCCCGGGCAGTTCGGGCCAGGTTGGCCCGGAATTCGGGGCGGGCGACAGTCATTCACGCCCCAGATTGTGATCTCTTTCCAAAGAAGCCATTAATGCCGCCATGAAAAATGCATTCGTTTGTTCCCAATATCCGGTCACGCTTGTTGGTGGTGGCGAGATCGGCCCGCAAGACCTGGCGCTGGCCCTGGACCATGCGCCGATGCTGGTTGCGGCGGATGGCGGTGCCGCGCATGCGTTGCGTGCCGGCCATGTCCCGGCCGCGGTGATCGGCGATTTCGACAGTCTGCGGCGCGCGGACCGGGATCGCATGCCGCCAGACAGGCTGTTTCAGGTCGACGAGCAGGACAGCACGGATTTCGACAAGGCGCTGGGCAATATAGCGGCGCCGCTGGTCCTGGCGGTGGGGTTTCTGGGCGCGCGGCTGGATCATCAACTGGCGGCTTTCAGCACGTTGTTGCGGTTCGCCGACCGGCCCTGTGTACTGATCGGTCCGCAGGAAATCGTGTTTCACGTTCCGGCGGCGCTGCGGGTCGACCTGGCGGCGGGCGATGTGGTGTCGCTGTTTCCCCTGGCGCCGGTCAGCGGGCGGTCGCAGGGGCTGGAATGGCCGATCGACGGGCTGTGTCTCAGGCCGGGGGGGCGCATCGGCACGTCAAACCGCGCGACCGGGCCGGTGCAGTTGCTGATCGAGGGGGCGGGGCTGCTGGCAATCGTGCCGCGCCGGGCCTTGCCGGCGGTTACAGCGGCGCTTTCAGCACCCGCGCGCGGGCCAGCCGCGCGATAGACCGCTCGTGCATCACCACGTACAGCCCGGCGGCAATGGTGATCAGGATGCCGACCCCGGCCAGCAGACCGGGCAGGTCGCGAAAGATCAGCCAGCCGACCGCGGTGGCCGCGGGAATTTCGAGATATTGCATCGGTGCCAGGGTGGCGGCCGGGGCAAAACGCAGCGACCAGGTCATCAGAAGATGCGCCAGCGTCCCCAGTCCGCCGATGGTCAGCAACAGCAGCCATTCCCGCGCATCCGGCACGACGAGGCCCAGGGCCGGCAAAGCCGAATACCGGCCCAGCAGTACCACCGGCAGCAAAACCAAAGTGGCGAAGACTCCGCTGAACGCCTGCAGGCCGATCGGATCGGTGTCGCGGGCCAGTTGCCGCGTGACCAGGATGAAAAACGCAAAGATCACCGCCACAGCCAGCGGCCAGAGTGCCGGCCAGCCGATGGCGGCAAAGCTGGGTTGGATGACCAGCAGCGCGCCGGTAAAACCGACGATGCAGGCCAGCATGCGCCGGCGCCCGATTTCTTCGTTCAGCAGGGTCTTGCCCAGCAGCAGCAGGATAAAGGGCATGACAAAGGCGATGGCCACGGCATCCGCCAGCGGCAGGTATCTCAGCGCGGTGAACATCGCGCCGATGCCGGCGATGTGCAGCAGGGTGCGCAGGATCGCCAGCCGCAGGATGCGCCCGCGCATGCGCCAGAGCCGCCGCGCCAGCACCACGATTGGCAACAACAGCGCCGCCTGCACGGCAAATCGCACCAGCAGCAACTGAACCAGGGGGATGGTTTCGCCCAGCAGCTTTGCCACCGCGTCCCCGAACGGGGCGAGGATGCAGAACCCCAGCATCAGCAGGATACCCAGAACGGGCCGGTCATTGGACATGCGGGCACGCTAGCAGTGGCAGGGCCAGACACAAGCCGGGGCCGCGGCGTTCCGGTGCATTCGCGGCCCTCCGCCGATCGCGATGTGCCTGCGCCGCCTCTGGAACCGGCCGGGCGCGATCAGCAATTGGGCACGTTCACCGCCAACCCGCCCAGCGAGGTTTCCTTGTATTTCTCGCTCATGTCGGCACCGGTCTGGCGCATCGTCTCGATACAGGCATCCAGCGGTACCAGATGCGTTCCGTCACCGCGCAGCGCCAGGCTGGCGGCGCTGACGGCCTTGATCGCGCCCAGTCCATTGCGCTCGATACAGGGCACCTGAACCAGCCCCCTGACGGGATCGCAGGTCATGCCCAGATGATGTTCCAATGCGATTTCGGCGGCGTTCTCCACCTGTTCCGGGCTGCCTCCCAGAACCGCGCACAGCCCCGCCGCCGCCATGGCACTGGCGCTGCCGACCTCGGCCTGGCATCCGGCTTCGGCGCCCGAGATCGAGGCGTTGAACTTGACCAGCCCGCCGATCGCGGCGGCGGTCAGCAGGAAATCCTCGATGCGCGACGCCGAAGCGCCCGGCACGTGATCGAGATAATAACGCAGGGTCGCGGGCAATACGCCGGCGGCACCGTTGGTCGGGGCCGTCACCACCTGGCCGCCGGCGGCGTTTTCCTCGTTCACCGCCATCGCGTAGACGCTCATCCAGTCGTTGATCGTGTGCGGCGCGGTCAGGTTCTTGCCGCGCTCGGCCATCAGGGCATCGTGGATCGCCTTGGCGCGGCGTTTGACCGTCAGGCCGCCGGGCAGAATACCATCGGTGGTCAGCCCGCGGTCGATGCAGTCGTTCATCACCTGCCACAGCCGTGCAGTGCCGGCGCTGAGATTGACCGCCCCGCAGCGCGATATCTCGTTGGCGCGTTTCATGTCGGCGATGGATTTGCCGCTGCTGCGGGCCATCTGCAGCATCTCGGCGGCGGATTTGAACGGGTAGGGCACCGGCGCGCCCTCGTCCGTGGCCTTGCCTGCGGCCAGCTCTTCCTCGGTCATTACGAACCCGCCGCCGATCGAGTAATAGACCTGTTGCAAGGTGATGTCGCCCTGGGCATCGGTTGCCATCAGGATCATGCCGTTAGCATGGCCGGGCAGGGCGTGATCATAGTCAAAGACCAGATCGGTGGACGGATTGAAATGCAACTCACCCAAACCGTCGGGGGCAAGGCTGTGCGACGACTTGATGGCGGCCAGGGCTTTTGCCGCAGCTTCGGCGTCATAGGTCTGGGGCTGGAACCCGGCAAGCCCCAGAATGGTGGCGCGGTCGGTGGCATGGCCGACCCCGGTAAACGCCAGGCTGCCATGCAACGAGGCCCGCACCCCGGCGAATTGAAACGGCGAGGCGCGCATCTTGTCCAGAAACCGTGCGGCGGCGACCATGGGGCCCATCGTATGCGAAGAGGACGGGCCGATTCCGACCTTGAACATGTCAAATACAGAGAGGAACATTCAGGTTGCGCTTCCTTCAGGCGGGGTTGCGTAGCGGGGCGATGTAAACGGCGTGGCGCCCAGTCCTTCGGCCGCGATGGCAGCCTGTGTGGCGGGGCGGGACTCGAGCCCGCTCAGCAAGGCATGCAGGTGTGGCGTCGCCGCCAGCGAAAACCAGGTGCGGTCCCGATAGGCGGGATACAATGCCGTCCAGCGCAGCAGACAGGCCAGATACCAGGCCAGTCCGCTGGGTGCCCGCGCATCCAGCCAGGACGGTGCCGCGGCGGCCACCTGGTCCAGATGCGTCAGGTGCTGGCGCAGTCTTGGCTGCAAACTGTCCAGCAGCTGCGCCTGTGCTGCCGGGTCAGCGCCGGCATAGAGATGCGGATAGAAACTCATCCGCAATTCGGCATGCAGCGTGTTGGACACGCAGAACAGCCATGTCAGATAGGCCGCGCGCTGCGGGTCGTCCGGCGCCGGGGCCAGAGCGCCATGGGTGTCCGACAGCCACAGCAGGATCGCGCCGGTTTCAAACACCGCGCCCTGTGGCGTCTCCAGCACCGGGATCAGACCGTTGGGATTGAGCCGCAGATAGGCCGGATCGCGCTGGGCGCGGCGGGCACGATCCACCAGCACCGTGTCATAGGGCAGCCGCATCTCCTCCAGCGCCAGCCGGATGATCAGCGAGGCGTTGTCAGGCGCATAGTACAGGCGATAGGGCGTGTTCATGCCGCGACCATAGGCGTGCACAGCGCCCTCGTGCCGATCCAAAACGACGCAAATGGCCGGATTTCGGCCATCCCGAGCGGCACCAAGTTCAGGGGCGCTCGGCAACACAGACGAAATGGGTCAGGGCAAAAAAGAACCGTCCGGCGCGGGCCAGATCGTGCTGCTCATCCGCCCAGGCCCGTGCCTCGGCCTTGCTCATCGCGCCGGTCGAGATCGCATACCGCGTCATGAACTGCATCATCATCGCCGCCAGACCGTCGGGGCGCAGCGTGATGTCGCAGACCGGCACGGGTATCATGCGCAATGGCCGGAAACCGCTCTGGGTCAGCAGGTCGGGCAGCAGGGCGGGCACGCAGCGTTCCGCCAGATGCCGGTCCCAGATGTCCTGCATGTTGCGCATGCGCTCGGGCTGATCACTGAACCAGGCCCAGGTGTCCCAATGCATATCTGCTATGACCAGCCGCCCGCCCGGACGCAGAACCCTTTTCAGTTCCTTTAGCGCCGGACGCATGTCCGTGAAATACTCGAACACCTGTATCGACACCGCCTTGTCCAGGCTGCGGTCCGGATAGGGCAGGTCGTCGGCGCTGCCCTGTTGCAGATCGACATTCGGTCGGTCGGCGCAGCGGTCCTGCGCGGATGCCAGCATGTCCGGACTGGAATCCAGTCCGCATATCTGACCCTTCGGGCCGACCGCACGTGCCAGTTCCAGGGTCAGCAGCCCGTTGCCGCAGCCCAGATCCAGAACGCGCTCGCCGGTCAACGGGTTCAGCGCGTCAAAGCTTGCACGCCGACGGCGCGTGACGTCGGCGCCCTGATAGGCGTCGTCCAACAGCTTGGCGGTCTTGTCGTCGAAACTGAGCATCATTTCTCGCTGGTCTGGCCGATGCTCAGCGTAACACGGATGCCGTGAGCCGCCTAGATCATGCATTGGCCAGCCGGGTCCGCCGGCGGCGCAGCGACAGCCCGTCGCGCAGGTTGCGCGCCAACAGCGCGATATTCGCGGCGCCGGCAATCAGTTCGATGACCTGAACCGAATAGAACAACGTATCAAACATACCTGCCTGGGCACGCAGGGCCAGAAAAACGGCGCTGGGCAGAAGGACCAGCAGACCATTTGCGGCGATCATCTTCATGCGTCCGCTCTTGGCCGCGACCAGCGGCAGTTTGGACGTGCGCCCCAGGGCCGCGCCGCTGGCACCGGCGGTCGCCATGGCCGGTATCAGCACGGCCATGCCATATAGCACACCTGTTTTCACATGGGTCACGACTGCGTGCGAGGCGACAAGTTCCGAGATCGCGGTCGACAGCCAGAAGATTATGATTGTCAGCAGCGCGATGGTTCCCGCCGCGGCATGTATTCTGAGTTTCATCGGGTCACCTGTATAAAAATAGCATGCTATATTAATTAACATTGCATAGTGCGCTATGCAATGCCTATTGGGAGCATGAATGATTTCAAGACCGTTTCGGCCGGCTTTCTGGCCAATCACATGGCCCGGCTATTCGCCGCCGGCCTTCTGCGTCGCATCCAGCCGCTGGGGCTGGCTCCGGCACAATTCATGGTGTTGCTCGAACTCTGGGACGGTGACGGCAAAACCCAGGCTGAACTGGTTGCGGCCCTGGATGTCGAACAGGCGACGATGGCCAACACGCTGGCGCGAATGCAGCGCGACGGGTTGATCGAACGTCACCCAAGCAAGACCGACAAGCGCGCGCGCAACGTGTTTCTGACCGATCTGGCGCGATCGCTCGAGCACGAGGCAAAGGCCGCGGCGCGGGCACAGAACACTGCGGCACTGTCGGCCCTCAGCGCGGCGGAACAGCGGCAGTTTCTGGATCTGATGCAGCGGGTGATCGCCACGATGGCGCGCCGCTAGGTGCAGCCGGATGCCCGTCCGGGCAGTCCGGCACATTTCCCCTCTCGCCCGCGGCTGGCTGCTGTCCTATAAGGCCGAAAACATCAGGAGCGCCCTCTATGACCGCAGAACTGTCTTCCATCGAAAAGGCCAAGATCGTATCCGCCTGGCGCGCGGCCGAGTTTGTCGAGGACGGTATGCGGGTCGGGCTGGGCACCGGCAGCACCGCGGCCTGGCTGGTGCGTCGCCTGGGTCAGATGGTGCGCGACGACGGGCTCAGGATTCGCGGTGTGCCGACCTCGACCCGTACCGCCGATCTGGCCCGGGCCGAAGGCATCGAGGTCATTTCGCTGGAACAGGCCGGCTGGTTGGATCTGACGATCGACGGCGCGGACGAGTTCGATGGCGAGTTGAACCTGATCAAGGGCGGTGGCGGTGCGCTGCTGCAGGAAAAGATCGTCGCCACCGCATCCGATCAGATGATCGTGATCGCCGATGCCGCCAAGCAGGTCGAGACGCTGGGGGCATTTGCGCTGCCGATCGAGGTGATCCCCTTTGGCTGGCAGGTGACGCAGAAACTGGTCGAGGAATTGCTGGTGTCCATGGATGTGCAGGGCCGTGCCACCACTTTGCGCAAATCCGGTGATGCGGTGTTCGTGACCGACGAGGGCAATCATATCCTGGACCTGAATCTGGGGCGCATCGGAAATGCGCGCAAGCTGTCGCTGGCGATCAACCAGATCCCCGGCGTGGTCGAGAACGGTCTGTTCATCGACATCTGCGACATCGTCGTGGTCGGGGCCGCCGATGGCCGGGTAACCTTGCACGACATCAACAAGGGCTCGGTGGTGCACGAGGACCCATGGCCCGGCATTGGCGACAACCTGTTTGCCGATCTGGCCGGCTGATCCCGACCCGGTCGCCGCGCTACCGGCGGCCACTGGTGTTCCGCGTGACGATGTGGAATACCGAGGCCGCACAACAATCTGGACGGATGGATGAGCAGTTTCGACTATGACCTCTTCGTGATCGGCGGCGGTTCGGGCGGTGTGCGCGCCGCGCGCGTGGCAGCTTCGGAAACCGGTGCCAAGGTGGCACTGGCCGAAGACGATCGCTATGGCGGCACCTGCGTGATCCGGGGCTGCGTGCCGAAAAAGCTGATGGTCTTTGCGTCGGGCTATGGCGTTCTGGCCGACGAGGCCCGCGCCTATGGCTGGGAGATGCAGGACGGCGCCTTTGACTGGCCTGGCTTTCGCGGCAAGCTGAACGCCGAACTGGACCGGCTCGAAGGGGTCTATCGCAAGCTGCTGGCCAATGCCGGGGTCACCACGTTTGACGCCCGCGCGGTGCTGAAAGACGCGCATACCGTGGCGCTGTCCAGCGGCGAGGAATTCACTGCCAAACATATCCTGGTCGCTACCGGCGGGCACCCGGTGCGCCCGGACCTGCCCAACGCCGATCTGGGCATCGTGTCCGACGACATCTTTCATCTCGAAACGCTGCCGAAATCGATCCTGATCATTGGGGGCGGCTATATCGCCTGTGAATTCGCCTGCATCCTGAACGGGTTGGGCGTCGAGGTGACGCAATACTACCGGGGCGCGCAGATCCTGCGCGGCTTTGATGACGAGGCGCGCGGCCTGGTGGCCGAGGCGATGCGCGAAAAGGGCATCGATCTGCATCTGGGCACCAACATCGTCGAAATGGACCGCGCGGCCGGGGATCATTCCCTGAGCGCGGCGGGCACCGGTTCGGATGCCGCCGCCGGCGGGCTGCACGGGCATCCGGCCAAGGCGGAAGGCAACCGCGCCGGCTCGGGTCCGGTCTGGGTAAAATCCACCAATGGCGGCGAAAGGGTGTTTGACATGGTGCTGTTCGCCACCGGTCGGGACCCCAATGCACGCGATATGGGGCTGGCCGAAATCGGGGTCGAAATCGGCCGCCGGGGCGAGATCGTGGTCGACGAATACAGCCAGACCGCTGTGCCTTCGGTCTATGCCATCGGCGATGTGACCAATCGCGTGAACCTGACACCGGTGGCGATCCGTGAAGGCATGGCGTTCGTGGACACGGTGTTTCGGGGCAAGCCGACACCGGTGGATCACGAGTTGATCGCCAGCGCCATCTTTACCCAGCCGGAAATGGGCACTGTCGGTCTCAGCGAGGAAGACGCACGCGCCCTTGAACCGGTCGAGATCTACTGCACCAGCTTTCGGCCGATGCAATCGGCCTTTGCCGATCGGCCCGACCGGGTGCTGATGAAACTGGTGGTCAGCCAGGCCAGCCGCAAGGTTCTGGGCTGCCACATCGTGGCGCCCAATGCCGGCGAACTGATCCAGCTGGCCGGTATCGCCGTCAAGATGGGGGCGACCAAAGAGGATTTCGACCGGACCGTGGCGGTGCATCCGACCATGTCCGAGGAACTGGTAACCATGCGGACGCCGATGCGCACGGCCTGATCGTTTCAGGGTTGAATATTTCGTGCGCGCATACAGGTATCTAGACGAAGATCGAGACAGCGCCGCAGGGCGCGGCAGAAAAAGGGAACAACGCAATATGGCGGGCAACAGCGGTGGCCCCTGGGGGGGCGGAGGCTCTTCCGGCGGTGGTGGAGACAGAGAAGGCCAAAATGGCGGCGACAAGGGCGGCGGGCGCAAGCCCGGACCGGAGGGCGCTCAGATCCCGGAGATCGACGAACTGGTCAAGAAAGGCCAGGAACAACTGCGCGTGCTGATGGGCGGACGCGGCGGCGGTACTGGGCAGGGCGGTGGCGGGCGCGGCTCGGGCGGCGGTGCCGGACCGATGTTCACCCGCAGCACCCTGGGCCTTGGTGTCATCGCTGCCGCGGTGCTGTGGGGCATGGCCAGCTTTTACACCGTGAAACCCGAAGAAAAATCCGTGGAACTGTTCCTGGGCGAGTTTTCCGCGATCGGCGAGCCCGGTCTGAACTTTGCGCCCTGGCCCCTGGTCACCGCCGAGGTGATTCCGGTCACGCGTGAACAGACCGAGGACATGGGCGGCGCACGCGGCAACAATGACGGCCTGATGCTGACCGGCGATGAAAACGTCGTGGACATCGACTATCAGGTGGTCTGGAACATCAGCGATCCGGCCAACTACCTGTTCAATCTGGCCGATCCGCGCCAGACCATCCGGGCCGTGTCGGAATCGGCGATGCGAGAGATCATCGCGCAATCGGAGCTGGCGCCGATCCTGAACCGCGATCGCGGCGTCATCGCCGATCAGCTGCACGACCTGATCCAGGCGACGCTGGACAGCTACGAAGGCGGCGTCAACATCATCCGGGTGAACTTTGACAAGGCAGACCCGCCGCAACCGGTGATCGATGCCTTTCGCGACGTTCAGGCCGCGGCCCAGGAACGGGACCGCCTGCAGAACGTCGCCGACGCCTATGCCAACCGGGTACTGGCCGAGGCCCGCGGCGAAGCGGCGCAGCAACTGGAAGAGGCCGAGGGCTATCGCGCCCAGCAGGTCAACGAGGCCCAGGGTGAGGCCAGCCGCTTCAGCGCGGTTCTCGAAGAATATGCCAAGGCGCCCGAGGTCACGCGCAAGCGTCTGTATCTGGAAACCATGGAACAGGTGCTGGGCGGTCTGAACAAGATCATCCTGGACGAAAGCGGCGGTGGCTCGGGCGTGGTACCCTATCTGCCCCTGAACGAGTTGCGCCGGAATTCCGAGGAGCCGAATTGATGCGGAAAACGACATTCATTCTTCCGATCCTGGTGATCGCCATTGCCGGTCTGCTGTCGGCGGTCTTCATCGTCGACGAGCGCGAAAAAGCGCTGGTTCTGCAATTCGGCCGCGTCGTGGCGGTCAAGGAAGACCCGGGGCTGGCCTTCAAGATTCCGCTGATCCAAGAGGTGGTGCGCTATGACGACCGCATCCTGTCGCGCGATGTCGAGCCGCTTGAGGTCACGCCGCTGGATGACCGTCGGCTGGTGGTCGACGCCTTTGCCCGTTATCGCATCGCCGACGTGAAGCAGTTCCGGCAGGCGGTCGGTGTCGGCGGTGTCGCCACGGCGGAAAACCGGCTGGATTCCATTCTGCGGGCCGAAACCCGCGAAGTTCTGGGTTCCGTCAGTTCCAAGGACATCCTCAGTTCCGACCGGGCGGCCCTGATGCTGCGCATCCGCAACAGCGCCATCGCAGAGGCCCGCGCGCTGGGGCTGGACATCATCGACGTGCGCCTCAAGGCCACCGACCTGCCCGAGCAGAACCTGGAGGCCACGTTCGACCGGATGCGGGCCGAACGCGAACGCGAGGCGACCGACGAACGCGCCCGCGGCAACGAGGCGGCGCAGCGTGTTCGGGCCCAGGCCGACAGAACCGTGGTCGAACTGGTCTCCGAGGCGCAGCGCGAAGCGGAGATCATTCGCGGTGAGGCCGATGCCTTGCGGAACAACATCTTTGCCAAGGCCTTTGGCAAGGACCAGGAATTCTTCGAATTCTATCGCTCGCTGACGGCCTATCAGCGGGCGCTGAAAGGCAACAATTCGTCGATGGTGATGAACCCGAATTCCGAGTTCTTCAACTATATGCGTTCGCCGACCGGAGAAGAAGCCAAGCCCCCGCGGTAGGCTGGCGCGATGGCAACCATCCTTCTGGCTCTCGGGCTGGTCCTGATCGTCGAGGGGCTGGCCTGGGTGCTGGCCCCGGCGCTGATCGAACAATTGCTGGAAATGCTGCGAAACCTGCCCATGTCCGCACGGCGGCAGATCGGTGGTTTGGCGATTGTCAGCGGGCTTTTGCTGTTGTGGATCGCCGACGGGCTGGGCGCATTCTGACCGATCCGGGCCGGCGCAGCGTCCGAAGCCGCGGCAACAGCCGTTGCGCCGGGGGGCAAAGCCACTACATTGACAGCAAATGCGGCGGGGCGGCCAGCAGGCCGGTTTCCCGCGACGGTTATTGAAAGAGGAGACGGCACAGTGCAGCCAAAGGCATACGCAATTCCAGCAGTCAGCCCCGGTTCCCCGCCGGACCGGATACGTTTGTTCTGGCTTGTCGCCCTGACGGTGATGTTCGTTCTGGCGCAGACGCTCATGGCGCAGGCGAAACCCGAAAGCCTGGCGCCGCTGGCGGAAAAGATCAGCCCGTCGGTGGTGAACATCACCACATCGACCGTGATCGAGGGGCGCACCGGCCTGCAGGGCATCGTGCCCGAAGGCTCGCCGTTCGAGGATTTCTTTCGCGAGTTCCAGGACCGTAACGGCGATGGGCCGCGGCCCCGGCGGACGTCGGCCCTGGGGTCGGGCTTTGTGATTTCCGAAGACGGCTATGTGGTGACCAACAATCACGTCATCGACGGGGCTGACGAGATCCTGGTCGAGTTCTTTTCCGGCGAGGAATTGCCGGCCAAGGTCGTCGGCACCGATCCCAACACCGACATCGCCCTGCTCAAGGTCGAATCAGAGAAACCGCTGGCGTTCGTCAAGTTCGGCGACAGCGATACGGCTCGGGTCGGTGATTGGGTGATCGCGATGGGCAATCCGCTGGGGCAGGGGTTCTCGGTCTCGGCGGGCATCGTGTCAGCGCGCAACCGGGCATTGTCGGGCACTTATGACGACTATNCAGCGATACGGCTCGGGTCGGTGATTGGGTGATCGCGATGGGCAATCCGCTGGGGCAGGGGTTCTCGGTCTCGGCGGGCATCGTGTCAGCGCGCAACCGGGCATTGTCGGGCACTTATGACGACTATATCCAGACCGACGCGGCGATCAATCGGGGCAATTCCGGCGGGCCGCTGTTCAACATGGATGGCCAGGTGGTGGGGGTGAACACCGCCATCCTGTCACCCAATGGCGGTTCGATCGGCATCGGATTCTCGATGGCGTCCAACGTGGTGACCCGCGTCGTCGATCAGCTCAAGGAATTTGGCGAGACCCGGCGCGGATGGCTGGGCGTGCGCATCCAGGACGTGACCGACGAAATCGCCGAGGCGATGGGCCTGGAAAAGGCCGCCGGTGCCCTGATCACCGATGTCCCGGACGGCCCGGCGAAAGAGGCCGGCCTGCTGTCGGGCGATGTCATCGTCAGCTTTGATGGCGTCGAAGTCGCCGATACCCGGGCGTTGGTGCGTCAGGTTGGCAATACGGCCGTCGGCAAGGCGGTGCGCGTGGTGGTTCGCCGCGAAGGCAGCTCGCAGACCGTGCTGGTGACCCTGGGCCGGCGCGAAGAGGCCGAGGGTGCGGTCCCTGCCGCCGTGGACAAACCCGAGGCGGATCGACCGGAAAAGACCGTTCTGGGCATGACCCTCAGCGGATTGACGGCCAAGCTGCGCAAAGAACTAAACCTGCCTGACAATCAGACTGGGCTGGTGGTTCTGGCGGTGGACGAGACCTCCGAAGCCTTTGACAAAGGACTGCGCGCGGGCGACCTGATCACCGAGGCCGGTCAACAGAGCGTCGCTTCGCTGGGCGAACTGGACAAGCGGATTGCCGAGGCCAAGGAGGCGGGCCGCAAGTCGCTGCTGTTGCTGGTGCGGCGTGGCAGTGATCCGCGCTTTGTGGCGCTCAGCCTGACCGAATAGCACGCTTTCCAGCCCGCAACTGGGGCCGCCGGCCGAGGGCAGCGGATGCAACCGCAGACAAAGAAAGAGCCATGTGCGCGGCACATGGCTCTTTTCCTTGGGCCGGATCAGGAAGAGACACAACGGCGCCGGCCCTTGGAACCGATAGGCTGCGGCCTTGGGGCCGCAAGCCGGACAAGTTCAGCGCCGCTCCGGCCACGACACGTGTTACCGATGGCCGCCGATCGGCCAGGGGAGGAGACCTGACGGCTTTGCGAACCGGCCAGAAGGGGGGAGAACCGGATCGGGTGCAGCGTGTCAGGGGACGGCGGCTTGTGCTGGTTTAAACTTGCCGGGGCGTCGCTGAACTTGTGCTCTTAATCTGGTGCATCTTGCGGCGCTTGTATGTGAACAAGAACACAGAGGCGAAAAAATCTGTGCCCGACCCCGGGGTTGTTTCACCGTGCCGGCAGGTTCGAAAGCATGGGCCTGCGTCAGATCTGGTCCGGCTCCGCCAGCAGAGACAGGGCGTCCCAGTCCAGGATCACCACGCCGCCGCGGGCGCTCTGGATGACCCCGTCGCGTTTCCAGCTGGACAGGATCTTGGAAACCGCCTCGCGGGTGGCGCCGACGAATTCCGCCAGTTCCGCCTGCGACAGGCTCAGCCTGAAGGGGCTGGGCTGGTCGGCGGGAGCCAGATGCTGGACCTTGCGCGCCAGCCGGGTCGGCAATGGCAGAAAGACCTGTTCGTTCAACTGCCGTCCCATCCAGCGCATCCGTTGCCCGGCCAGATGAATCATGTCGACCGCCAGGTCCGGGCGCTGGCGGATCTGCGTCAGCACGTCGGAATGGCGGATCCGCCACAGGGTCGTGTCCTGGACGGCGGTGGCCGTGGCCGTGCGCATGCCGGGATCGAACAGCGTGATCTCTCCGAACAGCGCGCCGGGGCGCATCATGTCCAGTGTCAGCTTGCGCCCGTCCATCGCCAGCACGCTGAATTCCACCGCGCCTTTGATGATCGCATAAAGTGCGTCGCCCTCGTCGCCCTGTTCGAACAGCACATCGCCCGGGGTGAGGGTGATTTCGGTCGCCAGGTCGATCAGCACCTTTTTCAGATCCGCGGAAACATCGGACAAAAAGCCGATCTCGGGCAAGCTGCGCGTTGCCATCTGTGTCTGTCTCCCGCATTGGTCCTGTCGGCGGCAAGCTAGCAAATTTCCTCGGCCGGGCAACAGCGGTATTTTGGTGCATGCGATGAATTGCGCTCAACCAGAGGGGGCGGGCTGCAGCAGACGGTCCGGCATTGGCGAGATATCCTCGATCTGTTCGGCGATCACATGGGTCACGGAATGCGCCCGCGGCAACCGCCCTGTGACCCGCAACAGCCAGCCGGCGATCACAGCACGGCGGAACCGTTCGTAGATCTTGCGCCAGACGATCACGTTGACGATGCCGGTCTGATCCTCGAGCGTGACAAAGATCACGCCCTTGGCGGTGCCCGGGCGCTGGCGCAGGATGACCGGACCAGCAACGCAGAAGCGCGCGCCTTCGGGCGGATCCGGCAGTCGCTCGGCGGTCAGGCAGGCCGGCGGGCGCGGCCAGAGGGGGCGTTCTGAGGCGCGCGGGGGCGGTATGAGAACAAGTATGGAACATCGGCGATTTTTTTCCAGACCCGCCGAAAGCGGCCAGAATGGGCTGGCATGGCCTGCGGGGCTTGGCTAGAGACAAGTCCGAGTCACGCAAGGGAACCGGACAATGGCAAAAATCACCTATATCGAGCATGACGGCACGCAGCATCAGGTTGAGGTTGCCAACGGGCTGACCGTGATGGAAGGCGCACGCGACAACAACATTCCCGGTATCGAGGCGGATTGCGGCGGCGCCTGCGCCTGTTCGACCTGTCATGTCTATGTCGATCCGGCCTGGATCGAAAAGCTGCCGGCCAAGGATGACATGGAAATGGACATGCTGGATTTCGCCTATGAGCCCGATCCCGAACGGTCGCGTCTGACCTGCCAGATCAAGGTCAGCGATGCGTTGGACGGGCTGATCGTACAGATGCCGGAAAAGCAGATCTGATCCGCCGCTGCGGGGGCGCGGCGTCGGCCGCCCCGCATATGGCGCGGTCCCGCCCGCCGCGCGAGGCCCGTGTTGCGCCCCTGTGGCCGGCGCGGTCGGACCCCGCCCGATCAACCCTGCCTCGGGTCACTTGGCGAAATAGCGCCAGAAATAGTTCAGCGGAATATCCTGCTTCACCCTTTGCGACACGCTGCTGGTGACCCCGTCACCGGTGTTGCAGATGTTGAAATGCTTGACATATTCCGACGGCACCCATTCCAGCGTCCAGATCGGAATGCGGGTGCCGCGTGGCAGGTCGGCGGTGGCCCAGGGGTCGCGCACAACGGTAAAGCCATCCAGCCGCAACCGCAGCATCAGCCCCTTGGTTTCCTTGAACACGGCACTGCACTGGCCGAAATCCATCGGCGGAATGACCCGGACATATTCCTGCCAGCGACGGTTATAACGGGGAATGAACGGGCTGCGCAATTTCAGCCAGAAGCCCCGGGTGATGGTTTTCGGGATCTGTGCCGGTGTCAGGATGTGACCGGTCTGCTCGTCCAGCACCGGGGCCAGCTGTGCGCAAATGCCACTCACCAAACTGTCGCCGACCCCGCACAGCGCGGTGTATTCCCCCAGCGCCGCGGCGACGTCCTCGATTTCCTCCAGGTGAAACTTCAGATCCGCCGCCAGCCCGGCCTGGGCCGGGCACGACTTGAGGCGCATCCTGTGGGCCAGGGCGGCGGTCACACGGGCCGCCGTCGCACTGATCACCTTGTTGGCTGACAGTGACCGGCCGGCGATGTCCAGTTCGCGCTGGCTGATGTCCGGACCGTAGAGTTCGCGGGCTTCGTCCAGGCTTTGCGGTATCTTCGACGGCAGCGGTCTTGTGCCGCCGTAGACCAGCCCGAGGGTCAGATCCAGCGCCGTCGCGACGGTCGGACAATTGTCGCCGGTTTCAAGAATCTCGACCAACTGGCCGATACGGGTTTCCATGCTGGCGAATTCGGGGGCCACGGGGCCGGTATCCGCCGCCTGTTGCGCGGCGACAGGGGCGGTCAGGGCAAGGGCCAGCAAGGCAGGGGCCACCAGATGGCAGGCGGCGTCGTGAAGTCGTGCAGATTTTCGTGCAGACATGGGTCGGTCCTCCGGAACACAAAGGACGCGCCCGCCAGCGCCGCCTGGCCGACCAGGACAGACGCTAAGCCAGCGCGCAAATTTCAACCGATGCATGCAAAGAGGACATGATTATACACCGAATCGGCGAAAAATGCCATTCCCGAGGGGCCAAGCCCCGGGTTTCTAGGATCGTTCCAGTTCGCGCCACCCGATATCGCCGCGGCAAAACCCCTCCGGCCAGTCCAGCGCGTGGACCATCTCGTAGGCCCGGGCGCGGGCCTGGGCCAGGCTGTCGCCGCGCGCGGTCAGGTTCAGAACCCGGCCGCCAGTGGCAACGATCCGGCCGTCGCGCTCGTCCGTGCCAGCGTGAAAACACATCGCAAAACTGGTCTCGGGCAGATCGTCCAGCCCGCCGATGACGCTGCCCTTTTCATAGGAGCCAGGATAGCCCTGCGCCGCCATTACCACGGTCATCGCATGGTCATCGGCCCAGTTCACCCGCGCCTCGCTCAGGCGGCCTTCGGCGGCGGCGTGCATCAGGTCCATCGCCTGCGCCCCCAGGCGCATCATCAGCACCTGGCATTCGGGGTCGCCGAAGCGGACATTGTATTCCACCAGCCGCGGTTCGCCGTCGCGGATCATCAGCCCGACATACAGCACCCCCTGATAGGGCATGCCGCGCCGCGCCATTTCCGCCATGGTCGGACGCACGATCCGGTCCAGCGCCTTTTCCGCGATGTCGGCGCTGAGCACCGGCGCCGGCGAATAGGCGCCCATGCCGCCGGTGTTCGGGCCGGTATCGCCTTCGCCGACGCGCTTGTGGTCCTGCGCGGTGCCGATCGGCAGCACCGTCTCGCCGTCGCAGAGGACAAAGAATGAAGCCTCTTCGCCCTCCATGAATTCCTCGATCACCACTTCGGCACCGGCTCCGCCAAAGGCACCGCCGAACATGTCGTCGATGGCGGCCAGCGCCTCTGCTTCGGTCATCGCCACGATCACACCCTTGCCGGCGGCCAGCCCGTCGGCCTTGACGACGATCGGCGCGCCCTTGGCGCTGACATGGGCGCGGGCCGCGGCGGCATCGGTGAAATGTCCGTATTCCGCCGTCGGGGCCTTGGCAGCGTCGCAGATCTCCTTGGTAAAGCTTTTCGACGCCTCCAGCCGCGCCGCCGCCGCCGAGGGACCAAACACCAGCAGCCCGGCATCGCGCAATCGGTCGGCCACGCCGGCCGCCAGCGGCGCCTCGGGGCCGATGATCACGAAATCGATGGCGTTTTCCTCGGCAAAGGCGACGACCGCGCCGCCATCCTCGATATCCAGCGCCGCGCAGGTGGCGATCTGGGCGATTCCGGCATTGCCCGGCGCGACGATCAGCTTGTCGCATTTGGGGTTCTGCATCACCGCCCATGCGAGGCTGTGTTCGCGCCCGCCGCCGCCGAGAATGAGGATGTTCATGAAATGCGCTCCGATCTGCTTGGCCTTGCCTGGCCCGCGTTCTAAGCTGCGCGCGAAGACGAAACAAGGCACCCTCATGTCCGATCTGATCGACGACCCGCTGCCGGGACAGAACCTGCCGGAATACTCGGTGACCGAACTGTCGGGCGCGGTGAAACGCAGCCTCGAGGAAGAGTTCGGGCGCATCCGGGTGCGCGGCGAGGTCGGGCGCGTGTTCCGGGCCCGGTCGGGGCATCTGTATTTCGATGTCAAGGACGACCGCTCGGTGCTGGCCTGCACCACCTGGAAGGGCCAGATCGCCGGGCTGTCGGTGGTGCCCGAAGAGGGGCTGGAGGTTGTTGTCACAGGGCGCATGACCGCCTTTGGCGGCCAGTCCAAATACAACCTGAATGTCGATGACGTTGCCGTGGCCGGGCAGGGCGCGCTGATGGCGCTGCTGGAAAAGCGCAAGAAACTGCTGGCCGCCGAGGGTCTGTTCGAGGCGACGCGCAAACGCCCCTTGCCCTATTTGCCGGGCGTCATCGGGGTTGTCACTTCGCCCAGCGGCGCGGTGATCCGCGATATCCTGCACCGGTTGCGCGACCGGTTTCCGCGCAAGGTGCTGATCTGGCCGGTGGCCGTTCAGGGATCGAACTGCGCGCCCGAGGTCGCCCGCGCCATCGCGGGGTTCAACGCATTGACACCGGGCGGCGCCTTACCGCGCCCGGATCTGCTGATCGTGGCCCGGGGCGGCGGGTCGGTCGAGGATCTGTGGGGGTTCAACGAAGAGATCGTCGCCCGTGCCGCAGCGGCCTCGCGCATCCCGCTGATTTCCGCCGTCGGGCACGAGACCGACACCACGCTGATCGACTATGTGTCGGACCGGCGCGCGCCCACCCCGACCGCCGCTGCCGAACTAGCGGTGCCCGTGCGGCTGGAACTGATGGCGCAGGTCGAGGCGCAGGGCGCGCGCGTCAGCCGCGCGATCAGCCATGGCGTTGCCCGGCGGCGGCAGCGCCTGGCCGATCTGTCGCGCGCTTTGCCGCGCCCGCAGGGGCTGCTCGAGGGGCCGCGCCAGCGCTTGGACCTGGTGGCCGAGAGACTGCCGATGGTGCTGATGCGCGGGGTCCAGACGCGCCGGGTTCATCTGGCGGATCTGTCCGGCAGCCTGAAACCGGCCGTTTTGCGCCGCCGGATCCGGGGCGACCGGGACCGACTGGCGACAGCGGCGCGACGTCTGGCACCCGGGCTGGTCCGCAGCCTGCGACACCGGCGCGCGGAGCTGGATCGACGGGCCGGCAGCCTGAAACCAGTGGTATTGCGCCGCCGGATCCGGGGCGATCGGGACAGGCTGGCCATGCTGGCGCAGCGTCTGGCGCCCGGGTTCACCCGCAGCCTGCGGCCCTGGCGCGCCGAACTGGATCGACGGGCCGGCCTGTTGCAGCCGCAGCGGCTGCAGTCCCGCCTGGCCCTGAAACGAACCGAATTCGCCAGCCTGCACCGTCGTCTGTCCATGGCCGCGTCCGGAAGGATCGAGCATCTGCAGAAACAGCTTGCCGCCACCGACCGGCTGCTGACCTCGCTGGGGTATCAGGCCACGCTGGCGCGGGGCTTTGCGGTGGTCAGGTCGGGGGAAACGGTCGTAACCACGCGCGCGGTGGCAGCAAAGAGCGAAGCGCTGGAAATCGAGTTTGCCGATGGCCTGTTGGATGTGCGCCACGGTGCAGGGCAGGTTTCCGAGGCGCCGGCCGGGAAACCCGCCCGCAAAGCCGCGTCAAAAGGCGCAAGGAAACCGGACAAGCCCGAGCAGGGCAGCCTGTTCTGACACCATCGGACCGGCCGCGCCCCTGATGCCGGTCAGACGCCGGTATCCGGGCCGTAACACAACATCTCCTGGCCGATATCCTGGGCCTCGTACAGTTCGGTTGCATCCGGGTTGTCTTCGAACCGGGCGATCAGGCCACCGCCGGATTGCACAAACGTCCAGCACTGCGGGTCCAGCCGGTCTTCGTAGATGAAACAGATCTGGCCGGCCTCTTCATACCAGATGCCCTCCTTGCACTGGCCATCCAGAAACGACCAGATCACCCGCCGCCCGTCGAGATAGCGCTCGACCCCATAGGCTTCGCCGTCAAAGCCATAAAACAGCGTCTTGCCGCGCGTATAGGCGTCAAAGGCGTCGGCTGACATCGGGCTCTGGGCCGCAGCCGGAGCCGTCAGCAGCAGGAGGAGAATCGTGAAAGGGCGAGTCATGCTGTCACAATGGCAGATCGGTGGCGGCCGATCCATGTTTGCGCGGGCCAAGCGCTGCGTCTGCATTGATCCGCCTCTGCCAGCGCGCCGCCAGGGAATCCATCCGGCGCCGCCACAGCGGCGGGCACAGCGCCAGAGCCGCCATGACCGGCATCGCATGCGGCCAGACCGGCATGGTTCGCGCATCCAGACGCAGCGCCGGGAAACGCCGGGCCGGATTGTCGTGGTGATCGGAGTGGCGCGGCGCATTCAGCATCATCGCCGACGAATACCAGTGCGGCGCATTCCAGGAATGCTGTGGGCCTGCTGGCTGCAAGCGCCCGTCCGGGCGCCGCACCCGGCGCAACCCGTAATGCTGGATGTAGTCGGCCAGCAGCAATTGCATCTGCGCATAGCCCGCCAGAGCGATCAGCACCGCAACTCCGGCTGCGCCCGCCAGGGCATGGCTGACCGCAAGAGTTGCCAGCGCGCCGCCGCAATAGACCAGATAGGGGTGGGACAGGACCGACGGGCGCGGCATCTGCCGGGCCCGTGCCGCCGTTTCCGCCCGCCAGCCGGCGCAAAACGATCCGGTCCAGGCGCGCGGCCAGAACCGGTAGAAACCCTGGCCCAGCCGGGCCGAATTGGGATCACCGTCGCTGGCCACATGAACATGATGCACTTTTGGATGCGCCGAGGCGTGATGGCCGAACAGCAGCGAGACAAAGACCGCCTTGCCCAACCGCCGGGACCAGCGGTCCGGCGCGTGGATCAGCTCATGGGCGTTGGAATTGCCGACCTGACCCAGATACAGACCCAAGGCGAGGCCAAGTGCCAGTTTCTGACCGACGTCCAGCGGTCCCGCGCCTGCCAGGGACCAGACCCCCAGCGCCAGCAGCGGAAAATGCAACCCGCCCAGAACCAGCGTCAGCCGGTGGCCAAAGGCCTGGCAGGCCGGGGTGTCGTACTCGGGCAGAACGTATGGCCACCAGCGGTCCAATGCCCAGACGACCAGCGTCACATGAACCAGTGCCAGCGCCGGCCAGATGCCCCCCGACAGGCAGGCGGCAACCAGAAGGGCGACGGGGCTGAGGCTGGCCATTGCGAACCGGAACATGGTCTTTATCAATACCTTTTCGGGGCCGTTCGCCGGTCGTTGCGGGGCGCGCTGCCGGCCACGCAACATCGCGCCGCGCCCGCCGCCTGTCAAACGCCCAACGACGCTGGCAGCGCCGATGGTATTCCGGTCATCCGTCGAACCGAGGCTGCCGCCATGGCCAGACCCTTTCAAACCCGCGCAAACCGCATTAGGTGAGGGCAACGATCCGTTCGGAGACCAGCATGGCGTTTTTCAAGAAGCTCAAGAACAAGCTGTTCAAATCCTCGTCCAAGATTGAAGAGGGGCTGGACGCGATTGTCGAGGATGGCGGCGAAGAGGATGTGCTGGCCGCCGACCCGGACCCGGTCGTCCCGGACCCGGAGCCGGCGCCGCAGGAAACCCCTCCGCACGAGACACCGCCACAGCCGGACACGGACCCGCCTTTGCCGCCCGCCGAGGTGCCCGCGCCGCAGCCTGAACCCCGGCCCGAACCGGCGCCTGTGCCGGTGCCGCAACCCGACCCGGTGCCGCAACCCGACCCGGTCCCGCAACCCGACCCTGTGCCCGAGCCGGTTCCGGCCGACCCGATTCCCACCGATCCGATCCCCGTGCCGATGCCGCCGGAACAGCCGGCGCCGACCCCGGTGGAACTGCCCCAGACCGAAATCCAGACCGAAATCCAGAACGAACCACAGACTCCGGGGTTTTTGGGCCGGCTGATGGGGCGTGGCAAGGCCCGCGCGGTGATCCGCCGCACGCTGGACGACGATATGCTCGAACAGCTCGAAGAGTTGTTGATCAGTGCCGACATGGGCGTGGACACCGCCCTGCGGGTCAGCGCCAACATGGCCGAGGGCCGGTTCGGCAAGAAACTGTCGACCGACGAGATCAAGTCGCTGCTGTCCGGCGAGATCGCCCGCATCATGGAACCGGTTGCCAAGCCAATGCCGATCTATCCGAAACGCCCGCAGGTGGTGCTGGTGGTCGGGGTCAACGGCTCGGGCAAGACCACCACCATCGGCAAGCTGGCCAGCCAGTTCAAGGCCGCCGGAAAATCGGTGGTAATCGCCGCCGGAGACACGTTCCGCGCCGCCGCCGTGGAGCAGCTGCAGGTCTGGGGCGACCGGGCCGGGGTGCCTGTCCTGACCGCGCCCGAAGGCACCGACCCCGCCAGCCTGGCCTTTGACGCAATGACCAAGGCGCAGCAGGATGGCGCCGATCTGTTGATGATCGACACCGCCGGTCGGCTGCAGAACCGCGCCGACCTGATGGAGGAACTGGCCAAGATCGTCCGGGTCATCCGCAAAAAGGATGAGACGGCGCCGCACAACACGCTGCTGGTGCTGGACGCCACCACCGGGCAGAACGCGCTGAACCAGGTCGAGACCTTTCGCAAGATATCGGATGTGTCCGGGCTGGTCATGACCAAGCTGGACGGCACCGCCAAGGGCGGTGTCCTGGTGGCGCTGGCGGACCGGTTCGGTCTGCCGATTCACGCCATCGGTGTCGGCGAGCAGATCGACGATCTGGCACCGTTCGATCCCGAGGAATTCGCTGCTGCCCTGACCGGGCTGGACGCGACCTGACCGCTGCAGGGACAGGCGTATGGGGAGAGTGTGAGCACCTGGCTGACCTCGCTGCAGGGCACCGAGGCCGGGCATGATCTGGCCCTTTGGCTGGCCCTGATGGCAGCGTTTCTGCATGCGGTCTTCGGGGCGCTGCAAAAGGGGCGGCACGACCCCTGGCTGTCTCGCGGCGCAATCGACGCGTCCTATGGGCTGATGGCGGCGCCGTTCGCGCTGTTTGTCGTGCCCTGGCCAGAGCCGCATATGTGGCCGATTTTCGCCACGGTCTTTTTCATTCACATCGTCTACAAGGTGCTGCAGGCGCAGGCCTATTCCAAGGGGTCCTATACCGTGGTCTATCCGGTGGTGCGTGGCACCGGGCCATTGTTCACGGTGATCGGCGCCTATCTGTTGTTCGGCGAGGTATTTACGGCGGTTCAGTGGCTGGGCGTGGCGGTGCTGCTGGCGGGAATTTTCGGTTTGGCGGCCTATAATCTGAGATATTTGCAGGCGCAGCGCAGCACGTTGAAGATTGCGCTGATTCTGGCGGTCGCGACCGGGCTGACCGTGGCGCTCTATACAACCTATGACGCCTATGGCATCCGGGCCACCGCCGACCCGTTCACCTTTCTGGCCTGGTTTTTCATGCTGGACGGGCTGGTCATGCCGGTCGTGGCGATGCTGCGCTGGCGCGCCATGACCGTTCGGCCGGAACCTCTGCCGCTGATGCTGCGCGGGGTGATCGGCGGGTTCGTGGCCTTTTTCAGTTTCGGTGCGGTGATGCTGGCAACCCGGCTGGACAAGGTCGGCGAAGCGGCGGTACTGCGGGAAACCTCGACCGTCTTTGCCGCGCTGATCGGCTGGCTGGTGCTGAAAGAGACCGTTGGACCGCGGCGAATAGGCTTAATGGCCTTGATCGCAGCAGGAGCGGTGATAGTTGAGATGGGCGGATAGGAGACCACATGGCCGAGCCGAAAGAGATCAACATGGTGCTGAAACAGGTGCTGGAACTGGGGCCCACCGTGGCCTTTTTCCTGCTCTACCTGCGCATTCAGGACGAGACCTATACATTTGCCGGCACTGCCTATTCCGGGTTCATCGTCGCCGCGGTGGTGTTCGTGCCAATTCTGCTGGTGTCGATGGCGATCCTGTGGCGTCTGACCGGGCATCTCAGCCGGATGCAGGTGTTTACCGCGTTCATGGTGGTTTTCTTTGGCGGTCTCACCGCCTGGTTCAACGATGAAAAGTTCTTCAAGATGAAAACCACCATCGTCTATGGCTGCTTTTCCGCCCTGTTGGGGATCGGGCTTTTGCAAGGCAAATCCTATCTGGCCTATGTCATGGGCGAACTGATTCCGATGCGCGACGAAGGTTGGATGATCCTGACCCGCCGGCTGTTCCTGTTCTTCATTCTGCTGGCGATCGGCAACGAGCTTGTGTGGCGCAACATGTCCGATGCGGCCTGGGTCAAGATCGAGACCTTTGCCTTTCCGGCTGCGCTGTTCGGTTTCCTGTGGTGGCAGATCCTGGCGCTGCAAAAGCACATGATCGACCCCGAGGACGCCGCCGACACCGACGCCAAGGCTTAGCGGAACGGTTTCGATCTGCGGGTTTGTCCCGTTGGGTACTTTTGCGCGCTGGGCCAGTTACAGGGGGTCCTGCACCAGTCGGAGGCGCCGGGTCGTGGCCCGGCGCGGCAGCAGGCGCGACCAGCGGCGCGCTGGCTGGCGCGGCAGGCCTGCGCGCAGGCGGTTCAGCGTCAGCGTCTCGGGCTGGCGCAGGAGGTCGCGATAGAACTGCAGGATACCGGGGCGCAGATAGGCGGACCAATGGCAGATGCGGCGCGCCGGGGGGGCGACCCTGGCGCCCAGGCGGCGCAGGTGATCCAGTGTCGTCAGGCAATCCAGCTGCAGCGTCACCGCGTTGGGCATGTCCAGTCCCTGGCCCAACGCCCGGTCGGCGCGGGCCGGCGGGGCGATCAGGCGTTCGTAGAGACAGTCAAACAGGTCGTTCTCGCGGCTGGTGACATTGACAAAGGTGGCGTCGCACCCTGCCGGCGTGCCCAGAGCTGCCGCCACGCGCGAGCGATAGCTGGCGCCGGTCAGCGAGAGAATCCGGTCCACCGAACCCGCCGGCAGGTGGTGCAGCGCTTCGGCGGCCACTTCGATTCCCATGGAATGCGCCACGATATGTACATTGCGGCGCGGTGCGTGTCGCCGCAGCTGTGTCACCACCGAGGCCAGCGCCCGCCCGGCGGCGATGGCGCGTCCCCGCGCACGCCAGATCGAACCGCGCGCAGACCAGCCAAAGGCGATGGCCAGACCTTCGGCCGGATCGGTGCCATCGAAACCCAGCCCGCGCGGCCAACTGGGAGCCGCCCAGGGCAGGGGCTGCGGATCGAGCGCCAGAATGTGGCGATGTGGGCAATGCACCGGATGGCCGGGCTGATACGAGTATCCGTGGATCATGATGACCGCCGGTCCCGGGGCGGATGCGTATTGCCGCAGGCAGGCGGCAAGGTCCTGTTCTGATCCGTGCAGGCAGCAGTTTTCGCCTGTCGCATTCACTCTGATGATCGCCATCGGCCTGGCCTCACACAAGATGATGTGGTGTCCTGGTGCATCGAGCCTATGAAACCTGCGTGAACGGTCGGTGACGGGTGCGTGACGGTGCGTTAACCTGTGCTTGACGAAACCGGTCTGACCGGGGTATTGCCCGGGCAGACGACGTGGCGATTTGTTACCGGATTGCGGGCCACGCTAAACACACCGCTAAAAGGTCAGGATGAAAGCCCCCTTTCGCTTGACCGCGTCTGGGGTTTTTTCTTGTGCCCGACAAGGGGCCGGAGGTTGACATGAGCAAAACTTGGAACAAACGTACCACCGCCGTGCATGGCGGCACGCGCCGCAGCCACTATGGCGAGGTCAGCGAAGCCATCTTTCTGACCCAGGGGTTCGTCTATGACACGGCCGAGGCGGCCGAGGCGCGGTTCATCGAGGCCGGCGCGGACGAGTTCATCTATGCCCGCTATGGCAACCCGACGGTGCGGATGTTCGAGGACCGCATCGCCGCGCTGGAGGGCGCCGAAGACGCCTTTGCCACCGCATCGGGCATGGCGGCCGTGTCTGGCGCGCTGATGGCGATGCTGAAAGCCGGCGATCATGTCGTCGCGGCCCGTGCGTTGTTCGGTTCGTGCCTCTACGTGCTCGAGGATGTACTGTGCCGGTATGGGGTCGAGGTCACCTTTGTCGACGGCACCGATCTGGCGCAGTGGCGCGACGCCCTGCGCCCGGACACCCGTGCGGTGTTCTTTGAATCCGTGTCCAACCCGACGCTGGAAGTGGTCGACATCCGTGGCGTCAGCGACCTGGCGCATGCGGTCGGGGCTCAGGTCGTGGTGGACAATGTCTTTGCCACCCCGGTCTACTCGGATGCCATTGGCCAGGGCGCCGATGTGGTGATCTATTCCGCCACCAAACATATCGACGGTCAGGGCCGTACCCTGGGCGGGGTGATCCTGGGGCGCCGCGACTTCATCCGCCAGACCGTCGAACCCTATATGAAGCATACCGGTGGCTCGATGAGCCCGTTCACCGCCTGGGTGATGCTGAAGGGGCTGGAAACCATGGCGCTGCGGGTCAATGCTCAGACCGCCAGTGCGCTGGCCCTGGCCGAGGCGCTACAGGGGCATGACGGGCTGGTGCGGGTGCTGTATCCCGGCCATCCCAGCCATGCCGACCATGCGCTTTGCATGGCGCAGATGGGCAAGGGCGGCACCGTGGTCTCGCTGGATCTGAAGGGCGGGCAGGCGGCGGCGTTCCGCTTCCTGAACGCGCTGCAGATCGCCAAGATTTCGAACAATCTGGGCGATGCCAAATCGATCATCACACACCCGGCCACCACCACCCATCAACGCTTGCCTGACGATCAGAAGGCACAGCTGGGGATCACGCCGGGGCTGGTGCGGCTGTCTGTCGGGATCGAGGATACCGCGGACCTGATCGCCGACGTGAAACAGGCGCTGGAGGTGGCCGCCGGACGCTGACAGCGCCGTCATCGCGGAACCGCCCGCGAGCGGGGCGGGGCACCCCCATGCAAAATCTGCCCGAAAAGGCGGCGAATGCCGGCCGGGCATGCTCAAATTTGTGCGAACAATATTAGAACCGGCATGTCGCTTTTCACGTAACTATGAACGGGAATGGCAATACAGGCCGGACAACCTATGTTAAGGACGGCATTTGGACCGGGCTGGGAACCGCCTAGTCGAAAGGGGAGCGTAACATGAACATTCAGCTACCGGACCTGGGCCGGTCCGCGGATCGCAGTGAAGCCGAGGTCGCCCTTCAGGTTCTGCGATCATGGGCCGAGACGGCCTCCGAGGCCGAGATCACGGCGCTGGACCCGGCGCTGGCGCGTCTGCTGTCGGACACGCACAACCCCTATCCGGCCCTGTCGCGGACCTACCCGCAGGATTTTCAGGCCGATGCCGCCTACAAGGCCGGTCTGCCGGATCTTCAGAACGGCCCGGCCAGCCTGATTCGGGGCGCGAAACAGCAGATCCAGCATGTCGGAATTTCGAATTTCCGCCTGCCGATTCAGTTCCACACCCGCGACAGTGGCGATCTGACCCTGGAGACCTCGGTGACCGGCACCGTCAGCCTGGAGGCCGACAAGAAGGGTATCAACATGTCGCGCATCATGCGCAGCTTTTACCGCCACGCCGAGCGTACGTTCAGCTTTGAAGTGATCGAAGCGGCGCTGGACGATTACAAGAGCGATCTCGACAGCTTTGATGCGCGCATTCAGATGCGGTTTTCCTTTCCGATGCGCGTGGACAGTCTGCGCTCGGGCCTGTCGGGGTATCAGTATTACGAGATCGCGCTGGAACTGGTGGAAACCGACGGCGTCCGGCAAAAGATCATGCATCTGGACTATGTCTATTCATCGACCTGCCCCTGTTCGCTGGAGTTGTCCGAACATGCGCGCGCGACCCGGGGCCAGTTGGCCACCCCGCATTCGCAACGTTCAGTTGCGCGGATTTCCGTGGAACTGGATTGCCAGGCGGGTTGTTTGTGGTTCGAGGATCTGATCGACGCCTGCCGCCGGGCGGTTCCGACGGAAACGCAGGTGATGGTTAAGCGCGAGGATGAACAGGCCTTTGCCGAGCTCAATGCCGCCAATCCGATCTTTGTCGAAGATGCCGCCCGGCTGTTCTGCGAGCAATTGCTGGCCGATCACCGCATCGGCGATTTCCGTGTCATCGCCAGCCATCAGGAAAGCCTGCACAGTCACGATGCGGTCAGCATTCTGATCGAGGGCGAGACCTTTGCCGGTCCCAGCCTCGATCCAAGGCTTTTCGGCTCGCTGGTCCATGGCGGGTGATACGATCACGACATAACTTCTGGTTGAGCAGCCTCGCCTTGTCCGGAGCGTCACAAATCTGCAACTGTTTGTCCGCGCCGGCGGCGGAATCCCGCGAAAATGCTGCACCGCAGCAAAAGTTGCTGCACATGTTCGGCTTCCGTGTTAGCAAGGCACAAAGCGAGCGTTTGCCGGTACGGATCCTCCGATGCGGTGCGTCGCTCCGGAGAATTGGAATGATGCAAGACACCATTGACCGCGTCAGCGATTTCGTTAATACATGTGTAACGATTGCACAACTGGCGGTAGATTCCCACTCGGTGATGACAATGCGTATTCTCGGGCTGACCGGTGCCTGGTCGGTGCCCGAAAGCGAAAGCGGCGATATGATCCAGGAAAAGGCGCCCGCTTTCACCGAGGCACTGGTCGCCGGTACCCTGACCGCCCTGTCGGGCCGGGGGCCGGACAGGGTCATGAAGGCAATTGTCGAACCGATCTCGGAAAAGGCCAGCGCCAACCGCGTTCGCCTGACCGACTATGGCCCGCGCTTTTTCGGAAATCCGAACAGCACGATGAGCAGCTATTGACACGTTTCTAAGACGGAGCAAGCCGAAATGACCCCGATCCCCAACCCGCTTGATATCCAGGTCGCTTATATGCGCATGGCCGGGTTTGCGTTCACCACCAACCTGAAGATCATGCAGATCGTGACCAATTCGGCGCTGCAGGCGCCGAACCTGCCGGTCCGGGCCCTGCAATCGGCTGTGGCGCGGCATTCGGTGGCCGCTCGCACGGCTGCCAAGCCGGTGGCGAAACCGGTGACCAAGATTGCCAAACCCGTGACCAAACCGGTGGCCAAGGCAAAAGCCGAAACTGCCGGCATTGCGGTTGCCAAACCTGCCGCAAAAGCCGCGCCCAAGGCTGCGGAAAAAACGGTGCTCAAGGCCGTGGCGAAACCAGCCGCAAAGCCTGCAGCGAAGCCGGCCCCCAAGGCGGCAGCGAAGCCGGCCCCCAAGGCGGCAGCGAAGCCGGCTCCTAAGGCGGCAGCGAAGCCGGCCCCCAAGGCGGCAGCGAAGCCGACTGCCCCCAAGGTGGCAGAGAAGCCGACTGCTCGCAAAGCGGTGACGCAACCGGCCCCAAAAGCAGCGGCAAAACCGACCCCCGAGGCAGCGACCAAGACTGCCGTCCAGCCGTCCGCCAATACCACCGTCAAACCGGCGGCAAAGCAGACCTCGCAGGCCGCTGAAAAGCCGATGCCTTCGGCCACCGCGCCCGCCACGGCCGTCAAAACCACCACGCCGAAACCGGTGGTGGACGTCGCGGCCAAGCCTGCCAAAACCGCTGCCGCACCGGCCAAGCCCGCTGCAACGGCCGCGGTCAAGTCGCCTGCGCCCGAGGCTGTCAAACCCCGCGCGACGCGGGGCAAGCGTACACCGTCCATGCCGCCGGCACTGCCCGAATCCCTGAGCGTTGCGGGCAAGCCCACCGAAAAACTCGGCTCCAAGTAAGTCGTCGATGCGATGGAAAACGGCGCGCCCTGCAGGCTTTGCAGGGCGCCTTTTCGTCATGTCGGCTGCTTTGCCGTGTCGGTTGCCTGACCGGCGGGTAACGGCGGTGCCGTGGGGTGCTTGACACTGTGACGCCGGCACGCCAACGCTGCTGCCCATGATTGATCTGCGTCCCGTTGGATATGTGATCGGCCTTTTGGTCGCCATTCTCGGCCTTACCATGGTGCTGCCGATGCTGGCGGACATCGCCGAGGGGCGCGAACACTGGCCGGTCTTTTTCGAAAGCAGTGTACTCACCACGTTGGCTGGTGGCCTGATCGCGCTGAGCTGTGCCAACGGCGTCAAGGACCGCCTGTCGATTCAACAGACCTTCTTGCTGACCACCGGAGTCTGGTTGGCGTTGCCGGTTTTCGGCGCGTTGCCGTTCATGTTGGGCGATACCGGGTTGAATTTCACCGATGCATTCTTTGAGGCGATGTCTGGGCTGACCACGACCGGTTCTACCGTTCTGAGCGGGTTGCAGGATCTGCCCCGTGGATTACAATTGTGGCGCGGTCTGCTGCAGTGGCTGGGCGGCGTCGGCATCATCGTTGTCGCCATGGTGTTCCTGCCCGAACTGCGCGTCGGCGGCATGCAGATTTTCCGGTCCGAAGGCTTTGATACTTTCGGAAAGATCCTGCCCCGTGCCACCGAAATCGCCAGCCGGATATCGGTGGTCTACGTGGCGTTGACCATGGCCTGCGCCCTAGCCTATGTCGCCACAGGGATGAACGCTTTTGATGGCACGGTGCATGCCATGACGACAGTGGCCACCGGCGGTTTTGCCAATTACGACAGTTCGTTCGGCGGATTCGGGGCGGGCACGGAATATGTCGCCGTGGTCTTCATGATGCTGGCGGCGCTGCCCTTTGTGCGGTTTGTTCAGATGATGGCCGGGCAAACCGATGCCTTGCTGCGGGATTCGCAGATTCGCGCCTTTTTCGGCACGGCACTGGTTCTGGTTCTTGTGTTGACCGGCTGGCAGATGCTGCATGCCGGTGTCAGCACCGAAGAGAGTTTTCGCAAGACCCTGTTCAACACCGTGTCGCTGCTGACCGGCACTGGCTATGCCAGCGCTGATTACATGCACTGGGGGCCGTTTCCGATCACTCTGCTGTTCCTCACCGGGTTGATCGGGGGGTGCGCCGGCTCGACCGCCTGTTCGATCAAGATCTTCCGCTATCAGTTGCTTTTTGCGTCGATCCGGGTCCAGCTACAGCGCATCCGCTCGCCGCATGGCGTGTTCACACCGCGATACGAAGGCCGGGTAGTCGGCGCTGATGTGCTCAACTCGGTGATGTCGTTCTTTGTTTTCTTTATCGTCACCTTGGGCATTTTCAGTTGGGGGCTGGGCCTGACCGGGCTGGATTTCACCACCTCGGTATCGGGGGCGGCGGCGGCCCTGGCCAACATCGGTCCTGGTCTCGGGTCACAGATCGGGCCGGCGGGCAATTTCGCCGGTCTCAACGATGCCGCGAAATGGATGCTGTCCATTGCGATGCTGATCGGGCGGCTCGAACTGCTGGCCGTTTATGCGATTCTGACCGTGCAGTTCTGGCGCGCTTGAGTCCACATGGGTATTCGCCGGCCTGGCCCGTACGCGGGTCAATTTCCGCGTCCAGGCCGGTGGTAAGGGGTTCCGAAGAGAAAAGACAACTCGGATCATTTCCGCATTTTGGCCGACAACCTGGCATCACGCTGCCGGTCGACCGGGGTCCAAATTGGGCGGAGCGTCCCTTGTTTTAGGCGCCTTGCGGATCGACGCCGGGATTTTTGCTATTCGGTGGATTTCATCACCGATGTTCAGCGAGCATGGCGGTGAACCCGGTGCCGGTTTGTCCTTCGGCAGGGCGACGCGCCCCGCCGACGCATTTCAGCATCCGTTGGACGCCTGTTCAGGGCGACGCCACAGTGCCAACCCCCTCGCGGGCCGACTCAGTCCCAGCAGCTGACCAGAACCGTCATGCCCGCGGCCAGGCGGTCCAGATCGCCTGGCGCGATTTCGGTGGACCCGGCGCTGTCCTCGACATGCAGACCGGCCCGGTCCAGCATCGCGCGGATCGCCTGGGCGTCGGCGGCCAGACTGACATCCGCGGGCAGTTGTTTGCCGCTGCCTTCGGCCTGCGGTGGCAGCAGCATGCCCAACACGCCGCCACCCGCGTCAATCACCGGTCCGCCGGCGTCGCCGGGCAGGGCATTCAGCGCCAGCCGGCTCAGCTCGGCCTCGCCGCGCAACCCCTTGATATCGGCCAGCGTGCCATAGGTCAGGGTCGGGGCGCCCAATATGCCCTCATAGCTGAAGCCGGCCACGGCCACGTCGGACTGCAACCGCCCTTTGGCAGGGCTGAAGCGCGCCACCGACATCGGGGCCAGCGTTTGGCTCGGGCGCAATACCGCGACGCCCAAACGATCATCCGCCGCCAGAACTTCGGCGACATATTCCTGATCCAGCGTGATCCGGCCGCAGCCGCGAACGGCGTCCGCCGTGGTCACCACCGAGCCCTGGCCGTCGACGTAAAAACCGGAACGCGACACCCGTGGCTTGCGCAATTGCAGACCCGCGACCAGATCGACATCCTGTACCCCATCGCCGCCCGCAGCCGGATCCAGCACCCCCTCGGTGCGGGTATAGCTGGTTCGCATCGCGTCCAGCACCCGCAGACGGCGGGCTTCGTCCCCCTCGGGCCAGACCAGCGTGAACCCCTTGATTTCGCCATTGGCCAGCCCCGCTTCGGTGTATGAGACGATGCCATTGCCGCGCCCCTCGAGCGTAAAGCGGTCCTTGTACCGTTTCCGGGCACCGTCAAGCGGCACGATTTCCAGTGTCTGCATGATGTCATACAGACCGAACAGCGTGGCCTGCGTGCCCGGCTGGCTGATCAGCAATACCCGGGCGCCCAGCGAGCCACTGGAGTCGTAATGCGCAAAGGGCGATTCATAGCGGCTGAACGCCACCTCGCCGGCGGGCAGATCGATTTCGATACCGGCGCGGCTGTCAATGACATGGCGCATGCCGACGCTGGTCAGGGGGGCATTATACTGGTCGATCAACTGTTTGCGCTGCGCCGTGGTCAGAACCCCGGTGCCCTCCAGGCCATTCGTGACCTGCCAGTCTGTCATGGATCGGCGGGTGCCCGGTCCAAAGGCGCCGTCGATGGCCGCATTGTAAAACCCAGCGGCCCGCAGCGCGATCTGCAGCGCCTTGCGGTCGCTTGCCGACAACTGGCGTTCGCTGCGCCGGGCCTCGGCCACGGTTTCATCAGGCGTCCCCGGCCGCACGGTGGGTTGGGGCGGTTCGGTTGGCTGCGACGGTGCCGCCGCTGCCGCGCCCTGGGGCCAGAACTGCGCACCAAGATTGTCGCCCAGTGCGACAAAAGAGTCTCGCGGGATCAATCGGTCGGCTCGATAGACCTGCAGCACCCGCTCCGCGTCTTCGCGCAGATAGGGACCCAGCAGGATGCCGTACCAGTTGCCGCCCAGGGCATACCCGTTCACATCGGCCAGCCGCCCGGCATAGTCCCGCGCGCGGCGCTGCGCCTCGCTAAGTCCGGGATGCGCCTCGATCTGCACCCAGACGGTCTGGCCGTCGGACTGTTGCGCGTGCGCGGCACCGGTCAGCGCCAGAACCGCGAATGCCAGGGTTGCGAAAAAGCGTCTCATCATGAATCCATTGCCTCAGCCTGTCTTGGGGTTGGCGCAGATAATCAGGAAAAGGTTACGAAAGCCATGATTTTCGCCGGGTTTTTCGCCCGCAGGCGATCCGGTTTGGGCCGTTGACCCCGACCGGTGACGGGCATAGGTAAAACCGGCCCATGTCCGGTCTCTGGCCCGGGCCGGGGCGCCGCCTTGCACCGGACAGACACGGGAGCCGCCGCATGACCGACCAGACCTCGACGCCGCGTTCGTTTCAGGAGATCATCCTGCGGCTTCAGACCTATTGGGCGTCCCGGGGATGCGCCATTCTGCAACCCTATGACATGGAGGTCGGGGCCGGCACCTTTCATCCGGCAACGACCCTGCGCAGCTTGGGCAGCACCCCCTGGGCCGCCGCCTATGTCCAGCCCAGCCGCCGGCCCACGGACGGCCGCTATGGCGAAAACCCGAACCGGCTGCAGCATTATTACCAGTATCAGGTGCTGATCAAACCCAGCCCGCCCGATCTGCAAGAGCTGTATCTGGGCAGTCTCGCCGCCATCGGCATCGACATGGACCTGCACGACATCCGCTTTGTCGAGGATGACTGGGAAAGCCCGACGCTGGGGGCCTGGGGATTGGGCTGGGAGGTCTGGTGCGACGGCATGGAGGTCAGCCAGTTCACCTATTTCCAGCAGGTCGGCGGGCATGACTGTGCGCCGGTCTCGGGCGAACTGACCTATGGGCTGGAGCGGTTGGCGATGTATGTGCTGGGCGTGGAACATGTGATGGACATGCCGTTCAACGACCCCGGCGCGCCGATCCCGCTGACCTATGGCGACGTGTTCAGGCAGACCGAAGAGGAATACGCCCGCTGGAATTTCGATGTCGCGGATACCGAGATGCTGCTGCGTCATTTTCAGGAGGCCGAGGCGGAATGCGCCGCCATTCTGGCGCATCCGGCAGATGACCCTAAAACCGGCAAGCGCATCGTCATGGCGCATCCGGCCTATGATCAATGCATCAAGGCCAGCCACATCTTTAACCTGCTTGATGCGCGCGGTGTCATTTCGGTGACCGAACGTCAGGCCTATATCGGCCGGGTCCGGGCGCTGGCCAAACAATGCGCCGATGCCTTTGTGACCACAGCGGCCGGGGGGCAGGCCGCATGAAACCCGGTGACGGCCTAGCCGAGCCCCGGCAGCAGTGTTTTAAGCCCGCTGGCGATCATGTCGACAGCGATGGCGGCCAGGATCATGCCCATCACGCGGGTCATGATCACCCGCGCGGTGGCGGAAAGATAGGCCCCCAGGTTGCCGGCAAAAAACAGCACCAGCCCCAGAATCGCCACCACGACCAGAAAGACGGCGCCAACGCTCAGCCACTGCCCCCAGCTTGTCGCCTGATGGGTGAACAGGATCAGCGTGGTGATCGTGCCGGGACCGACCAGCATCGGAAAAGTCATAGGGTAAAAGGCGACCGAAGCCGGATCTGGAAAGGCGGTCTGTTCCGCCGTGGTTCCATGATGCGCGCTGCTCTCCTTGCCGTTCAGCATGTTCAGCCCGATCAGCAGCACCACCAGCCCGCCGGCAACGCGAAAATCGTCGATGGAGATGCCAAACAGCCGCAGAACCTGGCTGCCCGCCACCGCGATAATCGCCCCCATGATCAGCGTAAATGCGATGGTCTTGATCGCGATCTGGCGCTGCACCGCGCGCGTCGCCCCCTCGGTCACGCCCAGAAAGATCGGCAGGTTGGTAAAGGGGTTCATGATCGCGAACAGCGCGCCGAAAAACTTGATGGCCAGAGCCGTATCCAAGATATCGATCCTTTTGCGTCGCGTTTCCCGGACGTGGTAACACGGACATCGGCCCGGTCAAAGCCGGCTTCCTTCCGCGCATTTGCCGCGCACCGGAGGGCCGCATGACGGCGGGCCGCATCCTCGTTATTCTGCTGCTGCTGGCGGCCGTCGTCGCGGGGGCGGCGCTGTATTACCTGCAGGTCTATGGTTTTTATGCCGAAGTCGCCGAACGCCCGGGCCGTGACGTGCAACTGGTTCTGCTGGAGACCGCGCAACCGGAACCGATCCTCTACAGCGATTTCCGGGCAATCGATGCCGATAGTTCGCCGATCCGCTACCGCGCCTGTTTCACGACGCCGGAAAGCCATGCTTTGCTGACCGAAACATACGTCATGGTCGATGACGCCACCCCCCGCAACGCACCAAGCTGGTTTGACTGTTTCGACGCCGCCACCCTCGGCGCGGAATTGCAGGCCGGTACCGCGCTGGCCTTCCTGTCGGCCAAGAACATCGCCTATGGCGTGGATCGCCTCGTCGCCATTACCGCGGACGGGCGCGGCTATGTCTGGCACGAGTTGAACGATTGCGGCGCCAAGGCTTATGACGGAACCGTCGTGGGCGAGGCCTGCCCGGACCGCCCCGACACGGCTGTGACGAACGGCACGGATTACTGAACCGGGAACCCGCTGATGACGGCCACTTATATTCTGCCGGATTTTCTGACCGCGACCTTGGGGTTCGCCGTCTTTCTGGTCGGCGCGGAAACCAACGCCCGGGTCGTGGTTCTGCGACGGTTCAATATTCCCGAACCGGTGACCGGTGGGTTGATGATGGCGCTGCTGGTGCTGGCGATCCATCTCGCCACCGGCTTTGACATCGGATTTGAACTGAACAGCCGGGATTTTCTGCTGGTCCTGTTCTTTGCGGGCATTGGGCTGAACGCCCGCCTGTCCGACCTTCTGGCGGGCGGCAAGCCGTTAGTTCTGCTATCTATTTTGACGATTCTAACGATCATCGCCCAGAACGTGATCGGCGCCTTGGGTGCCGGCCTTTTTGGCTATCCGCTGCAGGCCGGCGTGCTGTTCGGCTCGGCGGCCCTGATCGGCGGGCATGGCACCGCCATCGCCTGGGCGCCGGACGTGGCCCAGGCCAGCGGCCTTGCTGGGGCTGCGGAACTGGGGGTCGCGGTCGCCACGCTGGGCCTTGTTCTGGCTGCCCTGGTTGGCGGGCCGATTGCCAAATATCTGATCGAAACCCATCGTCTGAGTCCGGATCGGCCGGACGAGGTCAATACCATCGGCATCACCGCGGACCCGGACCGTGCAGGGGCGGAGATCAATCACAAATCGATCATGCGTACCCTGTTCTACCTGAACGTTGCCATCATCCTCGGCTTTTTTCTACATGCCGCGCTGCAGGAGGCCGGGCTGAAATTGCCGCTGTTCGTGCCCTGCCTGATCATGGGTATCGTCATCGCAAACCTGCGCGCCGCCTTGTTTCCCAACGCCCGTCCCGTGACCCGCACGCCGTCGCTGGCGCTGATTTCGGAATTCGCGTTGGGGGCGTTTCTGGCCATGTCCCTCATGAGCCTGCAATTGTGGACCATAGCCGAGCTGGGGCTTGCGATTGCCGTGATCATGCTGGCGCAGACCGTCTTCACCGTGCTGTTCGTGATCTATGTGCTGTTTCCGCTGATGGGGCGTGGCTATCGCGCCGCGGTGCTGTCAGCGGGTTTCGGCGGGTTTGCCCTGGGTGCCACCCCGACCGCCATCGCCAACATGACCGCCGTGACAAAACGCTATGGCCCGTCGCCTATTGCCTTTGTCGTCCTCCCCCTTGTATCCGCCTTTATCGTCGATATCGCCAATGCCGTGGTGATCCAGACGATCGTGAATTTCTGAAGGACCCGCCATGCCCGACCTGCTGATCGAACTCCTTTCCGAGGAAATCCCCGCCCGGATGCAGGCCCGCGCCGCCGAGGATCTGAAGAAACGCATGACCGACGGGTTGGTCGAGGCGGGACTGACCTATGCCGGGGCCGCGGCCTTTTCCACGCCGCGCCGCCTGACGCTGACCGTACAGGGGCTGCTGGCCGCTTCGCCGGACCTGCGCGAGGAACGCAAGGGGCCGCGTGTGGACGCACCCGACAAGGCGATCCAGGGCTTCCTGCGCGGGGCGGGCATCACCCAAGACCAGTTGGAACAGCGCGACACGCCCAAGGGGGCCGTGTTTTTCGCCTTGATCGAGAAACCCGGTCGGCCTGCGGCCGAGATCGTCGCCGAAGTGTTGGAGGCCACCATCCGGAATTTCCCGTGGCCCAAATCGATGCGTTGGGGCGCAGGCCCGCTGCGCTGGGTGCGGCCGCTGCATTCGATCCTGTGCATTCTCAGCGACGAAGGCGGCACCGAGGTGGTGCCGCTGCAAATCGACGGGATCACAGCCGGGAATCGGACTCGGGGCCACAGGTTCATGTCTCCGGGGGAAATTACTGTAAATAATTACGAAGATTACGAGGCAAAGCTGAAGCGTTCCAAAGTGATCCTGAACGCGGCTGAACGGGCGGAACACATCTGGGCCGACGCCGCCAATCTGGCCTTTGCCGCCGGGCTTGAGGTGGTCGAGGACAAGGGGCTCTTGGCCGAGGTGGCCGGTCTTGTCGAATGGCCCGTCGCCCTGATGGGCGAGATCGACGCCCAGTTCCTGGACCTGCCGCCCGAGGTGCTGCAGACCAGCATGCGCGAACACCAGAAATTCTTTTCGGTGCGCGACCCAAGGACCGGGCGCATCGAACGCTTTGTCACCGTCGCCAACCGCGAAACCGCGGATCACGGGGCGACGATTCTGGCGGGCAACCAAAAGGTGCTGTCCGCCCGTCTGGCCGATGCCAAGTTCTTTTGGCAGAACGATCTGCGCGTCGCCAAAAGCGACATCAATTTCTGGTTGCAATCGCTTGAGAACGTGACATTTCACAACAAACTCGGCAGCCAGGGCGACCGCATTCGCCGCATTGCCGCCCTGTCGCGCGAACTTGCCCCGGCCTGCGGGGCCGAGGCGGACAAGGCGGAAACTGCAGCACAGTTGGCCAAGACCGACCTTTCCAGCGAAATGGTCTATGAATTCCCGGAACTTCAAGGTCTTATGGGGCGTTATTACATCGAGGCCGCCGGTCAGGCCGCCGAGGTCGCCGCGGTCGCGCAGGACCACTATTCACCGCTCGGTCCCTCCGATGATGTGCCCACCGCGCCCCTGTCGGTCGCGGTCGCCCTGGCCGACAAGCTGGACATGCTGACCGGGTTCTGGGCCATCGACGAGAAACCCACCGGGTCCAAGGATCCCTTTGCCCTGCGTCGCGCCGCGCTTGGCGTGATCCGGCTGATCCTGACCAACGATCTGCGCCTGCCTCTGGATCGGTATATCGATGCCCAGCTGGTGCGTGTCGAAGGGGCGGTCAACGACAATCTGCAGGACGGTCCGGTCATCGAACTGATCGAGGAAATCGCCGATCACGGCGTGTTCGGGGCCGCCTTTCATGCGGTAAAGGAAAGACTGGGCGATCTGGCCGTGGCCGAGTTCCTGGAACTGGAGCAAAGAGTGCCCGATATCTCAAGCGATCTGCTGGCCTTCCTCCACGACCGCCTGAAGGTCTATCTGCGCGATCAGGGCATCCGCCATGATATCATCGACGCCTGCATCGCGATGGCGGGCAACGACGATCTGAACCTGCTGGTCAAACGCGCCCGCGCGCTGAACGACGTTCTGGCAACCGAGGATGGCGAAAACCTGCTGCAGGGGTTCAAGCGGGCCAACAACATCCTGACCCAGGCCGAGGAGAAGGACGGGGTCGAGTATTCCTATGGCGCGGACGTGAAATTTGCCGAAACCGACAGCGAGAAAGCTCTGTTCGCGGCTCTGGACATGGCTGAGGAACAGATCGCACCGGCCTTGGCGGCCGAGGATTTCCCCGCCGCGATGGTGGCCATGGCCGGCCTGCGGGCACCGATTGATGCGTTTTTCGAGGATGTGCAGGTCAACACCGATAATCAGGTGCTGCGCCGCAACCGGTTGAATCTGATCAGCCGCATCCGCGGGGTCTGTTCCGAGGTGGCCGATCTGACCCGCGTCGAGGGATAGGCCGCGCACCGGCGCGAACAGGGCACGAATTTTCACATATCGGTCGCAAAACCGCAGCTTTGTCTTGCGCCGGTGATTCGCGTGCCTATGCTGCAATGCCAGAACAACAGGTGCCGCAGAGCAGAAGGCGCGAATCAGCAACGTGCAGAACAATCCTCACACTACTCTGATCACCGCCTCCGCGCCGGTGACCGCGTCGACGCATGGCGGCCGCGCCAAATGCCTGCAGCGGCTGGTGCGGCTCGAGATGCCGGTGCCGCGCACGGTTGCCCTGTCCTTTGAGGCGGTGCACCGCATTGCCGAAGGCGAATTGCCCGATATCGCCGCGATCGTCGAACAGTTCCAGCCAGACACGCTGCTCTGTGTGCGCCCGTCGTCGGAAGACCCCGATTGGGGCGGGCCGGGGGCGGTCCTGAATATCGGCATGAACGACGCGCGCTATGTGGAACTGTGTGACAAGCTGGGGCCGGAGGCGGCGGCTGCCTTGTATCTGCGATTCGTGCAGGCCTATGCGATCAATGTGGCCCGGCTGGATCCGGACATGTTCGACGATATTGCCGAGGACGGCCCGCACGGTCTGTCCGAAACCCTGCACGCCTATGAGGCGGAAACCGACGAGGCCTTTCCCCAGGATCCCGCCGAACAACTGGCCGGTGTGCTGCGTTCCATGGCGCGGGCCTGGGAGGGCACCACCGCCCGGCTGCTGCGTCAGGCCAAGGGGGCGCCGGCGGATGCCGGGCTGGGTCTTGTGGTGCAAGAGATGATTCCCGGCGTCGGGCAGGGGGAATGCGGCTCGGGTGTGCTGCAACTGGTGAACCAGGTGACCGGCCAGCGTCAGATCACCGGTCGCTATCTCAGCCAGAGCCAGGGGCGCGACGCGCTGGGGGCGGCCTCTGGGGCGCTGTATCTGGAGAAGGATGCGCGCGGACCATCTCTGGAAGAGGCCGCGCCCACTGCCTTTGCCGCACTGAAATCCCATGCCGCGCAGATGCGTGAAAAACTGCGCGAGGAAATGCAGGTCGAGTTCGTGATCGAGAGCGGCCACGTGCACATTCTGGACGGCGTGCGCGTGTCGCGCAGCAGCCGGGCCGCGGTGCGAATCGTGGTGCAGCTGGCCAAGGACGGCATCATCACCCCGCAAGAGGCGGTGATCCGCATCGACCCGCATGCTCTGACCGAACTGCTGCACCGTCAGGTGGCGCCCGATGCCGAACGCGACGTGGTCGTCACCGGCATCGCCGCCAGCCCCGGTGCTGCCACCGGGCGCATCGTCTTCACCTCGACCGAGGCGCAGGCTGCGGCGTCGCGGCGCGAACCCTGCATTCTGGTGCGCCGCGAAACCTCGCCCGAGGACATCCGGGGCATGCATGCCGCTGCCGGGGTGCTGACCGAGCGCGGCGGCATCACCAGTCACGCTGCGGTGATTGGCCGGGGGCTGGGCCTGCCCTGCATCGTCGGGGCGTCCTCGCTGAAATTTCACACCGACAAGAAACAGATCAAGGCCCCCGACGGCCGTGTATTCAAGGCTGGCGACGTGATCACAATCGACGGCAGTTCAGGCCAGGTGCTGGCCGGCGAACCGGAGATGCTCGAGGCCGCGCTGGATGACGCGTTTCACGCGTTGATGGGCTGGGCCGACGAGGCCCGCGATATCGGCATCCGGGCCAATGCCGACAGTCCTGCCGACGCTCAGACCGCGCGCAATTTCAATGCCCAGGGTATCGGGCTGTGCCGAACCGAGCATATGTTCTTTGATCACGGCCGCCTGACTGTGATGCGCGAGATGATCTTTGCCGAATCTCCGGCGGATCGGGCCGCCGTCCTGGAACGGCTGCTGCCGATGCAGCGGGACGATTTCACCCAGCTGTTCCGCATCATGCAGGGCCAGCCGGTCTGCATCCGCCTGTTTGACCCGCCGCTGCATGAATTCCTGCCCAACACCCGGTCGGGCCAGCGCGAACTGGCCGATGCGCTGGATCTGCCTGTCAGCGATGTGGTGCGTCGCATCGAGGCGATGGAGGAATACAACCCCATGCTGGGGCTGCGCGGTGTCCGGCTGGGCGTCACGGTTCCGGAAATCTATGACATGCAAGCCCGGGCAATCTTCGAAGCCGCGATCGCCGCCGGGCAGGACAGCGAACCGGTGGTGCCCGAGATCATGATCCCGCTGGTCAGTGCCAAGCGCGAGGTCGAATTGGTCAAGGCGCGCATCGACGCCGTGGCGGCGGCGGTGCAGGCCGAGGCGAAACAGGCGTTCGACTTTCGTCTGGGTGTGATGGTAGAGACCCCGCGCGCCTGTCTGCGAGCCGCAGAACTCGCGCCCTATACCGCCTTTCTGAGCTTTGGCACCAACGATCTGACGCAAATGACCTATGGTTTGTCACGCGACGATGCCGGGCGGTTCATGTCCGACTATGTGAACAAGGATGTCTTCCCTGAAGACCCGTTTCATGTGCTGGACAGGGACGGGGTGGGTGAGCTGCTCAAACTGGGGGCCGAACGCGGTCGCGCCTCGAATCCAGGAATCACCCTGTCGATTTGTGGTGAACATGGCGGTAACCCCGAATCAATTTCGTTCTGCCGGTCGGCGGGTTTCGACTATGTGTCCTGTTCGCCCTTCCGGGTTCCGGTGGCGCGACTAGCCGCCGCACAATTGGCGATAAAACACAACATATACGAAAATAGTGGACGTGGGTAACTATATGATGTGATACCGGCTTGATCCTCTAGCTTCGAATCCGTGCAGTTTCGACACGATTTATTGCTTGCAATTCTCATGAAACTGGACCTTTGCCCATTTCTTGTTTATGGGCTGCCCTGCGCTTGTCGCGGGAGGGTCCGGCGCGGATCGTTCTTTGGGGGTTGTTATGCACCGAATTCTGACCGCTTTCGCGGTATGCTCGCTTGCGGCGTTATCTTCAGGGCTGCTCATGTCTGAAGCCCGTGCCGAAGCCGAAGTGACCAATCAACTGGAAAACCGACTGGAAACCGGGGCCAAGCCGCGGAATGCCTTTCTGGGGCCCTATCTCAAATCTCTGCTGAAGGCGACGCAGCCCAAGGCCGAGGTCAAGCCCATCGCGGCCAGCTATTCCAAGAGCTGGCTGGACGCACAGCCGGCTGCCACCGGCAGCGCGCAATGGCGCTGCCTGGCCGAAGCGCTGTATTTCGAAGCCCGCGGCGAAACCGTCAAGGGTCAGTTCGCCGTGGCCGAGGTGATCCTGAACCGGGTCAAGAGCGAGCGCTTTCCCGACACGCTGTGCGGCGTGATCAACCAGGGTACCGGGCGTAAATACCAGTGCCAGTTTACCTATACCTGCGATGGCCACAAAGAGGTCATTTCCGAGCGCAAGGCGTTCGAGCGGGTCTCGAAAGTCGCACGCGCGGCAATCGACGGCATTGATGTGCAACTGACAGATGGTGCGACGCACTATCATACCACCGCAGTGCGTCCGTCCTGGGCAAAGGTCTATACGCAGACCGCGCGGATCGGGGTGCATGTCTTTTACCGCCACACCTATCGCACGGCCAGTAACGACTGACCGGCGCACAAACACGTCGCGTCCATGGGAAGCAGGGCAGGGAGATTGGTCTGTTCACAGACCTGAGGGGGTCCTGATCCCACGCAGACGCGACATGCCGGCGCCGCTGATGGCAGGATCCGCGTGATCCCGCCACCGCGCCGCCTGGCCTGGGACCAGTTCTGAAAACGGGGAGGGTTTTCAGCAACTGGTCCTTGATATTTTTGCAGTCCGGCAGGCGCCTTGCATACACGGCTGGGCGCCGCGCGAGAGCGCTGGCGCCGCGGTTTGTCGGCTGCTAGGATACGCACAGGTCCGGCCATCGCCGGACTGACACTTCCAGAGGCCGATCCCCATGAGTTCTGAAGTCCGCCTCGCCTTTGCGCATCCTTCAGAGCGCGCCGAGGCCACCGCGTCCCTTGGACCGCTGGACCGGATTTCCTTGCGCGACCATATCGTCGAGGTCGAGATCGGTGCCTTTCAGGCCGAGCGCGGCACCACCCAGCGCATCTGTTTCAACATCGTTGTCGAGGTACAGCCACTGACCGGGCCGATCGACGACGATGTCGACCGTATCCTGTCTTATGATCGGGTGACCGAAGCGATTGCCCATGAACTGTCCGCCGAGCGGCTGAACCTGTTGGAAACCCTGGCCGAGCGCATCGCCGAACGTATCCTGCTGGAACCCCAGGCGATGCGGGTCTTTGTGCGGATCGAAAAGCTGGACCGGGGGCCGGGGGCGCTGGGGGTCGAGATCGTGCGCGGCCGCGATCAGGTCGATCTGGCCGGGGGCGAGGATGATCGCCCGCATCCGCGCCTGATGTACCTGTCCACGGCAGCCATCGCATCGGACAATCTGAGCGGCTGGATCGACCAGATGGCGGCGCGGGACCGGCCGCTGGTTCTGTGCGTCGGAGCGCATGACCATCCGCGGCCGGTCACCGGACACAAGATGACCCAGCGGCGGATCGACCTGCTGGCCATCGAACAGAATGCCTGGGTGCTGGCGGCGCGCGATCCGCGCTGCGTCGTGGTTTCCACCCGGACCGAACTGGACTGGGCGATGAAAAACGGCCAGATCAGCGTCTGGGCGCCCTCCAAGATCGTGCTGGATGCGGTGGACGGCCCCTCGGCGGCGCCCTCGGACGCGGTGGCGCTGGCGGCCTGGTTCGCGGCCACGTTCGAGGCCGGCGAGATGATGGTGATCGGTGCCGATCTGCCGCGGGATCCCGGCGTGCCGCTGCGCGCGGTGCCGGTGGCGCAGGCGGTGCTGTGAGCGTCTATGCCCGCCCACTGGTGCAACACGGCGCGGTGCGACCGTCCGGGGCGATGCTGCTGGCCGGTGGCCCCCTGTGGTTCACCCACGCCCAAGTGCTGCAGCGGAATGTTCCATCGCGGCTGGTACATGCGCAGGATTTGCCGCCTGAATTGTCCGCCCGCCTGACCGCGCCGCGCGCCGCGATCGCCGGTTTGGACATGAGCCAGCCCTGCGTCATGGGCATACTCAACGTGACGCCTGACAGCTTTTCCGACGGTGGCCTGCATGCTGCACCCGCAGATGCCCGCCGGGCGGCGCGGCAGATGGTTCAGGACGGCGCGGCGGTGATTGACGTGGGCGGTGAATCCACCCGCCCCGGCGCTGCCCCCGTGCCTGCGGCGGCGGAAATCGAGCGGATCGAACCGGTTCTGCGCGCCATTCGTCAGGAATTGGCGGTGCCGGTTTCCGTCGACACCCGCAAGGCGGCGGTGGCCCGGGCTGCGCTGGATGCCGGCGCGACGCTGGTGAACGACGTGTCGGGGCTGACACATGATGCGGAACTGGCCGGCCTCTGCGCAAAGCGGGATGTACCTGTCTGCATCATGCACGCGCAGGGCGATCCGCAGACCATGCAGCAGGACCCGCGCTATGATGACGTATTGCTGGATGTCTATGATTTTCTGGAGGGACGGATCCGCGCGGTCGAGGCGAAGGGTCTGGCGCGCAATCGGATCCTGGTCGATCCCGGCATCGGCTTTGGCAAGACCGAGCGGCACAATTTGACGCTGTTGCGCAATATCAGCCTGTTTCACGGGTTGGGCTGTGCCATCCTGCTGGGGGTGTCGCGCAAGCGGTTCATCGGCAGCATCGGTCGGCAGGAACGGGCCGAGACCCGCGCACCGGGTTCGATCGCCGTGGGGCTTGCGGCGCTGGGGCAGGGTGTGCAAATCCTGCGGGTGCATGACGTGGCCGACACTGTACAGGCCCTGCGTTTGTGGATGGCGGTCAGATAAGGGACATGATGAGAAAACTGTTTGGAACAGACGGCGTGCGCGGCACCGCCAACATTGCTCCGATGACCGCAGACATGGCCCTGCGCATCGGTGCCGCTGTGGGGCGCTATTTCCGGCGCGAGGCGGGCGGCGTGCACCGGGTTGTCATCGGCAAGGACACCCGGCTGTCGGGCTACATGTTCGAAAATGCCCTGACCGCGGGGCTGACCAGCACCGGCATGAACGTGTTGCTGCTGGGGCCGGTGCCGACACCCGCCGTGGGGCTGATGACGCGTTCTATGCGCGCCGATCTGGGGGTGATGATCTCGGCCAGCCACAATCCGGCCGAGGACAACGGCATCAAGTTCTTCGGCCCTGACGGGTTCAAGCTGTCCGACCAGGCCGAGATCGAGATCGAGGCGCTGATCGACGCCGGGGTCGAACCCGCCCGCGCGGTCAATATCGGCCGCGCCAAGCGCATCGATGACGCCCGGTTCCGATATGGCGAAAGGGTGAAATCCTCGTTGCCGCGCGACCTGCGTCTGGACGGGCTCAAGGTGGTGGTCGATTGCGCCAACGGCGCGGCCTATCGCACAGCGCCGGAAACCCTGTGGGAACTGGGCGCCGAGGTGATCCCGGTGGGTGTCGCGCCGGACGGCTACAATATCAACCGCAAATGCGGCTCGACCCAGCCGCAGGCGGCGGCGGAAACGGTGATCGCGCATGGGGCCGATGTGGGTATCTGCCTAGATGGCGATGCCGACCGGGTGATCATGATCGACGAGACCGGCACCGTGGCCGACGGCGATCAGCTTATGGCGCTGCTGGCCAGCCGATCTGCCCAGGACGGCCGGCTGAAAGGCGGCGCGCTGGTCGCCACGGTCATGTCCAATCTGGGACTGGAGCGCCATCTCGAAGAGCGCGGATTGCGGTTGGAGCGCACGGCGGTGGGCGATCGCTATGTGGTCGAACGCATGCGCGAGGGCGGTTTCAACCTGGGCGGCGAGCAATCCGGCCATATCGTGATGACCGACTATGCCACCACCGGGGACGGGTTGATGGCCGGGCTGCATTTTCTGGCCGAGATGGTGCATGACGACAGGCCTGCAAGCGCATTGGCGCAGCAATTCGAACCGGTGCCGCAACTGTTGAAGAACGTGCGCTACGGGGACGGACAGCAGCCGCTGGATCTGCCCGAGGTGCAGTCGGCGATTGCAGCGGCGGAATCGGAACTCTCCGGCAAGGGGCGGTTGCTGATCCGGAAATCGGGCACGGAACCGCTGATCCGGGTCATGGCCGAATCCGAGGATGCGGTTCTGCTGGAACGCGCGGTCGACCGTGTTGTTGACGCGGTTCAGGGGGCAGTCTCTGCCTGACCGTGCGATCCGTCACCTCCCCGTGCGGTCTACCGGCGAAACAGGCGTCGCAAGGCGCCGAACTGGCTGAGGGCCACGCCACACAGGATCAGCGCCATGGCACCCAGCAAACTCGGTGGCAGAGGTTCGCCCAGCAGCACGACACCCAGCAGCACCGACCAGACCGGCACCTGATAATTGACCAGCGACATGAAGACCGGCCCGGCCGTGCGCACCACCGTCACCCGCAGCAGGTTCGCTGCGGCGGTCGGCACCAGGCCGAGAAAGGCCAGCACCCACAGGGTCGTGCCGTCCACGGCGGGCGGCGGTCCCTCGACCAGCCAGGCCAGCGGGATCACCGCTGCCGCGCCGATCAGCAACAGAACCGCCGACAGACCGACCGCATCGACCGGCGGCAGGCGGCGCATCAGGATCGAACTCAGCGCATAGCAGCCGGCGGCGGCGACACAGGCCATCCGGCCCGGCATTTCCAGCGCAAGACCTGTGCTTTCAAAGGCCTGGCTGCCGATCAGCAGGGTCACGCCGACAAATCCGATCACGAAACCGGCACCGCGCCGCGCCGTGATCCGTTCGCCCGGTACAAAGAAATGCGCCAGTGGCAGCATGATCAGCGCAACGCTGGCCATCGAGACACCGGTAAACCCGGCTGTCACGTATTGTTGCCCCCAGGAAATCAGCATGAAGGGCAGCGCCGAACTGAGCAGAGCGATCAAGGTCAGATTGGCCTTTTCGCGGGCTTCGGTCGGAGCCGCAAACAGCGCGCCGCCCCGCAACTGCCAGACGATGACCGTCAGCAGCGCCCCAAAGCCGATCCGGCAGGCAGCCAGCCAGAACGGGGTAATGCCGCGCAGCGCAACCTCGATGACCAGAAAGGTGCCGCCCCAGACAAGGCCCAGAACCGCCACCATCAGCCAGCTCTTGCCGGTGATCTCGGGGGTCTCAGCGCTCATGGCGGCGGCCCGTAGGCAAGGCGATAGCTCAGCGCGACACCGCCCGCGCCGCCGATGATATTGCCCAGTGTGACAACAAGGATATTGTGCAGCACCGCACCCACGCCGGGCGTGGCGCCGGCGAAAACCCCTTGTGGGATCAGGTACATGTTGGCGATCGAATGCTCGAACCCCAGCGCCACAAAGGCAGCGATGGGCAGCGGGATCGCCAGGATCTTGCCCGCCGCGCTGCGCGCGGCCAGTGTCAGCCAGACGGCGAGGCAGACCAGGATGTTGCAGAGCACCGCGCGCGCCAGGGTCTGGGTCGTGCTCAGAACAACCTTGGCCTGGGCGATGGCGCGGGCGGTGTCCCCCATGGCGCCATCCAGCAGCCCGCTGGCCGCGACCAGTCCGGCGATGACCAGCGCGCCGACGAGATTGCCGAAATAGACGATGACCCAGGCGCGCATCAACTCGCGCGCGGTGATCCTGCGATCCACGGCCGCCATGGTCATCAGCGCATTGCCGGTAAACAGTTCCGCGCCGCCGACGATCACCAGCACCAGGCCCAGCGAAAACACCAGCCCGCCGAGAAACCGGTGCGGGCCATAGCCGGGATCGGCGCCGGTCATCACCATGGTATAGGCCGCCGCCCCCAGCGCGATGAAGGCGCCGGCCAGCAAGGCCAGCATCAGCATCTGGACGACAGGCAGACGTGCCTTGCCGACCCCCGCCGCCTCGACCAGCGCGGCGATCTCGGCGGGTTTGTAGGCGTCAATCCCGGTGGGATTGGGCTGGGACATCGCGGAGCTCCTTGCGCGGCATCAGAACGAATTGACCCCGGCACCGGGCCGGGGTCAATCGCAATCGCTCGGCCGGGGCCGCAAGGCGGGGCCGTTGCCCCGCTGTCGTCAGTTCTTTTCCTTGTCGACCATCTTGCCGGCGGAAATCCACGGCATCATGCCGCGCAGGGTCTCGCCGACCTTTTCGATCTGGTGTTCGTCATTCGCACGACGGGACGCTTTGATCGTCGGTTGGCCAACGGCGTTTTCCAGCATGAAGTCGCGGACGAATTTGCCCTGCTGAATGTCGTTCAGAACTTCCTTCATGGCCTTCTTGGTCTGCTCATAGGGCAGGATCCGCGGGCCGGTGACATACTGGCCGTATTCGGCGGTGTTGGAGATCGAATAATCCATGTTGGCAATGCCGCCTTCATAGATCAGGTCGACGATCAGCTTCACCTCGTGCAGGCATTCGAAATAGGCCATCTCGGGGGCATAACCTGCCTCGACCAGGGTCTCGAAACCGCAGCGGATCAGTTCGACCAGCCCGCCGCACAGCACGGCCTGTTCGCCGAACAGGTCGGTTTCGCATTCCTCGCGGAAATTGGTCTCGATGATGCCCGAGCGGCCGCCGCCGATGGCACTGCAATAGGACAGGCCGATTTCCAGCGCCTTGCCGGTGGCGTCCTTGTCGACGGCCACCAGGCAGGGCACGCCGCCGCCCTTGGTGTATTCGCCGCGCACGGTGTGGCCCGGACCCTTGGGCGCCATCATGATCACATCGACGCCGGGCTTGGGCTCGATCAGGCCGAAATGTACGTTCAGGCCATGCGCAAAGGCAATCGCGGCACCCTCGCGAATGTTGTCATGCACGTATTTCTTGTAGGTCTCGGCCTGCAATTCATCGGGCATGGTGAACATGATCAGGTCGGCCCAGGCGGCGGCTTCGGCAATGCCCATGACCTGCAGGCCTTCGCCTTCGGCCTTGGCGGCGCTGGGGCTGCCTTCGCGCAGCGCGACGACCAGGTTCTTGGCGCCGGAATCGCGCAGGTTCAGCGCATGGGCGTGACCCTGGCTGCCATAGCCCAGAATGGCGACCTTCTTGTCTTTGATCAGGTTGATATCGCAATCGCGATCATAATAGACGCGCATGACGGCGTTCCTTTCTCTGTCGGACGTTTCAGCGCCGGGTGTATCTCAGGGTTCAAGGCGATGTCAGTAGCGCGGGCTGGATATTTCGCTGCAAAATTGATATTGCCATTCGCGTTCTGATGGAAAATTGAAAAAATCATGCTTGATGACATGGACCGGCGTCTGTTGCGGGTCTTTCAGTCCGACCCAACCTTGACCGCGCGCGATCTGGCCGAGCGGGTCAATATCAGCGTGTCCAAATGCCTGCGGCGTCTGGACCGGCTGCAGGCGGCGGGGGTGATCCTGGGGCAAGAAGCGGTGATCGACTGGGCAGCCCTGGGCTATGCGGTCGAGGTCAGTTTGCGGGTGACTTTGGACAAGACCCAGCCGCGCGCCTTTGACGAGTTCATCGCCGCCGCGCGCGAGGTGCCCGAAGTGCTGGAGATCCAGACCTTTCTCGGGCGGGTCGATGTGCGCCTGTCGGTGATCGCACGGGACATGGCGCAGTACCAGCAGATCTATCGCAGCCGGATCCTGACGCTGCCGCATATCGCCGATATCGAGGCCTTGATGCATATCGCGCGGATCAAAAGCGACGAGATGCTGCCGATATGATCGACCTGGATGAAATCGACCGACGCCTGTTGCGGGCGCTGGGGCAGGACGCAACCCAAAGCGCCGGGGCGCTGGGGCGGCGCTTCGGCCTGTCGCAGCCCGCGACCTGGCGGCGGATCCGGCGATTGCAACAGGCCGGCGTGATCAAGGGGCGGCGGTTGCGGCTGAATGCCGAGGCGCTGGGGTTTGGCGTGACCGTCTTTCTGGGGGTGAAACTGGCCCGCAAGGCGCAGGTCAGTCTGGACGACTTTGAACGTGCCGTCAGCGCCATTCCTGAGGTTCAGACGGTCGAGCATGTTCTTGGTCTCTACGATTTCCGGCTGCGCGTGGTGGCGCGCGATCTGGCCGATTTCGAACGGGTGTTGCGGCGCCGGATCATGGCGCTGCCGGGGGCGGGCGAGCTTGAGGCCAACGTCTTGCTCAGCGAAGAACGACGGCCGGGACCGATCGGCTGACGGGTTCGGGGCGGGCGGATGCAAACAGGTTTTGCCAAATAGGCAAATGGCGGGCTATGCAGAGACACGATACTGCACGGAGATTGTCATGGCTGCTTTGCTCGATACCGTTGACCCGGAAGGTCTGGAAGAATTCTCGGTGGTCTTCACCGACCGTTCGCTCAATCACATGTCGCAGGTGTTCCAGCAGGTGATGCGCGACATTTCCGGCCTGCTGCGCGAGGTCTACAAGGCCGATGCGGTTGTGGTGATCCCCGGCGGCGGCACCTATGCCATGGAAGCGGTCGCGCGTCAGTTCGCCCGTGACAAAAAGGTGCTGGTGGTGCGCAACGGCTGGTTTTCCTATCGCTGGAGCCAGATTTTCGAGACCGGCGGGCTGACCGCGCAAAGCACGGTGATGAAGGCGCGGCGCATCGGCAACAGCGACCCGGCGCCCTTTGCGCCGGCGCCGATCGACGCGGTGGTTGCCGAGATTCGCGCCAGCCGGCCCGATGTGGTGTTTGCCCCGCATGTGGAAACCGCAGCCGGGGTGATTCTGCCGGACGATTATGTCACGGCCCTGGCAGAGGCGGCGCACGAGGTGGGTGCCCTGATGGTGCTGGACTGCATCGCCTCGGGTTGTGTCTGGGTCGATATGCAGGCCACCGGCGTTGATGTCTTGATCAGCGCGCCGCAAAAGGGCTGGAGCGCGACGCCCTGCGCCGGTCTGGTGATGCTGTCTGATCGCGCCGAGACACAGATGCAGCAGACCGAGTCCGACAGTTTCGCCATCGATCTCAAGAAATGGCGGCAGATCATGGTGGCCTATGAAAACGGCGGGCACGCCTATCATGCGACGATGCCCACGGACAGTCTGCGCCATTTTCGCGATACCATGCAGGAAACCCGCGATTACGGTTTCGAGCGCCTGCGCGCGGCCCAGTGGGCCCTGGGCGACGGGGTGCGGGCGATGCTGCGGGACAAGGGGATCGTGTCGGTGGCCGCCGACGGTTTCGGCGCGCCCGGGGTGGTGGTCAGCTATACCGACGATCCCGACATTCAGAACGGCCGCAAATTCGCCGCGCTGGGCATGCAGATCGCCGCGGGCGTGCCGCTGCAATGCGACGAGCCGGAAGGGTTCCGCAGTTTTCGGCTGGGCCTGTTCGGGCTGGACAAGCTCTATGATGTCGACGCGACGCTGGCGCGGCTCAGGCGAGTGCTCGATCAGGTGCTGTGACGGCGCCGTGCGAAAACGCGGCGGGCGTCAGCGCACGCCCAGCCCCATCTGCATCAGGCTGCGGCGCACGGGCGCCAGGGAATAGAGCGCGCTCAGTCCCAGGGCGCGGGCGTCGCGCAGCGGTCGGGCCGCGACCATCGAGGCCCGGTTCAGCAGATCGATGCCCTGCACCCGCAGTTTGACATCCTTGATCCGCGCCTGGTGATAGCTCTCCAGCATCTCGGCATCACCCAGTCCCTGGGGTCGGGCCTGCGCCAGATCCAGCAATGCGCGCAGGTCGGCCAGCGACATGTTCAACCCCTGCGCGCCGATCGGCGGCACCACATGGGCCGCCTCGGCCATCAGGGCGATGCGCTCGCCCGACATCCGCTCGGCCTGTTGGGTGATGATTGGCCAGAGGCTGCGCCGCGAGGCCAGTTTCAGCGGACCGAACAGCCCGCAGGAGCGTTCGGTCATCGCCGCTTCGAAGGCCGGTTCGTCCATTTGCATCAGACTCGCCGCTTTCGGGCCGCGCTCCATCCAGACCACGGCGGACGAAGGCGATCCCTGGTGGTCCGGCAGGGGCACCAGCGTGAAGGGGCCGCCGCTGCGGTGGATTTCGGTCGACACGTTGGCATGCGGTTCCGGGTGGGTGACCGCAAAGGCCAGAGCCTTTTGGCCATAGCGCGTGGTGTGCACGCCGATGCCGGCGGCCTGGCGCATCGGCGAGTTGCGCCCGTCGGCGGCAACCACCAGCCGGGTGCGGACACGGCCGCCATCGCTCAGGCCGACGCGGGCCTCGGCCTGTCGGGTGAACAGCGTCGTGGTGCCGGTGCCGGGTCGAAAATCGACATTGGGAATGTCCTGCAGCAGCGCCACCATCTCGCGCCGCAACAGCCAGTTGGGCAGGTTCCAGCCAAACGGTTGGTCGGAAATGTCGGCGGCATCGAATTCGCGGGTGACACGCGGTTCAGCCTGATCGCCACCGGCATCCACGATCCGCATGACCTGCAGCGGCGCGGCATGCGGTTCCAGCCGCTGCCACAGCCCGCAATCCTGCAACAGGGCGCGCGCCGGCTGTAGGATCGCCGTGGTGCGCAGATCAGAACCTGACGCGCCGGCGTTGGTGATCGGCGGTGCCGGATCGACGCAGATCACCCGAAAACCGGCATGACCAAGCACCGCAGCCGCAGTCAGGCCGGCAGGCCCGCCGCCCGAGATCAGAATGTCGCAACTGTCGTCCATCGCATTTGCCTTTCGCCGCCGGCACACCCTAGGTCCGTTGCAGCCAAAGGCCAAGCGGCAAGACGCTGCGAATCACCCGCGCGAGATCAGGACCAGCAGGGCAAACATGACCGGCACCATCGCCAGCGCCGGCAAGTACAGGCCGGGCAGGCCGAAGACCAGCCAAAGCGACATCCACAGGCTGAAAAAGGCGATCAGCGCGAACCAGACATTGTCCTTGTCGCCATGCAGCAGGTCTTTGGCGACCCAGCCGATAACCGGAATGCGAAAAAACAGCCGGCGCCACCCGGCAGCGCGGTGTTGCGGGTCTGCAAGGCTCATGGGCAATCTCCTGTTCAGCGCGTGTTGACGCTGAGATAAACCACCTGCGTGCGGTTCCCATGCGCGGATTGTCGCAACATGCATTTTCAAGTCAGGTTTTGCAGAAATCCCGCCAGATCGTCGGTGTGGTGGTGGATATGCGCGGCCGGATTCGGGTCCGGCGCGACATGCACGGTGCGCATGCCCATCGCGTGCGGCGCTGCCAGATTGCGCTGGTCGTCCTCGAACATCGCGGCGCGGGTCGGATCGACCCCGTCCAGATCAAAGATGGCCTCAAAAGCGGCCCGTTCGGGTTTGGGCAGAAACCGGGCATGCTCGACGCCATAGACCGCGTCGAAAAGCCCGTCCAGACCGCGCGCCGCAAGGACTCGTTCGGCATAGGGTCCGGTGCCATTGGTGTAGACGATGCGGCGGCCGGACAGGCGGGAGATCTGGCGGCGCAGCGCGACATCCCGATCCAGGTGATCCAGCGAAATATCGTGCACTTCGGTCAGGTAGGGGGCCGGATCGACATCATGTTCCCGCATCAAACCTGCCAGCGTCGTGCCGTAAGTGTGCCAGTAATGCCGGCGCAACCGGTCCGCTTCGGGCTGCCCGACGCGCAGCGCCTGCATCACATAGCGGGTCATCCGCCGCTCGATCTGGTCGAACAGGCGGGCCTGTGGCGGATAGAGCGTGTTGTCCAGGTCGAATACCCAGACCGTGACATGGGAAAACGCGTCCTTGACCATGCTGTGTTTCTAGGCCTGCCGGTGCGACTTATCAACGGCTTGGGTGGCAACGCGGCCGGTCTGCCTGTACACGCCCCCCCGCCGCGCGTTAGTATCTGTCTCATGTCGCAGCAAAAACACCCGCATTCAGACGCCTATAACCTGATCCTCGAGGCGATCGATATCGGCGTCTACAAGCCCGGAGATCGCCTGGTGGAGAGCGATCTGGCGGATCGGTTCGGGGTGTCGCGAACGCCCATTCGCGAGGCCTTGCAGCGACTCGAGACCCAGTCACTGCTGGAACGGGACGGGCGATCGCTGATCGTGGCCTCGCTGGATCACAACCAGATGGCCGAACTCTACGTGGTCCGGCGCGAACTCGAGGGGCTGGCGGCCCGGCTGGCGGCGCGCCATGCCAACGAAGAGGAAATCGCGGTGCTGCGGGCGATGGTGACCGCGGATGATTCCCTGGTCGGCGATCCGCCGGCGCTGGCGCGGGCGAACCGACGGTTTCACAAGCAGATTCACCTGGCCTCGCATAACCGCTATCTGGTGCAGCAACTGGATCTGGTGCACCGGACCATGGCTCTGATGGCGACAACGTCGCTGGCGGCCCAGGGACGGGGCGAGATTGCCCAGAGCGAGCATGATGGCATTGTGGCCGCGATCGAAGCCCGCGACGAGGACATGGCCGAAAAGGCGCTCAAGGATCATATCTCGGTGGCCTTCATGACCCGGCTGCAGCAGGATGCCACCGCACGGGAACGCACAGGTTAAAGCCGCGACATTTTCCGTCTGCGCCTCATTCCGAGGCCAGTTCGGATTCGGAATGTCCGTGCTGGGTCTTGTCCCAGTAATAGGGCCGGATTACCAGCTCATACAGCGCCTTGTAGGCGGCCAGCGCGGCCAGTGGAAAATACAGTATCATGGTCGGAACCCAGCGCATCAGAAAGCGCCGCTCGGGTGACGAGACGGCGACCAGTCCGATACAGATGACCATCAGTTCCGCCGCCAGAAACAGCCCGCCGACACCATAGACCATCTGGTTGGAGACCAGGGTCTGGATCGGATGCTGAAAGCCCAGCACGATCAGCCAGAACGACCAAAGCACCGGCGCCAGCAGAAACTGGCACAGCGTTCCGACAAAAAACGCCTGCAGGCTCAGGAACCGCCGAGCGCCGAGATCGTGAAACAGCTGCACGGGGCGGCGCATATGCACCAGATAGGTCACCATAAAACCCTTGAGCCAGCGCGAGCGCTGTTTGATCCAGGGCCAGATCCGGCAATTCGCCTCTTCGTAGGTGACGGTGTCGATCATCTCGGTGCGATAGCCGGCGCGGCACAGGCGGACCCCCAGATCGGCATCCTCGGTGACATTATGCGCGTCCCATCCGCCCAGTTCCACCAGTTTGTCGCGTCTGAAGAACAGGGTCGTGCCGCCCAGCGGCACCACCAGCCCCATGCGGGCAATGCCGGGCAGAACAACCCGGAACCAGCTGGAATATTCGATGGTGAAACAGCGCGCCAGCCAGTTGCTGCGCGGGTTGTAGTAATCCAGAATCCCCTGCAGGCAGACCACGTCTTCGTCGGCCCGTTCGAAACAGGCCACGACATATTCGATCTGGTCCTGCACCGGTGCGTCTTCGGCGTCCCAGACGCCAATGATGTCGCCGCGGCAGAAATCCAGCGCATAGTTCATCGCCCGTGGCTTGGTCGTCAACCCGCCATGGGCAGGTACCTGGACCACCCGAATCCAGGCCGGCAGAACGGTTTCGGCCAGGGTTGCATGGGTGATCTCGTCATGTTCTTCCAGAACCAGAATGACGTCCAGCAACGCCTTGGGATAAGTCAGTTTTTCCAGCCTTCGGATCAAGGCTCCGGCAATTTCCCGTTCGTGGAACAGGGGCACCAGGACCGATACTTTGGGCAATTGCGCCGGGGCCGGCGGGGCTGCGTTCCGGCGGCTGGGCGCGGTCAGGTGGCAATTGCCCGTCAGGTGCACCACAAAGGCACTGACCTTGAGCAGCGCAAATATCATCAAAGTGAAGATGGCGACCAGGCTCAGCGCGCCCAGAACCGAAACCGGGGCCAGAACCAATGCGCCCAGCAAAAGCAGCAGGACGGCGGGCAGGGTCAGGCGGCTGCCCGATTGCCATGTGCGGCAGCTGAAGCGCGCGTCTACACGCGAACCCGCCGCCCGCGCCATCGGCTTTGAAAAGCGCCGGGCGATGGCGTGATCGATCTGGGTTTCCGTGGCCAGCACCGGCACCACATCGGCAAAGGTATCGCGCAAGGCCGCGCGCACCGTGTCGAACTGGTCGGGCCGGGCCGTGGCGATCTGCACGGTCCGTCCGACGCGCTTCCACGGCAGCACCCGGTGGTGCAGCCAGAACCGGTGCGGCATGCGTCGGCACAATGCCGGGTCGGGGCGATGGCCCGTCATGTCGGCCTGGGCGATACCGTGCTGTTCGGTCAAGGCGGCCTGGATATCATCGCGGCTGGCCCAGCCCTCGGCGACCAGAATCTCGCCAATCGGGGCGCGCAGAGTCAGTTGCAACTGCAAGGCCCGGATCAGTTGATCAGAGGTGATCACTCCCTTGCGCACCAGACACCGCCCCAGCGGCAGCCGGGGCGTCTTGCGCTGCAATGGGGCCGGGCTGGATGTCAGCAGCCGCAAGGTCTGAGAGCGCATCCGAGGGGTCCAATACGCAGAGTGAAATCTGCGCATCAACCTGAGACAACGAGGTTAACAGCCGGTAAAGATGAGCGGAATCCGGTCGTTCTCCGATCAGATCGGATGCAGACCGCCGCCGGGCGACAGCACTCTGAAATCTGGCAACAGAGCGGCTGTTCTCAGGCCGCAGCGCGAGCGGCCATGGCGGCGGCGAACCTCTCGAACAGGTAAAAGCTGTCCTGCGGGCCGGGGCTGGCCTCGGGATGGTACTGCACCGAATAGACCGGCCTGTCAGAGACCCGGATGCCGCAATTCGATCCGTCAAACAGCGAGCGATGGGTTTCCACCACCCCCTGCGGCAGCGACTGGCCGTCGACCGCGAAACCGTGGTTCATCGACGTGATTTCGACCTTGCCGGTTTCCAGATCCTTGACCGGATGGTTGGCGCCGTGATGGCCGTGGTTCATCTTGACCGTCCGGGCCCCCAGCGCCAGGGCCAGCATCTGATGGCCAAGGCAAATGCCAAAGACCGGGATGTCGGTGCGGTCCAGAACCTCGCGGATCATCGGCACGGCGTATTCACCGGTGGCCGCCGGATCGCCGGGACCATTGGACAGGAAGACACCGTCCGGCTCATGCGCCAGGATCTCCGCCGCCGTGGCCGTGGCCGGCAGAACGGTGACATCGCAGCCGGCACTGGCCAGGCAGCGCAGAATGTTGCGCTTGGCTCCGTAATCCACCGCGACGACGCGGTGTTTCGCCGCCTCCTGCCGGCTGTATCCGGCCGGCCAGGCCCAACGCATCTCGTCCCAGCGATAGGATTGCGCGCAGGTAACTTCGCGGGCCAGGTCCATGCCTTCGAGACCGGCAAAACCGCGCGCGGCCGCGACCAGAGCCGCCAGGTCGAAATTGCCCTCGGGATCATGGGCCAGCGCGACATGCGGCGCGCCCTGTTGCCGGATCGCCCGGGTCAGGCGACGGGTATCGACGCCGCCGATGGCGATGCGGCCGCGGCGCTGCAGCCATGCCCGGATGTCCTCGGTGGCACGCCAGTTGCTGGGCACGGTCGGATCCCATTTGACCACCATGCCCGAGGCCACCGGATCGGCGGTTTCGTCATCGTCTGGGTTGACCCCGACATTGCCGATATGGGGAAAGGTAAAGGTGACGATCTGCCCGGCATAGGACGGATCAGTCATGATTTCCTGATAGCCGGTCATGGCGGTGTTGAAACACAGTTCTGCAACGGTCTGCCCGGTGGCGCCAAAGCCGATGCCATAAAATACGCTGCCATCCGCCAGGGCCAGACAGGCGGTGGGCTTGGATGGGACCGAATGGGCCATGGCGCGACTCCTGATGGGCAAAACTGACCGATGTCTAAGGTTAGCGGCCAGTCGGGTCAAGCCTGCCCGGTTTTTTGCTACATACTTGAAAATCAATGCGTTACGGGATGCTTCGCCCGGTTGTTAAACGCATTCGCATTCGTTAGTGTCTCAGCTTCGGAATCCATGGGGATGGAATGACAGACATGGACATGCGTTCTCGGGTCAATGCGGCCCTGAAACAGGCCATGCGGGACAAGGCGGCAACCCGGTTGTCGACCCTGCGGCTGATCTGTGCGGCAATCAAGGATCAGGATATCGCCGCGCGCGGCGAGGGCAAGGAAGGTGGCGTCAGCGATGCCGAAGTTCTTGCGATTCTGAGCAAGATGACCAAACAGCGCTACGAAAGTGCCCGCGCTTACGAAGAGGGCGGGCGGCTGGACCTGGCCGAGCGGGAACGGCAGGAGATCGAGATCATCGAGGATTTCCTGCCCAAACAGCTGGATGACGAGCAGGTCGCGGACGCGGTGCGCAAGGCGGTTGAAAAGACCGGCGCGCAGTCGATCCGCGACATGGGCAAGGTGATGGCCGAACTCAAAGGCAAGTACACCGGCCAGATGGATTTCGGCAAGGTCGGTCCGCTGGTCAAGGACCGGCTCTGCTCCGGCTGACAGCGACCCGGGGTCTCTGGTCGCGACTGGTGCGCGATGCACGGAACTGTCGCGGGCGGGGGCGCCGGGCCAGATGGTGTTCAGCGGTTCAGCGCCCGCACCAGATCGTCATAAAGCGCGATGCGCTCGTCCTCGGACAGAAACGCACCAATCTCGACCTCGCGCCCGCAGCCCTTGAGGGTCACGTAATGCGGTACCGGACCATCGGTCTTGTGCATCTGCGTGCTGGCCCAATAGCGGTTGCATTGCCATTCCTGGCATTCACCGTTCGGATTGCGGCGAAGAAGATGGGCGTGGTCGCTGGTCAATGTCAGCACTTCGAGGATCTGCGCGTTGCGGTGACTGCGCGACAGCGCGAACCAGATGCCGCCGACTGCGGCCATCAGAAACGGCAGAACGCCCCATAGCACCACGCTGCCCAGCAGGGGAAGCATCGGCACCAGAACCAGGGTGAACGTGCCCAGGATGAACGCCGCATAACCGCGTGGCCGCAGTGACTGGTGCGGCCAGAGATGCAGTTCGCGGCCGGTATGGGCAGGGTCGGATTTGATCCAGTTGTAAGGCATGGCGTCACAGCGATACTAGCAGCGCGGCCCCAACGGGTGAACGCCCTTTCAGTGTCCCGCCGTCAAATGTGATTGCCCGTGCGTGGCCGCCAGAAAATCGCGGCGGATATGTTCGGCCAGACATTCGGCCCAGGCGTCATATACAGCGGCGCCGGGATGGAAGCCGTCCTCGGCCATCAGTGTCGCATCCGGGGGCAGGTCCAGCGCGATATGGGTGCAATCGGGCTGCCGGTCCAGCAGTTCTTGCAGGCCGCGGTCCAGGCGCAATGCGTGGCGCCCCAGAAACCAGCGCAGAGGATGGGGTAACAGCGGAAACTGCCCGATGGGCGGCACCGCCGACACATAGATGCGGCGGGCGCCATAGTCGCGGCGCAGCAGATTCAGCAGCCGGCGCTGCCGCGACAACCAGCCGCCCAGAGTGACGGCACCGGTGGTGTCGTTGACACCCAGCGCCAGGACCACCGCATCTGCGCGTACCGGAGGTGTCTGGCGCAGCCGGGCGAGCGTGCTGCGTGTCGTCGCTCCGGTCAGGGCATCCAGGCGCCAGTGCAGCCGGAACTGCGGCGACAGGCGCCGCACCAGTTGCCCGGTCAGCGCGTGATCCTGGGTAACCACCCCGACCCCGGCGGCTGAGGAATCGCCCAGAACCAGCAGATGCAGGTCCCGGCCGGTTCCGGTGATGCCGCTGCGGGCGCCAGCGGCTTCGGGCAGGATCAGCGCCTTGCGCCGCACTTGCAGGCCCTGTGCGACCAGCAACGGCAGAAAGACGGTGCGGCCCAGAATGTCCAGAACACGGTCCATCATGCCCGGGCGCACCCGGCATCGGATGCGGGTGCCGACTGCGTCTCGGGACACGAAACGGACAGTCCGGGCCGGTGCGCGGTGCCTGTCCTGCCGGGCATTCCCGGCGCTGCCTTCGGTGCCGGTCGGAAAATGTCCGACCCGTTCGGGGCGGGCAAGGGGGCGACGAACATGAAAGCACCTTGGCTTGTGGGAGCGACGCCAGAAAACATCAAGCTCCGGGCGCCTTCAAGCCGGCGACGGACAGTCTGCCGCGACGGAACCGGGCAAGACAAAAGCCCCGGAGCAATGCTCCGGGGCTTTTGCAATTCGCGGGATGGGGCTGGCTGGCCTAGTGGGCGTGGCCCTTGTCCCAGTCTTCCTGCTTGGGCAGGGTTTCGAACGTATGTTCCGGCGGCGGGCTGGGCAGGGTCCATTCCAGCGTGTCCGCATACTCGTTCCAAGGGTTGTTCTCGGTCACCCGGGCACCACGCGTCAGCGTGTACCAGATGATGCCGAAGAACAGCAGGAACGAGGCAAAGGAGAGGAACGCGCCCAGGCTCGACCACCAGTTCCAATAGGCAAAGGCCTCGGGATAGTCGATATAGCGGCGCGGCATGCCCTGACGGCCCAGAAAGTGCTGCGGGAAGAAGGTCAGGTTGGCGCCGATGAACATCATCCAGAAGTGGATTTTACCCAGGGTCTCGGGATACATCCGGCCGGACATCTTTGGCAGGTAGAAGTAGATCCCGGCAAAGATGGTAAAGACGGCCCCCAGGCTCATGACATAGTGGAAATGCGCCACGACATAGTAGGTGTCGTGATAATAGCGGTCCACGGCGGCCTGCGACAGAACGATTCCGGTAACGCCCCCGATGGTGAACAGGAACAGGAAGCCGAACGCCCAGAGCATCGGTGTCTTGAACTCGATCGAGCCGCTCCACATGGTGGCGATCCAGCTGAACACCTTGACGCCGGTGGGCACCGCGATGGTCATCGTCGCCAGCATGAAATAGGCCTGCTGGTTCAAAGTCATGCCGACGGTGTACATGTGGTGCGCCCAGACGACAAAGCCCAGGAACCCGATGGCGATCAGCGCCCAGACCATCGGCAGATAGCCAAAGACCGGCTTGCGCGCAAAGGTGGCAATCACGTGGCTGATCAGGCCAAAGCCCGGCAGGATCACGATATACACTTCCGGATGGCCAAAGAACCACAGGATGTGCTGGTACAGGATCGGGTCGCCGCCGCCGGCCGGATCAAAGAAGGTAAAGCCGAAATTGCGGTCCATCAGCAGCATGGTGATGGCACCGGCCAGCACCGGCAGGCTGAGCAGGATCAGCCAGGCGGTGACAAAGATCGACCACGAGAACAGCGGCACCTTGAACAGGGTCATGCCCGGGGCGCGCATGTTCAGGAAGGTGGTGATCATGTTGATCGCACCCAGGATCGAGGACGCACCCGACACGTGGACTGCGAAGATGGCGAAATCCATCGACATGCCGCCTTCGTTCACTGACAGCGGCGGATACAGAACCCAGCCGACCCCCGAGCCCAACTGATCGTTGCCGCCGGGCGTCAGGACCGAGCAGACCGCCAGGGTGGTGCCAAAGACATACAGCCAGAAGCTGAGATTGTTCATCCGCGGGAAGGCCATGTCCGGCGCACCGATCTGCAGCGGCATGAAATAGTTGCCGAACCCGCCGAACAGGGCGGGAATGACCACAAAGAACATCATCAGGATGCCGTGCGCGGTCACCAACACGTTCCACAAATGGCCGTTGGGGGTACAGGTTCCGGCGGAATCGGCAATCAGCCGCGCGCCTTCCATGCACATGTACTGAACGCCGGGGTCCATCAGTTCCAGCCGCATGTAGACGGTGAACCCGACCGAGATCAGGCCGACCAGGGCCGAGACGACAAGATAGAGTATCCCGATGTCCTTGTGGTTTGTGGACATGAACCAGCGCGTAAAGAAACTGCGCTCGTCCGCGTGCTCGTGACCATGAATGGCTGCGTCTGCCATTTGGCGCCTCCTGTTGCATATGAGCGCGCGCCGGGAATACGGCGCGCGTTGAATTCCATATCGGTTTAGAATGGCTGACGGTGCGCTTCAATGGCCGAGTTTGACATGGATCAAGAAAAATTGCCGCGCGACCCTTGAATTTGTGCCATTTCGGGGCGGGCTTGACGCCACCGGGCCAGCGGATCACAAGCTTGCGCGACACGGTTTGCAGAAAGGTTTCGCGATGCAATACGATCCCGACAACATCTTTGCCAAGATCCTGCGCGACGAAATACCGTCGACACGGGTCTACGAGGATGACGCGACGCTGGTTTTCATGGACATCATGCCGCGTACGCCGGGGCATTGCCTGGTGATCCCGAAAACGCCCTGTCGCAACGTGCTGGATGCCAGCCCCCGGCAACTGGCCGACGTCATGGCGACGGTGCAAAAGATTGCCAATGCGGTGATGCCGGCCTTTGACGCCACGGGTGTCACGGTGCAGCAGTTCAACGAGGCCGATGGCGGGCAAGAGGTGTTCCACCTGCATTTCCATGTGCTGCCGCGGCATCCGGGACAGCGTATGGGACCGCCGGGCCAGATGGGGGACATGGACGAGATCGCCGCGAATGCCCAGCGGATCCGGGCTGCGCTGGCCGGCTGATCCGGTCCGGTTCAGCGATTGCGCGGGAACGGATGATCCCGAGCGCGCGCGGGCCCGGCCACGAGCGGAAATTTTTCCTGGGCCTCTTGAACCTCTAGCCGCTAGAGAGATTATCTGGCGGTCATGCACCAGCGAGGACAGAGAAAATGCCGCATGATCAGCCGCATGAACACAAGCACGCGCATGGGGGCGGGGGCCACCATCACCACCATATAGATCCGGATGCCGGCGATGCCCGTGTCGCCTGGGCGGTGGCCGTCAACATGGGCCTGACGCTGGCGCAGGTCGTCGGAGGCCTGTTATCGGGCTCGCTGGCGCTGATCGCGGATGCGCTGCACAATTTCTCGGACGCGGTGGCGCTGATCATCGCGTTTTTCGCGCGCAGGATCGCCCGCCGTCCCGCCGATGCGCGGATGAGTTTCGGGTATGGCCGGGCCGAGGTTGTTGCGGCGCTGGTCAATTACACCACGCTGGTCGTACTGGCCCTGTACCTGATCTATGAAGGTATCCTGCGGTTTTTTGACCCGCAGCCGATCGACGGCTGGCTGGTGGTCTGGATCGCGATGATCGCGCTGGCGGTGGACCTGGTGACCGCGGCGCTGACCTATTCGATGTCAAAATCCAGCATGAACATCCGGGCGGCCTTTCTGCACAATGTCGCCGACGCGCTGGGGTCGGTGGCGGTGATCGTGGCCGGGACACTGGTGATACTGAACGGCTGGACCTGGGTCGACCCGGCGGTGACGCTGATGATTGCCGGCTATATCTTGTGGCACGTAAAATCCGAGATCGGCGGCGTCATTCGCATTCTCATGCTGGCCAGCCCGGCCGGAATGCAGGTCGAGGCTGTGCTGCGCGCCATCGAGGATGTCGTCGATGTCGACAGCGTGCATCATCTGCACCTGTGGTCGATGCAAGAGCATGAACCGGCGCTGGACGCGCATCTGGTGATCGCGCCGGGCGCCTGGGACCAGGCCGACCGCATCAAGGCCGAAGTCAAGCGGGCGCTGGAACAGGGGTTCGGCATCCGGCACACGATGCTGGAACTGGAATGCAGCCGCCATGCCTGTATCGCGCCGCAGCGCATCGGCCATGGCTGAGACACGCGCCAGTCAGTCGCTCACCTGCGGTGGTTCGCTCCAGGCCAGGCCGCGATAGTCGAAATCGCCGCTGAGCGTCGGCTTGATCACCTCGAAATACGGTGACAGGTCGAAATCGCGCGGCGTGAACAGCGAATGGTGCCGGATGTGATAGATCTCGCGGCGCGCGAAATCGCCGCTGGCATCCTGCACCCGCACCGTCGGCAGGATCGGATAGTTGATCGACTGATAGGCCCGGGCGATCAGCGAGGAACAGATCGCCCGGGTTGGATCGCCGGATCCCACCGCCAGCATCCGCCGCCGCCAGCGCACCGGGACCGGCGGCGTCGGCAGAAAATAGCGCAAAAGATCAAAGATGTGGCGATGATCATAGCTGAGGCCGATCCGGTCGATCATGAAACGCACCACCTTGTCCCGGTCGGACGGGCTCAGCCCCACCGCGCGGCAAATGCGGGTATTGTAGGATTCGTATTTCGTCAGCGGCACCGCAACGCAGCCCTGCCCGAGATTGACCTCAACCAGTTGTGGACGCGGCGAACCGTCCCGAGGTCGGGGCAGGGCATCGCCGACAAAGATGGCGGCATGTGACCAGGTCGACTGGGTCAGGTATTTGATCGCGGTCGAGATCCGCTCGTTGCCCTCGATCAACAGGATATCGCCGGCGATCAGCGTGCGGCTGAGAGTATCGAAATCCGAGGGGGTATAGGGCTGATAACCGGAACTGGGCCGCTGCAGTTTTACCGCCAGCCGGTGCCCGAACCAGTCCAGAAAGCGGTCGAACCGGGATTGGGTCGCATGTGCCATTTGTCCTCCGGTGGGCTTTGTGACTCATCAAAGCGCACCGGGCGTGAAAATCAAATCGCCTGCGTGTCGCGCACCGTAATTTGAACGGCCCGGATCAGGCCCTTTCGACCGCGCCAAAGACCTGCTCGAAACTGCGGCGCAGCGCCACATCCAGATCGTGCATCGTCACCGGCAGGCCCAGATCGACCAGGCTGGTGACGCCGTGTTCGGTGATGCCGCAGGGTACGATGCCGCCAAAATGGTCCAGGTCGGGTTCGACATTGATCGAGATGCCGTGAAAGCTGACCCATTTGCGCAGGCGGATGCCGATGGCGGCGATCTTGTCCTCGGCTTTGGTGCCTGCGGCGGTCAGGGGCTTGTTGTCGCGCTCGACCCAGACGCCGACGCGCCCGTCCCGGATATGGCCGGTGACGTTGAATTCGGCCAGCGCCGCGATGACCCAGGACTCGAGCTGTTTCACAAAGGCGCGCACGTCATGGCCGCGCCGCCCGACATCGAGCATCACGTAAACCACCCGCTGGCCCGGGCCGTGATAGGTGTATTGCCCGCCGCGCTTGCTGGGATAGACCGGAAACCGGTCGGGGTCGGTCAGATCCTCGATCCGCGCACTGGTGCCGGCGGTATAGAGCGGCGGGTGTTCCAGCAACCAGACGCATTCTTCGGCGGTGCCGGCGGCAATCGCCGCAGCACGCTGCTCCATGAAGGCAACCGCCTCGTCGTAATCGGTCAGCCCGTCAGTCGTGATCCATTCAACCATGTTGCCTGATTAGCGTCTGAGCGAGCCGGGGAAAAGGGCCTAGACTTCCTCGTCGCGACAGCGTTGCAGCAGGCTGGCATATTGATCCACGCCCTGCGCGCCGGTCAGCAGGTACTTGCCGGCAAAAATCATCGCCGGGACGCCGGTTATCCCGCGCCGGTGCCAGAACTGCTGTTTCTCGCGCACTGGTGCGGCATGACTGCCGGTGCTCAGAACCTGGCGGGCGGCTGCGCCGTCCAGCCCGACGGCAACGGCGATCTCGATCAGGATTTCGGGGTCGGAAACATCGCGGTGCTCTGTGAAATAGCCAGCGAACAACGCCAGTTTCAGCGCCGTTTGGCGCCGCTGTTCGTCGGCCCAGTCCAGCAGCTGATGCGCGGCAAAGGTGTTCAGGATGCGTATATCGTCCGAAAAATTGAAGTCAAAGCCCAGTTCGGCGCCCAGTTCGGTCAGCCGGTCGCGGGCCTGATCGCTCTGTTCCGCGGTAATGCTGTATTTTCCGATCATATGCGCGCGCAGGTTCTGCCCTTCGGGTGGCATGTCGGGATTCAGTTCGAACGGATGCCAGCGCAGGGCCACCGAAAGCCCGGTGCGTGCCATTGCCTGGTGCAGTTGTTTGAACCCGACGATGCACCAGGGGCAGACGACATCGCTGACGATGTCGACTTGGATCGGGACATCGGGGGACGGGGCGTGCGGTGAAGACATGGCGTCCCCTATGGAACTGTTCGGGAAAGAAACGGACGGGTTATACAATCAGGTGGGCGCGGCAGCGGCCAAGTCAACCGCGCGTTCCCGCGCGGCGGCTTTTCCTCTTCACAAGCTGCGGGCCTTGGTCTATAGCCCGGCGACACCAAGCCCAGGCGTGCGGCCGTGGCGGAATTGGTAGACGCGCAGCGTTGAGGTCGCTGTGGGGTAACACCCGTGGAAGTTCGAGTCTTCTCGGCCGCACCATAAAATCAAAAAAATGCAATAAGTACAATGGAATAGATGCTGGAGTGAGATTTTCGTTCACCCACGTATCTACCTTTGACCTCATCACGTGAGCACTGGTGTCGATCAGCGACCACTAGACGTTCAGAGGTTTATGAAACTCTGGCAACATTCCTGCGCCTGCCCCATGGAAATTCAACAAGGCGGAGCGGAATACAGCCGCGTAACTTTTGATCCGGTCATCATCTCTGACCCGCCGCAGCGGCATTTCGTGCCCTTCTAGGCAGGTGTAGCAGTCCCGCGTGGGGTCGTACTGGAAATGGCCGAGGTCGTACTTGCCCTTGGTTTTGATGTTGGCGGTCTAGCACCGGAACATGCGGTGTGACTTCACGCTTCAGGAGCCAAGCGAGGTAGAGGCCAGTGCCGTATGATTCATCCGCTGCCACCCGATCCGGGCAGAAGTCGTGACGGGTCTGGCTGCGGTCCGGCATTCTCTTGGCCGCGACGATCTCCTGGCTGAGCCGACGTCGCCAAGGCAAGGTATCACGAGATGCTGCGCCGCCTTAAAGGTCCGCCTGGAGCCCAAAGTGCAAAATGCTGCATGAGGCATGAATGACGGAGGTCGCCGGAAGCGGTCGTGAATACCAATGCTCGCCCAGATGGTCTAAGTAGCCCTTGACGGTAATGCCATCAAAATGGACAAATTCACGCAGCCGTTTCACTATGAAGACGACTCGATCCCGATCCTGCCCACCTAAGTGTGGTGCATCGTGAACCGTTTTTCGTTATCCCCCGGAGTTAAATATGAAATTTCGCTTTCCGATCGTCATTATCGACGAGGACTTCCAGTCAGAGAATTCCTCCGGCCTGGGGATCCGCGCCGTCGCCGAGGCGATCGAAAAGCAGGGTTTCGAGGTCCTAGGTACGACTAGCTATGGCGACCTTTCGCAGTTTGCACAGCAGCAATCGCGCGCAAGCGCCTTTGTTCTGTCGATAGACGACGAAGAATTCACACCCGGTCCCGACCTTGATCCGGCAGTCCTCGACTTGCGGAAATTCATTGAGGAAGTCCGCTGGAAAAACGAGGATGTTCCGATTTACATCTACGGCGAAACCAAAACCAGTCGCCACCTTCCCAACGACATCCTGCGCGAGCTGCATGGCTTCATTCACATGTTCGAGGACACCCCAGATTTCGTGGCTCGCCATATCGTCCGGGATGCCAAGACTTATCTTGAAAGCATCCAGCCACCGTTTTTCAAAGCGCTGCTCGATTATGCCGAGGACGGGTCGTTCTCCTGGCATTGCCCGGGGCATTCCGGCGGCGTGGCCTTCCTCAAAAGCCCCATCGGCCAGATGTACCACCAGTTCTACGGCGAAAACATGCTGCGTGCGGATGTCTGCAACTCAGTGGAAGAGCTTGGTCAGCTCCTGGAGCACAACGGCGCAATCGGCGCGTCCGAGCGCAATGCGGCGCGAATCTTCAATGCCGATCACTGCTTTTTCGTGACCAACGGCACCAGCACCTCAAACAAGATAGTCTGGCACCATGCGGTTGCCCCCGGTGATGTCGTCGTGGTGGACCGCAACTGTCATAAGTCCATCCTGCACAGCATCATCATGACCGGGGCCATCCCGGTGTTTCTCAAGCCGACACGCAATCACTACGGGATCATCGGACCCATTCAGAAGGCGGAGTTCGAGATCGATGCGATCAGGGACAAGATCAGGGCCAATCCGCTGTTGAGCCATGTCGATGCCAACACGGTCAAACCGCGTATCGTCACCCTGACGCAATCGACATACGATGGTGTGCTTTACAACACAGAGACCATCAAGGAAATGTTGGATGGCCATGTAGACAACCTGCATTTCGACGAAGCCTGGCTGCCGCATGCCGCATTTCACCCCTTTTATGGCCGTTTTCATTCGATGGGCCGCAACCGCGACCGGCCAAGACATTCGGTCACCTATGCAACGCAATCCATCCATAAACTGCTGGCCGGGATATCCCAGGCAAGCCACGTGCTGGTGCAGAACAGTCAGGGCACGAAACTGGACCGGCACCTGTTCAACGAAGCCTACCTGATGCACACGTCAACCAGCCCACAGTACAGCATTATCGCAAGTTGCGATGTGGCGGCGGCGATGATGGAACCGCCGGGCGGTCGCGCACTGGTCGAGGAAAGCATCCTTGAATCCCTCGATTTCCGTCGCGCGATGCGCAAGGTGGACGAAGAGTATGGCCCCGACGACTGGTGGTTCGAGGTGTGGGGCCCGGCCGAACTGGAGGACGAAGGCGTTGATCACCCCAACAACTGGGTGCTGCGCAGGACTGACGCCGAAGGCGTTCAGGAAGCCGACGGCAAGGACAGCTGGCACGGCTTTGGCGACATGGCGCGCGGATTCAACTTGCTTGATCCGATCAAGGCAACGATTATCACGCCAGGTCTGAACATGGATGGACGTTTCGAGGCAAGCGGCATCCCCGCCTCGATCGTCACCAAATTCCTGGCAGAACACGGCGTCGTTGTTGAAAAGACCGGGCTTTATAGCTTCTTCGTGATGTTCACCATCGGGATCACCAAGGGGCGATGGAACTCACTTCTGACTGAATTGCAGCAGTTCAAGGACGACTACGACAAGAACCAGCCGCTTTGGCGTTCCATGCCAGAGTTCTGCGCCAAGCAGCCACATTACGAAAACTTCGGCCTGCGTGATCTGTGCCAGCATGTGCATTCGCTTTATGCGAAATACGACATCGCGATTCTGTCAACCGAAATGTACCTGAGCGACCTGACCCCCGCGATGAAACCCTCGGACGCGTTCTCGCATATCGCTGCGCGCACTACAAAACGCGTACCCATTGACGACCTCGAAGGACGGATCACCACCAGCCTTATCACGCCATATCCTCCCGGCATTCCGTTGTTGATACCCGGCGAGGTGTTTAACAAGACGATCGTTGAATATCTCAAGTTCAACAGAACCTTTGCGCAGGAGTGTCCGGGATTCGAGACAGATATCCACGGGCTGGTGCAGGAGGTGAGCGCTAATGGCAACATCGAGTACTTCGCCGATTGCGTTTCGGAACAGTAAATAGGCCGCCTTCAGTGCTGACATGCAACGGCATCTCTTTGAAACCGATGCAGTGCCCCGGTCGGTCGGTGTGGTGGTGCCGCAAGATTGGCACAACAGCTATCGTCTGATTTTGGCCCAGCCCGGGCTGCCAATGTCGTTAAACGCCGAAACCAGCCATGCGTGCCGGTTCAGTCTGGGTCCGTTTCGTCCCGCTGTCCGACGTTTGAACGTAAGCGTCCGGTCTGAC
>NZ_JBHUQE010000017.1:0-72775 GCF_042687825.1 Sedimentitalea sediminis | reverse complement strand
CCGCGCCGCGCCATGACCGCCGTCAGTTCGCGGGTGACGCGCAGCCCCGAGAGAAACGTGTCCGCGCTGACCTGCCCCCCGCAAAATCCCTCACCATGAAGTAGAGTCTGCCCAACCTATGTAGGAGCAGACGAATGCGTAAGAGCCGTTTCACCGAGGCGCAAATCATCGGGATGATCAAAGAGCAGGAAGCCGGGATGCCGACGGCGGAGGTGTGCCGCCAGCACGGGCTGAGCCCGGCGACCTTTTACAAGCTGAAGTCCAAGTATGGCGGCATGGAGGTATCGGAGGCGGCGCGGCTGAAGGCGCTGGAAGATGAGAATGCCAAGCTGAAGCGGCTGCTGGCAGACACGATGCTCGACAATGTGGTTCTGAAAGACCTGCTGGGAAAAAGCTGACGGCACCGAAGGAGCGGCGAGAGGCAGCGCTCAATGCGATGCGGGATCATGGCATCTCGCAGCGCAGGGCCTGCCGGCTTGTCGGTGTCGACCCCAAGACGGTCCGGCGCGAACGCCCGCCCGACCATCCCGAGATCCGCCAGGAGATGAAAGAGATCGCCGGCAAACGCCGCCGGTTCGGCTACCGGAGGATCGGCGTGCTGCTTGAGCGCAAAGGCATGACCATGAACCACAAAAAACTGTACCGCCTCTACCGGGAAGAAGGCCTTGCGGTGAAGCGGCGGCGGGGCCGCAAACGCGCCCGGGGCTCGCGCACGCCGATGCCCGAAGCCACACGGCCGAACCAGCGCCCCCTCTCGGCAGATTGCTTCGCAATCGCCTGCCGGGCAATGGGGTCCCTGGACTTCCTGGCGGACAGCTTCGGCGCCTTGCGGAGGTTCCGCATCCTGGCCGTGAACGATGACTGCTGCCGGGAAAACCTGTGCCTGGCTGCGGACACCAGCATTTCAGGCGAGCGCGTTGCCCGGGAGCTGGACGCACTGGTCCGGATCTACGGAAAACCCGCTTGCATTGTCAGCGATAACGGGACGGAATTCACCAGCCGGGCAATCCTGAAATGGGCCAACAGGAACGGCGTGGATTGGCATTACATCGACCCAGGAAAACCGCAGCAGAATGCCTTCATCGAGTCATTCAACGGCAGTCTGCGGGACGAGCTTCTCAATGAAGAGCTATTCGATACCCTGGACGATGCCCGCCGCAAGCTGGCGCTGTGGCGCTACGATTACAACAACGTCAGGCCGCACTCTTCGCTGGGGAACAGAACGCCAAAGCAAGCGCGGCAGGCGCTTGAGCTATTTGAGGGCTCCGCGCCTGCCGCGCTTGCCAACCCCGAAACCGACGACTACCAAAATCAAACCCGCAGACTCTCGTCATGAGCGAGGGACCAGCGGGGGGCAGGTCCGCGACCAGCGCCAGGCATTCGCGACTGAAATCATCGACGATGGCCAGCACCCGGAACCTGCGCCCGTCGGTGCCGGCGTCCGAGACGAAATCCAGGCTGCAACGCTCGTCGGGCCGCTCCGGCACCAGCACCGGCCTTCTTGTCCCGAGGGCCCGCTTCCGGCCGCCGCGTTTCCTTACCTGCAGCTTCTCTTCGCGACAGAGCTGCCGCAGCTTCTTCTGGTTCACCTGCCAGCCCTGCCGCTCCAGCATGACGTGCACGCGGCGATAACCGAACCGGCGGCGCTCAGCCGCCACGGCCTTCATCGCCTTGCGCAGATCGGCATCGTCCGGGCGCACACTGCGATACCGCACGCTCGACCGGTCCACGCCAGGAACGGAACACGCCCGCCGCTGGCTCATCTGATGCGCTTTGCACAGATGCGCCACGGCTTCCCGCTTCGCGCCGGGCGGTACCACTTTCGCGCGGCGACATCCTTCAGCATCGCGTTGTCCAGCATCTGCTCGGCCAGCAGCTTCTTCAGCTTCGCATTCTCGTCCTCGAGCGCCTTCAGCCTGCGGGCACCCGACACTTCGAGGCCGCCGAACTTCGCTTTGCACTTGTAGAATGTCGCCGAGCTGATCCCATGCTCACGGCACATATCTGCCGTCGAAACACCGCTGTCCTGCTGCTTCAGAATCGCGATGATCGGCTCTTCGCTGAACCGCGATCTCTTCATTCTGTCCGCCTCCTTCGTTGGGACGGACTCTACCTCAAAATGGACGAGGAAACGGGTCGCAGGTCAATGGTAAGGGGCGCCCAAATTCTTGACGGTACGGGCACCGTACATCTGAGCACGTCACCGCTGCATTGGGAAGCATGGAATTTTACATTTCTCCGAATGAGAATCCCATACTATGGTAAAAAGGTTCGATAAGTGAGAAACACGTGCAGGAACGCCTGATCCAGTTGCTCGAAGCCATCGCCGGGGCGCCCGCGCCGGTCAGCGTGCGCGATCTGACCGGGATTACCGGTCTTCCGAAGGCGACGATCTATCGCAATGTCGCTTCGCTGGTAGAGTGCGGTTTTCTCGACGAGGTGGACGGCGGCAGCCGGTATATGTTGGGTATACGGTTCGTGCGGATCGCTCTGACGGGCAAATCGGACAGCCATGTGATACGCGCGGTTTCGGCCCTGATGCAGAGAACCGTGGAGGATCTGGGCGAAACGGCGTTCTTTGCACGCTACCGGGCAGGGCGGGTCGACATCGTGGCGGTGGAAACGCCCAGCGATCCAGCGATATCGTATATCCACCCGGGATTGGGGCCAAGGCCGGTTCACGCCTGTTCCTCAGCCAAGGCGATCGCCGCCTATATCAGCGACGACATGCGCGCGGAAATGCTGGACGCGCGCCCCATCCGTTTTAACCCCGAGACAATAACGGACCCGAACCTTCTGGAACGTGAACTGAACCAGGTGCGACGCGACGGTTATGCCATGTGCAGAGGCGAGATCGACGAGGGTGTGACCAGCGTGGCAGTACCGGTGCATGTCGAAAGGCTCGGCGCGGTATTCAGCATCGGGGTGGTGGGGCCATCGGCACGGGTCACTCAGAGCATTTCAAACCCCATACTGCCGGTGCTGACCGCACAGGCACTGCGCGCCTCGGCAGCGCTACAGCACTGTTCGGTGCTCGATGCCGCGCCCGATTTTCCCGAGGTCATGGTGCCCGCAGAAGGTGCGCCGCTGCCCTAGGTGCAAGCAGATGACCAACTAGGAAACTGACAAGGAGGATGTCATGAACAGAAGAGAGTTTGGAGGAATGGCCACGTCGGCGCTTGCGCTTGGGATGATTCCGTTCCGTGCGTCGGCGGATGAGACCTGCCAGTCCCCCTATATGCCGATGATTACCGGGCATGAAGAATACGTCTATATCTGGACGCTGGGCGTCGAGGGGATGGGGGATGAGCAGGACAAGCTGGTGACGGTGGACCTGCGGCCCGGATCGGAAACACGCGGACAGGTGATCAACTCCGTCTCGGTCGGCGGACGCAACGAGGCACACCACGGCGGCTTCAGTGCCGACCGGCGCTATTTCTGGGCCGGGGGTCTCGACACCAACCGTATCTTCATCTTCGATGTGCACACCGACCCGGGCAACCCGTCGCTGCACAAGACCATCGAAACGTTTGTAAGCGATTCCGGCGGCGTGGTCGGTCCGCATACCTTCTTTGCGCTGCCGGGCCGGATGATGATCACCGGGTTGAGCAATGACACTGATCACGGCGGTCGCACCGCATTGGTCGAATACAATGACGAAGGCGAATACGTCGCGACCTACTGGATGCCCACAACCGACGATATGCAGGGTGCGGTGGCCGTGGATGGAGCGGTTGCCGATGGCTATGGCTATGACATCCGCGCGCTGATCCGCAAGAACGTGATGCTTACATCCTCGTTCACCGGCTGGTCGAACTACATGATGGATTTCGGCCAGATGCTCCAGGATCAGGAGGCGATGAAGCGATTTGGCAACACCATCGTTCAGTGGGATCTTCACACGCGCCAGCCAAAGAAGGTTTTCAACGTACCGGGCGCGCCGCTGGAAATTCGCTTCCCCTGGGGTGCAAACGCCAACTATGCTTTCTCGACCACGGCCCTGACCTCCAAGCTGTGGCTGATCTATGAGGACGACGCCGGGGAGTGGCAGGCCAAGGCGGTCGCCGACATCGGCAACCCCGCGGATATTCCCCTGCCGGTGGACATTTCCATTGCCGCGGACGATCAGACCCTTTGGGTGAACAGCTTCATGGACGGGAAGACACGGCTCTTTGACGTGTCCGACCCCCATAACCCCACGCAAATCTACGAAAAACAGATTGCGGCCCAGGTGAACATGGTCAGCCAGAGCTGGGACGGTGAACGCGTCTATTTCACGTCGTCGCTGCTCGGCAACTGGGACAAGAAGGGTCAGGATGACGAGCAATACCTCAAGGCGTATAAATGGGACGGCAAGGAATTGATCGAGGACTTCGAGATCGATTTCTACGAGGCCCAGCTCGGTCGCGCGCATATCATGCGCTTTGGCAGCTCCGCTCTTTACAGCTGAGCCCTGTCGCCCGGGCCACTACGAATATGGTCCGGGCACATGTTTTCCGGAGGTTTGTCATGAAGATACTATCACTTTTGGCGACGCTCTTGCTGGCAACTTCGGGTGCCTGGGCGGTCATCGGCTCGAACGCCGAAGGAAAAGCCGCGATTGACCGGAACTTTTCATCCGCGTTTCCTGCCAGTGACGACTTCCAATTCGATCCCCCCGCCGCGGGCAGCTATGCGCTGAACAGAATCAAATCCGCTCCGGACGGAAGGGTTCTGGGCATCGACGGGCAGCAAAGAGCGCTGAACGACATTCTGTCCGGCAAGATTTCACTGGTCAGTTTCGTTTACCTGAATTGCGGTGAAACAAACGGCTGTCCCTTGGCCATGTCGACCCTGTTCGACCTCTACCATACGAGCGCAGCCGTGCCGCAACTGCGCGACGAGCTGCAGCTTCTCACAATCAGCTTCGATCCGGATCGCGATACGGTCGAGGCTATCGAGACCTTTGCATATCCGATCACGCATGATCAGGACCGGGCAAGCAAACTCGACTGGCGGGTGCTGACCACGCAAAACCTTGAACAGCTTGACCCGATCCTCAAGGGGTTCGGTCAGGTCGTCGAACGCTCGAATGATCAGGAGCAGATCAGCCACCTGCTGCGCATCTTTCTGGTGGATCGTGAGGGGGAAATCCGCAACATCTATGGGTTGGGCTTGATTGATCCGCGTCTGATCATGACCGATGTCGAGACGCTGTTGATCGAGGAGGGGCGTCTGTAGGTCATGTCGAAGGGATCCGCAGCAGATTGGCCCGCGAGTTCGGCCGCCGGTGCAATATTCGCGGTTGCCGTGATGATTGGCGTCGTGGCCCAGGGACAGGCCGCACAGGGTTCATTCGAACTGCCGATTGATCCGGCCACCTGCGCCGATCATGGTGATGACGACTGGGCCGCGCGGGCGCTTGCCCGCAGCCTGACACCGCAACTTGGCCTGCCGGCCATCGCTCACCCCGCCGACAATCCACCCACTGTCGAAAAGATCGAACTCGGGCGGGAGATATTTTTCGACCGGCGCCTGTCCATCAACGGAACCATGTCCTGCGCAATGTGCCATGTGCCGGAACAGGGCTTCACCGTGTGGGAACTGCAGGTGGCAGTCGGTGTCGAAGGGCGCAGCGCAAAGCGCAATGCCCCGACGGTCGTCAATTCCGGCTTTCTGGATACCTTGTTTCACGATGGCCGGGACCCGGCCTTGGAAACGCAGTTCATAGCACCATTGGTGGCGCGCAATGAAATGGCCAATCCGTCGGCAGGATGGGTCGTCGACTTTCTCAATCGCGATGAATTCTATCGCCAGAGATTTGACGCCGCCTTTGGTGCCGGCGCGTCCCTCGACCGGATCGGTCAGGCGCTGGCGGCCTATCAGCGCACGTTGGTGGCAGGAAATTCTGGATTTGATCGGTGGTATTATGGTGGCGAAAGCGATGCGCTGGATGCTGCGGCACAGCGAGGCTTTGCGCTGTTCGACGGCAAGGCGCAATGCTCGACATGCCATCTGTTGAACGAGACGAATGCGCTCTTCACCGATCAGGCGCTTCACGATACCGGGTTTGGCTTCATCCGGGAGCGGGACAGACAGAACCCGCCAGACACCGCGCGGGTTCAGTTGGCTCCGGGGGTTCTGGTGGACGTCGACTTCAGCCGGATTTCAGCGGTGAGCTTGCCGCGCGAAGCGGATCTGGGGCGATACGAAGTGACGGAAGACCCCGACGACAGGTGGAAGTTCCGCACGCCGACGTTACGAAACGTCGCCGCGACCCGGCCCTACATGCACGACGGTTCGATCGGCACGTTGCGTGGGGTTCTGGAGTTCTACAACGCCGGCGGTGCCGGTCATCCCGAGCAGAGCCCGCTGATCGTGCCGCTCGGTTTGTCCGGGGACGAAATGAACGACATAGAGTCATTCCTGAAGAGTTTGACATCACCGGACCTCGGTTGCCTCGCCTCTGAAGCGCGCAGCCATCCGCCTAAAAATCCTTAATAAAATGGAGACAAGAATGCGTACCAGAGCTGCTGTTGCCGTCGAAGCGGGAAAGCCTCTCGAGATCATGGAGGTGAACCTCGAGGGGCCAAAGCGGGGGGAGGTGCTGGTCGAGATCAAGGCCACGGGCCTTNAATGGAGACAAGAATGCGTACCAGAGCTGCTGTTGCCGTCGAAGCGGGAAAGCCTCTCGAGATCATGGAGGTGAACCTCGAGGGGCCAAAGCGGGGGGAGGTGCTGGTCGAGATCAAGGCCACGGGCCTTTGCCATACCGACGAGTTCACCCGTTCGGGCGACGACCCCGAGGGGATTTTTCCGGCGATCCTCGGTCACGAGGGCGCGGGCGTCGTGCTGGAGGTGGGCGAGGGCGTCACCACGCTCGAGCCGGGCGACCACGTGATCCCGCTCTACACGCCGGAATGCCGCGAATGCGAATACTGCCTCTCCGGCAAGACCAACCTTTGCCAGAAGATCCGGCTGACACAAGGCAGGGGGCTATTGCCCGACGGGACCACCCGGTTTTCGATGCTGGATGGCACGCCGATTCATCACTACATGGGCTGCTCGACCTTCGCCAATCACACCGTCGTGCCGGAAATCGCGCTGGCCAAGGTGCGCAAAGACGCGCCGTTTGACAAGATCTGCTACATCGGTTGCGGCGTGACCACGGGCATCGGCGCCGTGATCAACACCGCCAAGGTCGAGATCGGCGCGCGGGCCGTGGTGTTCGGGCTGGGCGGCATCGGGCTGAACGTGATCCAGGGGTTGCGGCTGGCCGGGGCCGATCAGATCGTCGGCGTCGATCTGAACGACGACAAGGAGGAGGTGGCGCGCTATTTCGGCATGACCGATTTCGTGAACCCCAGGAAGGTCGAGGGCAGCATCGTCGAGCACCTGGTCGAGTTGACAGAGGGCGGGGCGGACTATTCCTTTGACGCGACCGGCAACACCAAGGTGATGCGCGATGCGCTGGAATGTGCGCACAAGGGCTGGGGCGAGAGCATCATCATCGGCGTTGCCCCCGCGGGCGCCGAGATCTCGACACGGCCGTTCCAGCTGGTGACGGGCCGTGTCTGGCGCGGCACGGCCTTCGGCGGGGCAAAGGGGCGGACGGATGTGCCCAAAATCGTCGACTGGTATATGTCGGGCAAGATCGAGATCGACCCGATGATCACCCACAAGTTGACCCTGGATCAGATCAACGAGGGTTTCGAGCTGATGCACCGGGGCGAGTCGATCCGCGCTGTCGTCGAGTTCTGACGTCCTGCAGCGATTCGAGTTGCCGCATTCCGGGACGCGAAACCGGTATTTACTTTCGCTCGAAATGCTTGAAACGCCGGATGCCTTCCCCGGGCGGGGGAGGCATCCGCTGCCGCGCGCTGGTTCGGCACTCCGGGCCGCTGCGCGGGTAACTGGTATGGGTGAGCGGCATCGGCGTTTCGGATGTCACCCGTTTCAGCGCGATGTTCGAGCAGATGTCGCGGCCCTGAACTCTGCGAAGGCCGTCAGGGAAAGTCCGACCGACTGGCGTTCGAGCCCGGCGCGATAGGATTTGTTGAACCCCTCGCGTTCCAGACGCTTGACGCGCTTGAGGCAGAGGTCTTGCGCCCGCCCCACGACCTGTTGGCAGCCACAGGCCTGCTGAACTGTGAGATGGCCGTCTGGCCGTACTTTCGGAGCCTGTGCACGGTTTGATTCTCCAGGCCTGCATCACATGTGGCCCGGCTGATCGTGTTTGAGACTCCCCTTTGGGCTTCTGGCCTTGCCTGCCACGGTTTTCAGGAATGGGAATGCCGTCGGACAGAGAGGCGAGCCGGTCGGGTCAGGCGGTGGGCGACATCAGGATCTTGCCACGATGCGTCGCGGACTCCATCATCTCATGCGCCTGTGCCGCCTGTGCGAACGGGAACACTGTGTGGGTCTGGGCCGACAGTCGGCCATCGCCGAACAGGGGCCAGACATTGGCGCGCAGATCGGCGGCCACGGCGCTTTTGAACGCTTCCGGGCGCGAGCGCAGCGTCGAGCCGGTATAGACCAGCCGTTTCAGCATGACCGGCATCAGGTCGATCTGTACTTTGGATCCGGCGTTGAACGCCAGTTGCACGATACGCGCATCCGCGCTGGAGGCCTTGATGTTGCGCGCGACATAATCGCCGCCGATGATGTCCAGAATCAGGTTGGCGCCCCCGGCGGCGCGCACGACCTCGACAAAATCCTCGGTGTTGAAATCGATCGCCCGCTCGGCGCCCAGTCCCTCGGCATAACGACAATCCGCAGCGTTGGCGCAGGTGGTCAGAACCCGCAAGCCCAGCGCCCGGCCCAGCTGAATCGCGGTCGATCCGATGCCGCCCGCGCCGCCATGGACCAGCAACAGGCTGCCGGGGTGGATGTCCTGACCAAAGAACAGGTTGCTCCAGACGGTGAAATAGGTCTCACACAGGCCGGCGGCGTCGATCTCGCTGACCGGGGCTGGGATCGGCAGGCAATGTGCAGCCTGTACCGCGACATATTCGGCATAGCCGCCGCCATTGGTCAGCGCGCACAGCCTGTCCCCGACCGACCAGCCCGTAACGTCCTGACCCAGCGCCACGACCTCACCCGACACCTCAAGCCCCAGCAGGTCGGATGCGCCCTTTGGCGGCGGGTAATGGCCGCGGCGCTGCACCAGATCCGGGCCGTTGACGCCGGCCGCCGTGACCTTGATCAGAACCTCGTCCGCGGCGGGTACCGGCAGGGCGCGGCTGCCAGTCTGCAGTACTTCGGGCCCACCGGTCGCCTGCATTTCGATCGTCGTCATGGTTTCGGGCAGCATGTCCGGCCTCCTGCAGCGGGTGTCATCGGGCGGCTCGCAGGCCATTGACCCGCGAATTCCTAGGGCGCATCGCGGCCGATGGCAAGCGTCGGCACCCTGCCCGGGCGGGTCTGGCTGCGGTCGGGTCAGGCGCGGGCGGCGGTGAGCCGGGGTCCTGATGTCAGGCCCTGCACCTTGGCGACGATGGAATGCGCGTCGATGCCGTGGTGGCGATAGAGGTCGCCGATGGTGCCGGTCTGGCCGAAATGCTCGACCCCCAGCGGGATCGTCCGGTGTCCCTGCACCGCGCCGAGCCAGGCGAGCGTTGCGGGATGGCCGTCGATGACGGTGACGAGGCTGCAATGCGGTGGCAGATCACACAGCAGGTTTTCGATATGGCTTGCGGCGCCGGCATGGCCGCGCGCGCGGGCGCGCTGCGCCGCCGTCCAGCCGGCATTCAGCCGGTCGGCCGAGGTGACGGCCAGCACACCCACATCGCGCCGGCCCTCGCCGATCAACCCGGCGGCCCTGATCGCCTCGGGCGCGACGGCGCCCTGATAGGCGATGACCACATCGCAGTTCGGCCCCGGCTTGCGCAGCCAGTAGGCGCCGTCGATCGCCCCCTGACGAAAGGTGTCGTCGCCCCGCTTGCCAGGCTGTTCGATTGGGTTGGTCGTCAGCCGCAGATAGACCGAGCCGCCGGTCTCGTCACGCAGCCATGTGCGTTCGTCCGGGTCGCCCTCGCCATCGCGTTGCAGATAGTCAAAGGCCCATTCCATGAGCACCGCCAGCTCGTCGGCGAAAGCGGGCTCAAAACTGGCCAGCCCGTCCTGCGCCATGCCGGTCAGGGGCGTGCCGATGGACTGGTGCGCGCCGCCCTCGGGCGCCAGCGTGACGCCCGAAGGGGTGCCGACGATCATAAAGCGCGCATCCTGATAGCAGGCGTGGTTCAGCGCATCGAGGCCGCGATGCACGAAGGGGTCATAGACCGTGCCGATGGGAATGAGCCGCTTGCCGAACAGCGAATGCGACAGGCCCGCGGCTCCCAGCAGCAGAAAGAGGTTCATCTCGGCGATGCCCAGCTCGATATGCTGGCCGTACGGGGTGAATTCCCATTTCGCGGTCGAGGGGATCTTTTCGTTGATGAAGGTATCGGCCTGCTCGGTCCGCGCAAAAAGCTTGCGCCGGTTCACCCAGGGGCCAAGGTTGGTGGTGCCGGTCACATCGGGCGACATGGTGACGATGCGCGCGGCCAGTTCGCTGTCGCCCTTGGACAGATCGTCCAGCACCTTGCCAAAGGCCATCTGAGTCGAGATCTCGCGATCCGGGGAAAGCTCGATTGCCGGAACCTCCAGCACGTCATCACGATAGCGCCGGCGACCCCTGGCGAAGAAGGGCGCGCTGTCGAGAAAGGCCTGCAAGCCGGCGGGATCGGCGACGGTGGCGAATTTTTCCCATTCCTGCCCCTCGGCCACGCCCATGCGGCGCTGCCATTCGGCCATCTGGGTCTTGTTCATCAGCCCGCCGTGATTGTCCTTGTGGCCGGCGATGGGCGTGCCCCAGCCCTTGATCGTATAGGCCAGGAAACAGACCGGGCGGTCATGGTCGATGGCGTCAAAGGTCTCGGCCATGGTCTGCACGCAGTTGCCGCCGAGGTTTTCCATCAGCGCCGCCAGTTCGTCATCCGAGCGCGACGCGATCAGCGCCGAGACATCGCCCTGATCGCCCAGCGCTTCCATCAGCCGCGCGCGCCAGACCGCACCGCCCATATAGGTCAGCGCCGAGTAAAGCTGGTTGGGGCAGGTGTCGATCCAGTCGCGCAACTTGTCGCCGCCCGGCTCGGTGAAGGCCGCGCGCTGCAGGGCGCCGTATTTGACCTTGACCACATCCCAGCCGAAAGCGTCGAAGATCCGTTCGATCCGCCTGAACAGCCCCTCGCGCACCACACCGTCCAGCGACTGGCGGTTATAGTCGATGATCCACCAGGTGTTGCGCAGGTCGTTCTTCCAGCCCTCTTGCAGGGCCTCATAGATATTGCCCTCGTCCAGTTCGGCGTCCCCGACCAGCGCCACCATGCGGCCCGGCAGCAGATCCTGCCCCCAGGCCTTGGCCGAGATATAGTCCTGCACCAGCGAGGCGAACGAGGTGATCGCCACGCCCAGACCCACCGAGCCGGTCGAGAAATCCACGTCGTCGATATCCTTGGTGCGGCTGGGATAACTCTGCACCCCGTGAAAGCCGCGAAAGTTTTCCATCTTCTCGCGCGTCTGGTTGCCCATCAGATACTGGATCGCGTGGAAGATCGGGCTGGCATGGGGCTTGACCGCGACCCGGTCCTCGGGCCGCAGACTGTGAAAGTAAAGCGCCGTCATGATCGACACCATCGAGGCCGACGACGCCTGGTGCCCGCCGATCTTGATCCCGTCCACCTTGGGCCGAATGTGATTGGCATGGTGAATCATCCAGTGCGACAACCACAAAAGCCGCTGTTCGATGGTCCGAAGATGGGTCTGGGGCATGGCGAACCTCTTGTTTTTCAGGCGTCGGTCGGCCGCTTTCGGGCGGCGCGGCTCAGCTCTCGATGCGGGTGCTGACGATGGATCCGTTCAGATTGGCCGGGTTCAGGATCGTCTGGGCATTGGGACTGTGGGCCACGGATTTGCGGTGGAGTTCGGCGAATTCCTCTTCGCTGGCATCCCCTGTGGCGTGGATCGTATAGCGGATTTCCGGAAAACCCACCGTGGCGTTCGAGCCGATCCCGAGAAAGCCGCGCAGATCGAGCGTTCCGTCAAAGTCGATCCGCACCGATTCCAGCTGAATGCCCGCCGCGGTGGCGCCGGCGATGAAGCTGACCATCATGCACGACCCCAGGCCCGACAGCAGCAATTCCTGCGGGTTGGCACCGTGATTGTTGCCCATCAGCTGGCGCGGTTCGTCCGACTTCCAGGTGAACGAGCGGCTGACCTGATGCGGGCCGACCTTCATCGGCTTGGTCTCGGTGCGCGAGCGGGTGCCGCTTTCCCAGTTGATCTCGATCCCGTATTCCATCACCGCCTCTTCGGGCGTCTTCTGGACCTCGTTCACGAATTCGCTGAGCGCTGCGGTGGGGATGCTGTTACGCATATGCGGGTTCCTTCTTTGCGTAGATGGCGGCAAGGGCCTGTTCGAAATCGGCAATCAGATCGGCGGCATCCTCGATCCCGACCGATAGGCGGACGCAACCGGGATCGATGCCCGCATCGGCGCGCTGGCGCGAGGTGAAGGTCGCCTGTGAAGTGTTAAAGGGCAGGCTGATCAGGCTTTCCACCCCGCCAAGGCTCGTGGCCTGCTTGGGGATGCGCAGCGCGTTCACCAGCCGCAGCGCGGCTGCATCGCCCCCTTCGATGACGAAGGTGATGTTGCCGGTGCCGTTCTTCAGCAGACGGCGCGCGGTGGCATAATCGGGGTGGCTTTCGAGGAAGGGGTAGAAGACCTTTTGCACCCGCGGATGGGCCTCTAGGTATTTGGCCAGTGCCATCGCACTTTCCTCATGCGCGCGCATCCTGACCGCGAGGGTCTTCAGCCCGCGCTCCAGCAGGAAACAGGCATGCGGATCGAGCGAGCCGCCATAGTTCAGAAGGCGCGGCCAGATCATGTCGATCAGCTTGCGCGGGCCGGCCGCGACACCGGCGATCAGGTCGCTGTGGCCGTTGAGGTATTTCGAGGCGGAATGCACCACCACATCGACACCGTGTTCCAGCGTGCGCATCGCCACCGGCGGGGCGAAGGTCGCATCAATCACCAGGCGTATATTGCGCCGCCTGGCGATCTCGGCCAGGCGTGGAATGTCGATGACCTTCAGTAGCGGATTGGTGATCGCCTCGAAATACATCAGCTGGGTGTTGGGCCGGATGGCTGCCTCGATCGCGTCGAAATCATAGGAATCGACCATGGTGCAGGACATGCCCATGGTCGGGAATTCCTGATTGAATAGGTTGTAAGTGCCACCATAGAGGTCGCTGGAGGCCACAACGTGCGCGCCCTTGTCGACCAGCGCCAGAACCGTGCTGGTGATCGCCGCCATGCCCGAGCTGAACACGATCGCCGATTCCGCGCCTTCGAGCGCGGCAAGCTTTTCCTGCACCGCCCATTGCGAGGGGTTGCCATAGCGCGAATAGATAAAGCGGTCGCGGGCGAACCCCTCTTCGACCGACTGATACTGACCCTCGTTCAGCACGAAGGTCGAGGCCTGGTAGATCGGCGTGCCCACCGCACCGGTGCGCGGATCGTCATGGGTGCCGGCATGGATCGAAACGGTCGACATGCCGGTGCCGGGTGCGGCGTGATCGGCCAGAAGGGGCCCGGCCTTGCGCGGGCGGTCAAGGTTGTTGAGCCAGCCTTCCGACGTGTGACGGGGTGAAAGGCTGGTTGTGTCCCCTAGGATCTTCGTGTTCGACATGATTGCATCCACTCTTCTGTAGCTTTGGTGGACGCAGGGAGACGGAGAGACCCCTACGTCCGAAGACCACCCACAGGGCGGTCAGGCGGCCTTCAGGTCGTGCGTTTCGAGCGCTTGATACAGGTCGTCGAGGATGTCCTCCGCGTTTTCGAGGCCGACTGAGAGCCGGACGAGCCCCTCTGCGATGCCATGCTTCTCGCGTTCCTCCTGTGAATAGGTGGAATGGGTCATGCTGGCGGGGTGCTGGATGAGGCTTTCGGCATCGCCCAGGCTGACGGCGCGCTGGATCAGGTTGAGACGGTTCATCATCGCGATTCCGCCTGCCTTGCCGCCCCGGACCTCGAACGGAATCATTCCGCCGAACAGAGCCATCTGACGGGCGGCCAGTTCGTGTTGGGCAAAATTCTTCAGGCCGGGATAGCTTACAGACAGCACGGCCGGATGCCGCTCCAGCGCCTCCGCGACGATTTGCGCCGTCCGGCAATGCCGCTCGACCCGGAGTTCCAGCGTTTTGATCCCCCGAAGAAGCAGCATCGCGGTCATCGGCGACATCACCGCTCCGGTCATGTCCTTCAGTCCGACGAGGCGTATCTGGGTGATGTCCTCTTGGCCGCCGACCACAAGACCCGCGATGACATCGCCATGGCCGCTCAGATATTTTGTGGCCGAATGAACGACAATGTCCGCCCCGAACGACAGCGGGCGCGTAATCACAGGAGTCGCGTAGGTGTTGTCCACGACAACTTTGGCCCCGACGCCATGCGCAATTTCAGCGATTGCCGCAATGTCGATCAGCCGGTTGTTCGGGTTCGCCGGTGTCTCGAAATAGACGATCTTGGTCCTGTCGCTGATCGCGGCAGCCAGGTTCGCCGGATCGGTCAGATCGACCAGCACCACATCGACGCCAAAGCGCGGCAGACCATGCGTCATGAAAGAGAACGTGCAGCCATAAAGGGTCTTGTCGATGATGATCTGGTCGCCAGCGTTCAGAAACGTCCACAGCGTCGAGGTAATGGCACCCATGCCGGACGCCGTGCAGAGTCCTGCCGCGCCGCCTTCGAGGTTGGCGATTCTCTGTTCGAGATAGTCGAGCGTCGGATTGGAAATCCGAGTATAGAAGTGGCCCTCGGCCTCTCCCGCAAACATTGCCCCACCCGCTTCGGCAGTTTCGAATGTAAAGGTCGATGTCATGTAAATGGGAGGTGTCAGCGACCCCTGGTGGCTCTGAGCCGAATAGCCATGATGAATGGCGCGCGTCGAGAAGCCGTGTTCCTTGGAAATCATGTCATGTGTCTCCGTTGCTTTTCGGCATTATCAGCTATTGGAGACGGCATTTTATTGCTATTATTGCTATGATCTTCGGTCCGATTGAAAGGTTATGCTAAAAATGGATGAAACGGATCGCAAAATCGTCCGCGCGCTTCAACAACGCGGAAGGATGACGAATCTCGATCTGGCCGCGGAAATCAACCTTTCTCCCTCTCCCTGCCTGCGACGATTGCGTATTCTCGAACAGACCGGCGTGATCTCCGGTTATGCGGCCCAGGTGGATGCCGCCAAATACGGCCTGCCGGTCACTGTCTTTCTGCGCATCCGGTTGGAACGGCACAGCCAGGAGGTGGTTGCCGAGTTTGAACGGCGCATCCGGGCGCTGGACGAGGTGCAGGAATGCCACCTGCTGACCGGCCAGGCAGATTATCTGCTGCGGGTGCTGGTAAGCGATCTGGAAGGTTACGAACGTTTTGTGCGAACCCGGCTGCACCCCATCGGCGGAATAGCATCCATAGACACAAGTTTTGTGTACGGCGTCGTCAAGAAGACCCAGGTCTTCCCGCAGATTTGATGACTGTGACTGTAGCCTATGCCAGATGAACAGTTTGATGTCCGCGGGTGGCTGCTGGCCTGCGGCTTCGTTACCGGCAAAAGCCGCACGGACGACCTTGCCGGGCAGTGAATGGCCCCAGCGCACCGCATCCTCGTCCGCTCCACACGTGGCAAGCCGGTCGAGTGCGATGGCATCAGAAAGAAGCAAAAAGAGGAGAACTGTCGGCAGTCTGCCAGATGGTCGCCGACGAAGCCCATCGACCCTCGTTGCATTGGCCGCTGCGGCACCTGCGGGGTGATGAGCCGATTGGAACCAGTGCTGCAACCTGCGTAATGAACGCTTTCCTTCAGCCGATCCGTCGCGCCAAATCACATAATCGCAATTGTTCCCTTCATATGTGGATGAAAAGCGCAGAAATATGATTCTTCCATACCTTTGGTAACCATAATTTCTGCGCTGGCACCGTTCACGATCTCGCCGGTGTCCCATCCGAACTCATTGGCCGTGGCGGTATGCGGTGCCAGATCTTCATTGGTCCATCGGATGGTATCACCAACAGACACGTTCAGGGTCTCTGGAGCGAATGCGAAGGCTTTGATCCTGACTTCGTGAACGACAGGCTCTGCTGACTGGGCCTGCGTTCGGGTGAAAGCGAGAGCGGCCGCTGTTGTGACCGCTCCAACCATCACGCGACGGCGCGAAAGGCTCTTTTCCATCACGGCAGCGCCTTAACCATCATTTCGGCGTGGCCTTCATGGGCTTTGAAAATCTCGAGGCCCTGCTCGAACAGCGCTTTGACTTCTGCATTGTCGATATTGGGGATCATGGTGTGTTCCACCAGCTCATTCACCGCCTGATGATAGGCCAACTCATTCGCGGCATAGGCGGCATCAAATTCCGCACCGCGCAGTTTGACAAAGCCATCGATGGTTTTTTCGGCATTGGCATTCAGCGTCTGGCTGAACGCGTTGTCCTGAGCGGACGCGCCCAGTTTGTCGAGCAGACCCAATGCCGCTTGGTTCACGGCGGTATGGTCGCGGATCATCGTATTCGCAAATTCATGGACGTCGGGATTCGACGACAAAGCCAGCGCCAGGTGGGCATACCGAATGTCGATGTTGTCGGCCGTGTAGGCAATATGCGCATATTCGAGATCGTTCATCTCTGCGACTTCTTGCGCGGCGGCTTGAGCGCCGGTCATGGCGAGAGCCACAGCAAGTGCGGAAATCAGTTTTTTCATTTTGGAGACTCCATAGAGTGTTGCGATGACAACAGGGGTAATCCGAACCGGGAAGTGAGATACATGCGGGAGCGTCCGAATTTTTGTGCAGATCGTTCAAGCTGCTGTACAATGGGGCTAATAATTGCCATTAAAAAAGGCGCTATTATACTTGCCGTACCCACTTTGATTTGCTAGAAAGATAGTAAGCAAAGTGAGTGATGAAAATGTCTGTCCTGTCCCGCCCCGAGTTCCACAACGAAGAAGCCGCCTACGCCTATGTTGAAGCGCGTATCTGGCCGCATGGTGCAACTTGCCCAAAGTGTGGAGAGCGTGATCGCGTTTCCAAGATGGGCGGCAAGTCTACCCGCATCGGCGCTTACAAGTGCTACAAGTGTCGCAAGCCTTTTACCGTCAAGGTGGGCACCATATTCGAGTCCAGTCACGTTTCCATGTGCCTGTGGCTGCAAGCTATCTACCTGATGTGCGCCAGCAAAAAGGGTATCAGCAGCAACCAGCTTCATCGCACGCTTGGCGTTACGCTCAAAACCGCTTGGTTCATGTCTCACCGCATCCGCGAAGCAATGCGCACCGATGGCACCGTCGATTTCGGCAATGGCGGCGGTGTCGTCGAAGTTGACGAAACCTTCATCGGTCAAAAGCATAAGAAGAAAGAAGGCGCGCGAGGTTACGCCCATAAGAACGCGATGCTGTCGCTAGTGGATCGCACAACGGGCCGATCGAAGTCGTTCGTCGTAAAGGACGTGACAAAAGCGACCCTGGTTCCGATTCTGCACGCCAATATCGCCAAGGAAGCAACGGTCTACACTGACGAAGCCAAGCAGTACACCGGCATTGGCAAGCACTTTGCTGACCATGACTTCACAACTCACAGCAAGGGCGAATATGGTCGCGGTGTCGTCCACACAAACACGATTGAGGGTTATTTCAGCATCTTCAAGCGCGGTATGAAGGGCGTGTACCAGCACTGTGATAAGAAGCACCTGCATCGCTACGCTGCAGAGTTTGAGTTCCGCTACAACAATCGCATCGCAAATGGCCCCGATGATCGCGTTCGCGCTGATACGGCTCTAGTCGGCGTGATCGGCAAGCGTCTTACATATCAGCAGCCACCAAAATACTAAACCATTGGCAATCCTAAGTAGATAGGATTTGCCAATGGACTCAGGGTATTATATACTAATGGTGCGGACGGCCGGGATCGAACCGGCACGGGGCGAGTGCTTTCTAGGGCGGCCCCCGTAGCATCCAAAGCTACTGTGTCTACCATTTCCACCACGTCCGCAGTGGTCCGCCCCAACCCTGCTAACGCCGGGTGAAAGGCGGCTTGCCTAGTTTGTACCGGGCATTCTACGAGTTACGGAGGGGGCATCTTGTATCCTTTCGTGGCTAGAGTTCGAAGCGGAGGGTCGCTCTTGGAAAGTTTTGCCCTCCGCTTCATCGGAATCTGCTAAATGCCATACGCCATCAACCTCGACGTACCGTTCCTCTTCCTCACCTTTGCGAAGTTCGCTACGGACGGAAGAGACAGCGATCATCTTTTCAAATTCAGTTTCAGCAGATTCCACGATCTGCTGTGGCGTTACCCCGGAGGGGTGCGCACTCATCACCCTAACAGTGAGGGCGCGCGGCAACCCACGCGGTGCCCTTTTTCTCTTCGGCTTATTGATCTTAACCTCATCGGCAACAGTGGGCATCTCCTGCTGTTCCGTCACAACGGGCGGCTCTCCGGAAATAGCTGCCAGGACTTGACGCTTTGCCCGCTCTGCTCCGTCCTTGTAGCCGGTGTTGTAGGCGCGCAGGAGCGCTTCTTTAAATGCCTTAAGGTCGCTCTCGAAATCCCGCATGCGAATCACTCCCTCTTGTGCCGTGGGGCGGACCTCCTACAAGATAGCGTATGCGCGCTTTTGCCGCAAGCGCGTTAACGCGCAGCGCTAATGGTGGAACTTATGAAAAAGTATAAATCTGATCAGATCGAGCGCTTCAAAGAAGCCGCCAAAGACGTAGGCGCGGACACGTCCGACGACGCTCTTGATAAGATCATGGACAAGTTAGACTTAAACAAGAAGTCCGACGAAAAAGCTACGCCTGCCCCCAAAGAGCCTGAATGACACGACACGCTGCCTCAATGTCGTTCATCCTGCGTGTATTTGAATTTGGTGCGGTGAACACTTGCCCATGCCTGACATCAATCGACATGCACAGCCGATTTGCTGGCATTCTATCAGTGGGATTGTTTTGATCTAAGTGCATTCGCAGCAACGTCGCTACATAGACGCCCATCTCTCGTCTTCGAGCGATGGCTGTAGGAGTCTCCGCATCATCCTGTGTCATTCGCAGGATTGCACCGCCTACCTGTTCAACGCCCCTTCTTTCGCCGATGGCCCAAAGATCGGCCCTAACCGATATCTCAACACCTGAAATTTCAAGTTTGGGGTGACTGTTTGGTGCCTGTTGGAAGTTGAATCCCGACAGAAGGTTGTCCATATCGCGTAGCGCGTTGATGACCTCTATTGATTGGCGGGCATCATCTTTCCTGAGGTCGCTTTCTGAGGGATCATCCGCTCGTTGCTCAAACATCGACGCAGCTTCAATCAGGGGATTCCCGCAGCGGGCCATGTCTGATAAAAATGCCCTTATGGGGGCACGAACGTCTTTATATCGCGTCGTGACAAAGGTCTGCGGTTCCGCTGCTCGCCTGATAATGCCCATTCGGGCGGTGTCAGATGAAACCATATAGAGAGCTAAATCGTTTGCGGAAATGCGCGGGCGTGAGGGAGAACGGGCCATGAACGAAGGATACCTCGGATCAGCAAGAATTGACAACTATAGGTCGATTCATATCGCGGAACTATCGCAACAGTCCATTATTGATAGCGAGGCAGAGCATTTAGGCTTCGGTGGGTACTTTTTATTTGAAACTCAAGAAGGCCTTAGCCGCAGGGGGCTAAAAGTTCTCGCCCGCGTAGCATCCTTGGACGCGGCATTTGAGATGCTGGATTTGTGGCGGGTACGTCAAGTATAATAACGCCTTAAAAAACATGCTTGATCTGCTCAGCGATATCCTTACCAAGCTGTCCGTCCGCGGCGCGCTCTATTTTCGCACTTCGCTGACCACCCCTTGGGGAATAGAAGTCCCGAAATTCGAAAACGTCGCCCGGTTTCATTTTGCCCACAGGGGCAATTGCCTGATCGAAGTCGAAGGGCACGAAAAAGTGGTGGCGCTGGAACAGGGCGACCTGTTGATTGTGCCACATGGCGCGTCCCACAAACTTTACTGTGCGCCTGAAACAAGGGATGCGGTTCTGCCGCTGGATACGGTCCTGGAACGGTCGGGATACACAGGCACCGGGGTCCTGGTTTACGGTGGCGATGAAGACGACCGGGACACGCAACTCATTTGCGGCCATTTTTCCTTCGACCCTCATGCGAAACATGTCCTGCTGGAACGCCTGCCGCCGATCATACATGTCAGGAATTATGGAGAGACGGCCGGAAAATGGATGGAGGCAACCCTGCGCGTGATCGGAGACGAGGCCGGGGGCCATCGCCTGGGCGGCGATCTCATTGCCTTGAAGATGTCAGAAGCCATTCTTGCGCAGGCCATACGCACGTTCATAGAAAGTGATGAATCGTCGAAATGGGGTCTGAACGGATTTTCTGATCAGCATTTGGCCCGGGCTCTTGATGCGTTCCACAAGGACCCAAGCGCATCCTGGACCATAGAAGCGATGGCGCGTGTTGCGGGCATGTCACGCACAAACTTTGCGGTTCAGTTTCAAAAGAAGATGGCGATGTCGCCAATGCACTACGTGACCGCCTGGCGATTGGAGATCGCCAAACAATGTCTCGCTGACCCATCAAATTCCGTATCGGATGCCGCAGAACGCGCCGGATACGCGTCGGATTCCGCTTTTGCGCGGGTTTTCAAGAAAGAAATTGGTCTCTCTCCTGCCAGCTTCCGGCGACAAGTCACGTCATCATCTGCGCGTTAGACCGGACACTTGAGCGTATGGCTGCAGCATCGCGGCAATCTGACGGCTGAGACCGCTGACCGGTTCGGGGCGGCGATGTCTGCTGAGGACGGTGCTTGCCCACCGCCTCATTGGGGCAGAGGCCGGTCAGCGGCCTTGGGTTGCACAAGGGCAATTGCGGAACGCCGAGGCCTGGCATGAAACGGCAGGGACCCGTCACGAAGAACTGGTTGCTCAGTGTGGCCGCCTGTCGCAGCACTGTTCCAGATTGACGCTTGCACTGGGGTTGGAAGAATGCGCGCCAGCTCTACCGCGACACCGCCCGTGACGCGCGCCGCTCAGCTGACCGATTGTGCCGAGAGGTCGTTGCGGCCGCCGATTACAGCGATCTCGCCACTGAACGGCCAACACTGCTCGAAAAGTTGCGGAGCGGGGCACGTCAGGCGGCGCAGGCTCGACTCGCAATCCATTGTGTTCAGTTTGGTGTTGTCGACCACAGTTAAGCGTTGAACATGCGAACGCAGCACGCGAAAAACACGTGTAATGTGAAAAAATGCACATTGAGGGACGCAATGGAAAACTGGGACGAAGTGCGGACCGCCTATCAGGTGGCGCGGCTGGGCACCGTCAGCGGCGCGGCTCAGGTGCTGGGGGTGCATCACGCCACGGTGATCCGTCATATCGACGCGATCGAGGCGCGGCTGGGCGTCAAGCTGTTCCAGCGCCATGCCCGCGGCTATACCGCGACCGAGGCCGGGCACGACCTTCTGCGGGTGGCCCAGGCCACAGAGGACCAGTTCAACCAGTTGGTCGGGCGGCTGAGGGGGCAGGGCGACACGGTTACGGGGACGCTGGCGGTGACCTCGCTGGCCGCGCTGTCACCGCTGATCGTGCCGGTTCTTTGCGCCTATCAACGGACGCATCCGGATCTGGTCGTGCGCTATCTCACTTCGGACCGGCTGTTCCGGCTGGAATATGGCGAAGCGCATGTGGCGATCCGCGCCGGATCGCCGCCAGAGCAGCCGGACAATGTGGTTCAGCCCTTTGTCAAGCTGCGTGCCGGCCTTTACGCCAGCCGCGACTACGTTCAGGCGCGGGGTGCGCCCGACGGCATCGACGGGTTTGCCGGGCACCGCTTTGTCGTGCATGACGACGAGGCCAATCGCGCCCCGTTCAACGCCTGGCTGCGGCGGATCCTGCCGGACGCGGCGATGACCTTTCGCGCCACCAGCGGGCAGGCGCTGGAACAGGCGGTGCTGTCCGGCGCCGGCATCGGATTTCTGCCGCTGTGGATGGCCTTGCAGCGCGACGATCTGGTGCAGGTGATGGCACCGCAGCCGGAATGGACCTCCAGCCTGTGGTTGGTCACCCATGTGGATTTGCATCGCAGCACCAAGGTGCAGGATTTCACTCGTTTTCTGAAACAACGCGCCGCGGACTGGACCCTGTGAGCCCGCGCACCGAGGGGCACCTGTCGATGCTGCTGTTCTCGGCGCTGGTCGCCGGGTCGTTTTCGCTGGGGGCGCTGGTCGCCAACCAGATCGCACCGATGGCGCTGACCGCCTTGCGCTTTGCCATTGCCGGCGCGATCCTGGCGGGGCTGGCGCTGGCGACCTCGGGCCTGCCGCGGCGGGTCTTTGCGGCGCCCTGGCGCTATCTGGTGCTGGGCGGTCTCTATGTCGTCTATTTCGTGCTGATGTTCGAAGGGCTGAAGACCGCGGCGCCGGTCAGCGCGGCGGCGGTGTTCACCCTGACGCCGATCCTGGCGGGGGGCTTCGGCTGGCTTTTGCTGCGCCAGATGGTGACCGGGCGCATCGCCCTGGCGCTTGCGGTCGGGGCGGCCGGAGCGTTGTGGGTGATCTTTCGCGCCGATTGGGCCGCGCTGCGGGCTTTTGATATCGGACGCGGCGAGATGATCTTTCTGGCCGGTTGCGTGGCCCATGCCGCCTATCCGGCGGCGATGCGCCGGCTCAGCCGCGGCGAACCGGCGGTCGCGTTCACCTTTGCGGTGATCCTGGCCGGGTGCCTGGTTCTGTGCGTCGTCGGCTGGCCGGACATCCGCGCCACGGACTGGGGCAATCTGCCGGCCATCGTCTGGGCCACGCTGGTCTATGTCTCGGTCTTTGCCACCGCCGGCAGCTTTCTGCTGGTGCGCATTGCCGCGATGCGGCTGCCGGCATCAAAGGTGATGGCCTATACATACCTGACCCCCAGCTGGGTGATCCTGTGGGAGATCGCGCTGGGTCACGGCGCGCCCACCGGCCTGATCCTTGTGGGGATCGCGCTGACGATCGTGGCGCTGCTGCTGTTGCTGCAAAAGGATGGGTGAAGGTGTTTTGCCGCCCGACAGGGTCGGATAGGCGGGACCTTCCGGTCGTCCGGGGCCAAGGGCCGGGCGCTGTCCGGGCATCCGATCCGATTGGATCGAGATTGAAGGTCGTTGGCGGCACGGCTTGATTGAAACCGCGTATCCTGGCCGATGTGCTATAAGGTCCGGCGGCAAGGGGTGACTGGGTTGAACGATAGATTCGAACGCATTGCGGACTGGTTGCAAAGGGTGGCCCTGCTGGACGCCAGCCTGGAGGACCTGGTCCAGGGACTGGGCACGCGGCTGATCGATGCTGGCGTACCGGTGGCGCGGATTTCGCAAGGGCGGCTGCTGATGCATCCGGTCATCGGCATTGTGGATGTGACATGGGATGCCGGCACGGGGCGCGCGGACTGGTCCGTCTATCCCCGCTCTGCCTTGAATAACGCGCTTCTGGACAAGTCGCCATTCGGAGATCTGACCCGCGCGGCGCAGGCGGCGGCAAAGTCTTTTGATCACTTGCGCGGGCTGGCTTTGGCGGATGAAGTTTCGGATTTACCCTTCCTTCGTGATGATCTGACCGACCCCTCGACACGCGATAGATACCCGATCTATACCCGTCTGGCTGCTTCCGGCATGACCGGGTATGTCGCTTTTACCGCGCCGTTCGGATTTCACGCCGTCGCGATGGCGGAGGAAGTGAAATATTATCTCGGCGCGACCGTGTCCTATGCGACTCGGCGGCGATCGGGGTTCACCGATCAGGAAGTCGACGGGTTCCGCCGCATCAACATTCCGCTGATGGCTGCCATCCGCATCGTTTCGGAGCGGTTTTTCGTTTCCGAGTTGGTGGAAGCCTATCTGGGGCGCATGTCCGGTCGATCGGTCCTGAACGGACAAATTGCACGGGGTGACGTGCAGCGGATCAATTGCGCGCTGTTCTTCAGCGACATGCGCGGATCGACCGAGCTTGGCCGGCAATTGTCCCCCGAAGACTATGTTGCCGCCGTGAACCGGTATTTCGATTGTGTGGCCGGCGCGGTGATGGAGCATGGCGGCGAAGTGCTCAAGTTCATTGGCGATGGCCTTTTGGCCATTTTTCCCTTTGACGGCACGGAGCGCGCCCCGGAAGACATGTGTGCCGCTGCTCTCTCGGCCGCGCGAGAGGCCTTTCGGCGTCGCACTGCCCTGTCCGGGGCCGATGTGGTGGATTTCGGCATCGCGCTGCATGCAGGAGAGGTGGCGTTCGGAAACGTGGGAACTGAAAAGCGACTGGATTTCACCGCTATCGGAACATCCGTGGCCAAGGTGAGCCGGGTAGAGGACATGACTCGGGCGCTGGGCGCCCCGCTTTTGGCGACCGGGGCATTCGCGGCGCGGATTTCGGAACCCGCAACTGGCCTGGGCGCCCACGGCTTGCGTGGGTTTGAAGAAAAGACCGATATTGTTGCTTTTGATCCAGAGGGGTGAAGCCCGCCGCAAAGCGGGACGACAGCGGGAAATCCGGGTTGCCCCAGGGCCTGTGCCGTCCTTCGCTTTTGCCGCAGGTTCCCTGGCTGCGCGTATATGGGGGCCGTGCGCCCGGGGCCTCTTTCATCCGTCCTGGTGCGGATCCGCACGGAGTTCATGCGCCAGAAACCGCTCGAATGCCTCCAGATTGACCGGTTCGAACTGGCCGAACCCCTGCATCCAGACCGAGGCGCCGCGCAGGGCGTCGGGTTCCAGCTTGCACCATTTCACCCGGCCGCGTTTTTCCTGGCTGATCAGGCCGGCGCGGGTCAGGATCGCCAGATGCTTGCTGATCGCCGCCAGCGACATGTCAAAAGGCGCCGCCACATCGGTGACCGCCATGTCGTCTTCGAGCAACATCGACAGAATCGCCCGGCGGGTCGGGTCGGCGAGGGCGGCAAAAACGGTATCGAGCGCATCGGACATGTGCTGCCCCTAGCGCTAGCCGGACCCGACCGTCAACCGATTGGTTGAATATGCAAAACCCGCAAAATCCGCCCCGCACGGGCTGCGACCGATTAACCCGCTCATCTGTTGGATTGGAAAAGGTGCTTTAAAGCAAATACTTACGCCTTGTTTCCCCAGGGGTTCCGGGCAATTGACTCCGGCCGGTGCGCACCTTAGCACCATGGCTGAACATGCATGAGGGATGTCCCGGTGATCGACGAGGACCAAAAGCAGCGTCTGGCGCAGCTTGAGGCCAGGATCGAAGAGGCCAAAAAGGCCGAACCGAGAAAATCCCACAAGGATGAGCATTATTCCCAGGCGCATCTGGCCTGGCGGATGGTGATAGAACTGGTGGTCGGTCTGGGGATCGGCTTTGGGATGGGATACGGGCTGGACAGCCTGTTCGGGACGCTCCCGATCTTTCTCGTCCTGTTCACATTGCTGGGTCTCGCCGCTGGCATCAAGACGATGCTGCGCAGCGCACGCGAGATCCAAGAGACGAAATTGGCCGACGAGGCCACTAAAGACGAAAGGGACTGAACCTTGGCAAGCGAAGCAGCAGGTGCAGAACACGCCGCAGAAGAAGGCGGCCTGGTATTCCATCCGATGGATCAGTTCATCGTCAAGCCGCTGTTCGGCGACGGCGCGGTTTCCTGGTACACGCCGACCAACGTCACCCTGTGGATGGGGCTGGCGGTTCTGGCGATCATCGGTCTTCTGGTGCTCAGCACCTCGAAACGCGCCATCGTCCCCAGCCGCAGCCAGTCGATCGCCGAACTGGCCTATGGCTTTGTCTACAAGATGGTCGAGGATGTCACCGGCAAGGATGGCATCAAGTATTTCCCCTATATCATGACGCTGTTCATGTTCATCGTCTGCGCCAACTTTCTGGGTCTGATCCCCGGGTCGTTCACCACGACCAGCCATCTGGCCGTTACCGTGGTGATGGCGCTTGCGGTGTTCCTGACCGTCACCGTCCTGGGGTTCTACCTGCACGGCGCCAGTTTCCTCAAACTGTTCTGGATCGAGCAGGCGCCGCTGGCGCTGCGCCCGGTTCTGGCGCTGATCGAGGTGATCTCGTATTTCGTGCGCCCCGTCAGCCATTCCATTCGTCTGATGGGCAACATGATGGCCGGTCACGCGGTGATTAAGGTGTTTGCCGCCTTTGCCGGGCTCGCCGTCATCGCGCCGGTCTCGGTGCTGGCGATCAGCGCGATCTATGCGCTGGAAATCCTGGTGTCGTTCATCCAGGCCTATGTTTTTGCAATCCTGACTTGTGTCTACCTCAAGGACGCATTGCACCCGCATCACTAAAGAACACGGGTTCGCAGGTCGCGGACCCAACGAAACCAACTCATTCCATCGTAAGGAGAAATATCATGGAAGGTGACGTCGTACAAATGGGCGCATACATCGGCGCAGGTCTGGCTTGTACCGGTATGGGTGGCGCCGCTGTCGGTGTGGGCCACGTGGTCGGGAACTACCTGTCCGGCGCGCTGCGCAACCCGTCCGCCGCTGGCGGTCAGATGGCGACCATGTTCATCGGTATCGCGTTCTCGGAAGCCCTGGGGATCTTCTCGTTCCTCGTCGCGCTGCTGCTGATGTTCGCCGTCTAACTCTTAGGAAGCTCATCCTTACGGCCGGGCGGCGCGTTCCTGCGTGCTGCCCGGTGTAGGCTAAGTTCCCAAGGAGGACGATATGGCGACCGAAACCACAGGAACCGTCAGCACATGTGTTGACTCGCACGGCGGCGCAATCGGCATGCCGCAGCTGTGTTTCGATTGGTTCCCGAACCAGATGTTCTGGCTCGTGGTCACGCTTGTCGTGATCTTTCTCGTGCTGTCGCGGGTGGCGCTGCCGCGCATCGCCGCGATCCTGGCCGAGCGCCAGGGCACGATCACCAACGATCTTGCCGCTGCCGAAGACCTCAAGGCCAAGGCCGTCGAGGCCGAAGCTGCCTATAATCAGGCTCTGGCAGATGCCCGGACCGAGGCGCAGTCGATCGTCGCCAAGGCCAAGGCGGAAATCCAGGCCGACCTGGATGTCGCCATCCAGAAGGCTGATGCCGAGATTTCGGCCAAGTCGGCCGAGTCCGAAAAGGCCATTTCCGAAATTCGCGCCGGGGCACTGGACAGCATCAAGATCGTGGCCACCGATACCGCGGTCGAGCTGGTCACCGCTCTGGGTGGCAAGGCTGACGCCAAGGCGGTTCAGTCTGCCGTGGCAGACCGGGTAAAGGGATAAGGGACATGCGCAAGAACATCACACCTGTCCTGACTCTGGCTGCCCTGACCATGGGGTCGGCCAGTCCGGCGCTGGCTGCCGGCGGGCCGTTTTTCTCGCTGCACAACACCAACTTTGTTGTGACGCTGGCATTCCTGCTGTTCGTCGGGGTCCTGGTTTACCTCAAGGTGCCCACCCTTTTGGGCGGCATGCTGGACAAACGCGCCGAGGGCATCAAGTCGGAACTGGACGAAGCCCGTGCCCTGCGCGAAGAGGCCCAGACCATTCTGGCATCCTATGAGCGCAAGCAAAAGGAAGTGCAGGAACAGGCCGACCGCATCGTCGCGGCCGCCCAGAGCGACGCCAAGATCGCGGCCGACAAGGCCAAGGCCGATCTGAAAACCTCGATTGCGCGCCGTCTGGCCGCCGCCGAGGATCAGATTGCATCGGCCGAGGCCTCTGCCGTGAAAGAAGTGCGTGACCAGGCGATCTCGATTGCCGTGGCTGCCACCCGCGAAGTGATCGCCAAACAAATGACCGCCGCCGAAGGCAACAAGCTGATCGACGACGCCATCGCGCAGGTGGATACCAAACTGCACTGAACCGTGGCAACGTCCACAGTTTCGTTGTGAAAACGGAAAACCCGGTTCGAAGGAACCGGGTTTTTCATTCGATCCCGGGTCGGAATCGTCCGGGCGACTTTGGCAATTGTGATCCGTTACATGCTGTCGGTGCGATGCATTGCTGCTTTCAGGCGAATTCGATCCTGGCGCCGACGTCGTCGGGATGCCACGCGCCGGTCACGTTGCCGATCGCGGCCAGCGCTCTCAGGATGGCATTGTTTGGGTCGTGGATCGGAACGCCGAGATAGAACTGCACATTCTGCGGACTTCTGCCTTTTTGCCACAGACCAGCGGGCCATCCAGCGCATCTTGGGCAATCGAGGGCAGGTTCCGCTTTGTGCGGTGTTGGCAGAAAGAACGAGACAACGGGGTCCGACGTTGCTTTGCCCAACGGCCCGAAAAGCCAACCAGGCTCTTGAAATATTGGTGTACCCGGTCTTCTTCGACGATGGATACCCGTGCCACCGAAAGGCCGGCGTGCGCGAAACCGGACGCGTTCCCCAGACGAAAGGTTCGTCTGGTCATGCGCCGGCCACTCCCATGTTCTGCAGGACACGACCTGGCGTTTGCATGTCCCGAAATCGGATCGGGGTGGCGTTGAAAAACATCGCTTTTGGCTGACACATCCGGCTCTCATCACGTGTGGGAACCGGTCTGGTTCTTCATGCGGAGGACCCGGATCACATCGACTGACACAACGCTTGCCTTGGCGCACATGCGTAGCGATCAGCCTGAACGTGTCTGCTGCAGGCGTTGCCGGGCGACGGCCTCGTTGGCTTCGGCCTTTTTTTGATCGATCAGCGAACGCTCGACATAGTCTAGATGCGCCAGCACCGCGGCCCGTGCGGCAACCGGGTCGCGGGCCTGCAGGGCGTCGTTTATGGCGCGGTGCTGGTCCAGCAGAGCCGCGCGGGTGGTGCGCTGTTGAAACATGACCTGTCGGTTGTAGAACACCCCCTGGCGCATCAGGTCGAACATTGACCGCATCATGTGCAGCATCACAACATTGTGGCCGGCTTCAATGATGGCGCTGTGAAACTGCGCATCCAGTATTGCCTCGTCCTTGGGGGCGTGGCGGTCCTGTGCCTCGGCCATGCGCTGAAAGATCGTCTGGATGACAGCCAGATCGCTGTCCGTGCCCAGCCGGGCGGCGCGCTCGGCGGCCAGCGCCTCGATGTCGCGGCGAAATGACAAATAGTCGAACACTGCTTCGTCATGGTCCGCGAACAAACGGATCAACGCCGGCGAGAACGCCGACCCCAAAACATCGGCGACAAAGACCCCGGCACCGGGGCGGGCGGCCAGCAGCCCCTTGTCCTGCAGTTCGGCCACCGCGTCGCGCAGCGACGGGCGCGACACGCCCAGACGTTCGGATAGTTCGCGTTCGGCCGGCAGCCGCGCGCCGGGGCGCAGGATACCGCGCAGGATCAGTTGTTCGATCTGGCGGACCACCGCATGGGACAGCTTTTCCGACTGGATCTTTTGAAACGGCATGACGACACCCTGTGGATTGGTCAAATAATATGACCGCTGTGTGGGGGCGGCAACTGCTTTCTGCCGGCCGATATCCGCGGGGTTTGGCGGCAAGGAATTGTTAAGCCTTTGGCGGCCAAGCTGAGAACATGATCCGTTGGCTGTCCCTGTTTCTGCTGACCCTGTCGGCGTGCAACGCGCCCAGCCCCTATTTCAGCGGCGCGCCGGTGACGCGGATCGCCGTGGATGGCAGCGTCTTCGACGTCAGGGTGCGCGGCGATCTGGCCGAGGCAATGCGCGTCAATCCGCAATATGCCCCCCGGTTCGGTCCGATCCGGGCACGGGCCGGATTCGCCATGGCCCGGGCCAGCGGTTGCGAGGTGCTGCAGGTGCGCGGGGATCAGTCCGTCGCCACCGGGGTTCTGTCCTGCGGTGACCGTCCGCCCAACCGACCAATGCCGGCGCAGACCGGGTCCTTTAGCTGTCTGCAGGTCAGCCAATCGGTCGGCGACATACCGGGCGGACCCTATACGGACTTTGATTGCGATCCATATTAGACCCTCTGCCAGGGCGCGGATTCGGGCCGCATGCACAGCCAGGAAGACTTGTCAGCGTGTCAATATATTGTGGGTAAGTATGCTCAATTCCCCACATACTGATAATGTTCATTGACTCGGCCAAGCCGAAGGCGGCACATTCCAAGGTTAGACGGGAATCAAAACGAGCAGGCCCTTGCGTTTTTCAAAACTCAGACTCACCGGCTTTAAAAGCTTTGTCGATCCGACCGACCTGATCATCGCGGACGGTCTGACCGGCGTGGTCGGCCCGAACGGTTGCGGCAAATCCAACCTGCTCGAAGCCTTGCGCTGGGTCATGGGCGAGAACCGCCCAACGGCGATGCGCGGCGGCGGCATGGAGGACGTGATCTTTGCCGGCGCGGCGACCCGCCCGGCGCGCAATTTTGCCGAGGTCAGCCTGCAGATCGACAATTCCGACCGTCTTGCCCCGGCCGGGTTCAACGACTCGGACATGCTGGAGATCGTGCGGCGGATCACCCGCGATGTCGGCAGCGCCTACAAGGCCAACGCCAAGGATGTCCGCGCCCGAGATGTGCAGATGCTGTTTGCCGATGCCTCGACCGGAGCGCATTCGCCGGCGCTGGTGCGCCAGGGCCAGATCAGCGAGCTGATCAACGCCAAGCCCAAGGCGCGGCGTCGCATCCTCGAAGAAGCCGCCGGCATTTCCGGCCTGTATCAGCGCCGCCACGAGGCCGAATTGAAGCTGAAAGGCGCGGAGAGCAACCTGTTGCGGGTCGATGACGTGATCGAACAGTTGGCCGCGCAATTGGCGCAGCTGGCAAAACAGGCGCGGCAGGCGGCGCGGTATCGCCGGATCGGCGAACAGTTGCGCCAGGCCGAGGGGATGCTGCTGTATCGCCGCTGGAGCGAGGCCGACGCGGCCCGTGCCGCAGCCGAAGATGTGCTGCGCGCCCGCACCACGGCGGCCGCGCAGGCGGAACTGGCGGCGCGTCAGGCCAGCACGCAGCGCGGCGCCTGCGAAGAAGCGCTGCCGCCCCTGCGCGAGGAAGAGGCGATCGCCGCGGCCGTGTTGCAGCGCCTGCAGGTGCAGCGCGACACCCTGACCGATCAGGAAACGCGCGCGCGCCAGACCATCGAAACGCTGACCGGGCGTATCGAACAGCTGGGCCGGGACATTGCGCGCGAAACCGGTCTGAACCACGATGCCGAAGAGACCATCGAGCGGCTGGACTGGGAATTGCGCGAACTGGCCCGCGCCGGCGAGGGCCATGACGACCGGCTGGAAGAGGCCGCCGAGATGGCGCAGGATGCCGCCGGTGTCCTGCAGGCGCGCGAGTCCGATCTGGCACAGCTGACCGAGGACGTGGCGCGGCTGGCCGCCCGGCACCAATCGGCGCAGCGACTGCTCGATGACAGCCGCAAGACCCAGGGCAAGTCCGAGGCCGAGGCCGAGCGTGCTCGCGCTGCGGTGACGGCGGCGGGCGAGGCTCTGGATCGGGCCGCGCAAGAGCTTGAAACCGCGACCGCCTCCGAGGCGGCTGCGGTGCAGGCCGCGGCCGAAGCGGAAGAGGCCTTGACCGAGACCGAAGCCGAGCGTGCCGAGGCGCATGAGCGCGAGGCGGATGCGCGCGCCGAGCGGTCCGAGGCGACCGGCGAATTGAACGCTTTGCAGGCCGAGGTCACGGCGCTGAGCAAGCTGTTGCAGCGCGACACCGCCGAAGGCGGGCAGATCCTGGACCGGCTGCAGGTGCAACAGGGGTTCGAAAAGGCGCTGGGGGCGGCTCTGGCCGACGATCTGCGCGCACCCGAGGTCGAGATGGAAGGGCCGTCAGGCTGGGCCGCACTGCCCGGATATGACGTCACCCAGCCCCTGCCGGGCGGGGTGACGCCCTTGTCCAATCATGTTTCTGTGCCCGAAGTGCTGATGCGTCGGATGGGTCAGATCGGGCTGGTGGCGGCGGATGATGCGCCGCGCCTGCAGGCCGATCTGTTGCCGGGGCAGCGGCTGGTGTCGCTCGAGGGCGACCTGTGGCGCTGGGACGGATATCGTGCCTGGGCCGAGGACGCGCCCAGCGCGGCGGCGCTGCGGCTGCAGCAGCTGAACCGGCTCGAAGAGTTGAAACAGTCTCTGGTGCAGGCCACCTCCCAGGCCGAGGGTGCGGTGCAGGCGCACGAGATGCTGACGCAACGCCTGGCCGCCCTGGCCGAAGCCGACCGCCGCGCGCGCGAGAACCGCCGCCAGGCGGATCGGGCGGTGACCGAGGCGGGCCGCGCACTCAGCCGGGCCGAGGCCGACCGCAATCTGGCACAGGGGCGGCTGGAATCGCTGGGCCTGGCCGTGACACGCCATGACGAAGAGGCGATGGCCGCGCGCGCGCAGGTGCTGCAGGCCGAGCGGGCGTTGGCGGAACTGGGGGATCTCGAGGCCGCGCGGACCGCCGCTGAAACCATCAAGATGACCGTCGAGGCCAGCCGCATCGCCATGATGTCGCGCCGCTCGGCGCATGACGAACTGCGCCGCGAAGGCGAGGCCCGCACAAAGCGCAGCCAGGAGGTAACCAAGGAGTTGAGCGGCTGGCGGCACCGTCTGGAAACGGCGGAAAAGCGCATTTCGGAACTGGCCGAACGGCGCGCCGCCTCGGAACGCGAACTGGCCGATGCCAGCACCGCGCCCGACGAGATTGCCGCCAGTCGCGCGGAACTGGCCGACGCGATCGCCCAGGCCGAAGCTCGCCGGGCCGAGGCCATCGACGCGTTGACGCGTGGCGAGGCAGCTCAGCGCGACGCGGTGCAGGCCGAGCGCGAGGCCGAGCGCACCGCCTCCGAGGCCCGCGAGGGTCGCGCCGGCGCCGAGGCCCGCTGCGAAGCGGCGCGCGACACGGTGGTGCAGGCCGCCGAGCGCATCGCCGAAGACCGCCAACTGACTCCGAACCAGTTGCTGAACCAGCTGGAAACGCTGCCCGAGCAGATGCCCGATGCCGAGACGCTGGAAACCGAGGTGAACCGGCACAAGCGCCAGCGCGACGCCTTGGGCGCGGTCAACCTGCGCGCCGAAGAAGATGCTCGTGAAGTGCAAGAGGAACACGACACGCTGACCGGTGAAAAGGCCGATCTGGAAGCGGCGATCAAGACCCTGCGCAGCGGCATCGCCAGTCTGAACCGTGAGGGGCGTGAGCGACTGCTGACGGCCTTTGAACAGGTGAACAGCAACTTTGCGCTGCTGTTCAAGCATCTCTTTGGCGGCGGCGAGGCCAATCTGGTCATGGTCGAAAGCGACGATCCGCTGGAAGCCGGCCTGGAAATCATGTGTCAGCCCCCGGGCAAGAAGCTGAGTACCCTCAGCCTGTTGTCGGGCGGCGAACAGACGCTGACCGCGATGGCCCTGATCTTCGCCGTGTTCCTGGCCAATCCGGCGCCGATCTGCGTGTTGGACGAGGTCGACGCACCGCTGGACGATGCCAATGTCACCCGGTTCTGCGATCTGCTGGACGAGATGTGCCGGCAGACCGATACCCGGTTTCTGATCATCACCCACCATGCGGTGACCATGAGCCGGATGGACCGCTTGTTCGGCGTGACCATGGCGGAACAGGGCGTCAGCCAATTGGTCTCGGTTGACCTGAAACGTGCCGAACTGATGGTGGCCTGACCCCGTTCAAAATGGCCGCTGATCCGGTCTTGCCGGTGCTAACATGCGGAAATGCCAAAGTTTTGATCCCCGGACACGGGAAAATCCGCTATCATGGATCGGCCAATTCGAAAGGATGCGACATGCGGCCGGTCCTGATTGCGGTTCTACTCTGTCTTTCCGGCGCCACCACGGCGCAGGACTGGGCCTTGCGCGACAGCGATTCCCGCCTGTCGGCGCAGGAACTGGCCAGGATCGGCAATGGCGCCCGGTTCACCTATTACGATGACGGGGTCTCGCAGTTTTCGGCCGACGGGTCCTATTCCTATACCTATGCCGACAATGGGGGGACTGCCTTTGGAGTATTCCATATCCGCCCCGATGGTCAGGTCTGCATCGATTTCCGCAATGGGTTTGGCCGCTGCGATCTCTATGTGCGCAGCAACGGGGTGGTGGTGATGCTCAGCGAAAAAGGCCACCGGTTTCCGGTGCGCGTCTCGCTCGGTTTGACCGAATAGGCGCTTGGCAGCGGTGCCCACACGCCCCCCGGGGCGGTTTTACGCGTCAGTTCGACACGGCGACCGTCAGCGCGGCCAGCCCGCACAGCGTGGTCAGACCCAGCGCCCAGACCCGCCACAGTATACCGACTGCGGCGTCGATGTCGTCGGCACCAATCTGGCGGCGGGCATCGCCGTTGACCCAGGCCAGTTGTTGCATTGCGCCATCATAGCTGCGCGGGCCGGCCAGTGCCAGGTCCAGCGCCCGTGCGATAGCGGCCTCGGGCCAGCCGGCATTGGGCGAGCGATGCCGGCGCGCGTCGGCGGCGATGGCCGGCCAATCTGCGATCCGGCGGGCCACCCCGGCGATGGCCAGAGCTGTCAGGCGTGCCGGGATCAGGTTCAGCAGATCGTCACAGCGCGCCGCTGCCCATCCGAACCGGGCGTGCCGGGGGGTGCGATAGCCGATCATGCTGTCGGCCGTATTGACGATCTTGTAGACGCACAGCCCCGGCAGCCCGGCCAACAGGAACCAAAAGACCGGCGCGACCACGCCGTCGCTGAGATTCTCGGCCGCACTTTCGATGGCCGCACGCGCGATCTCTGGCCCGGACATGTCGCGGCAATCGCGACTGACGATCATCGCCACCGCCTGACGCGCGTCGCCCGCAGACAGGCGCAGCGCATCGGCGACAGCGCGGACATGCTGCACCAGCGATTTCTGCGCCAGCAGGATGGCGGCGCTGGCGATCTCGGCCAGCGGTCCGCCCAGCGACAGCAGCCAGCCCGTTGCCCAGGCTGCCGCCGCCAGGATCAACAGGGCGCACAGACCTTTCAGCCGGCGGGCGCCGCCGCGGTTCAGCCCGCGATCCAGCGTGTCCACCGCGCGCCCCATCAGCACCGCCGGGTGCGGCACGCGCGCCCACAGCCAGCGCGGCTCGCCAAAAACCGCGTCCAGCAGCAAGGCTGCAGCCAGGGGCAGGGCCGTGCTCACAAGGCGTCCAGCAGCCGCGCCCAGCCGTCGGCGGGGGGCAGGCCCAGCCGCAGATAGCGATCGGAATAGGGAAAGATGCGTGTCCAGATATGCCGGTGCGCCAGTCGGCTCTGCCAGGCGGTGGCATCGTCGACGCGATAGAGACGAAAGAGGTCGGTACCGCCGGCCAGCTCGGCGCCCCGCGCCAACACCGCGCGGTCCAGGCGGGCGGTGTCCTGACGCAGCCGGTCGCGGGTGGCCTCGGCCCAATTACGGTCGCGCAGGGCCGCGGCGCCCACACGCAGGGCCGGTCCCGAGACCGGCCAGGGGCCCAGCATTTCGGCCAGCCGGTCGATCTCTGCCGGCGCGGCGATGGCAAAGCCCAGCCGTGTCCCGGCCAGCCCCCAGAACTTGCCGAAACTCTTGAGCACGATACAGCCGGGCCGTGTTGCCAGACGGATCAGGCTGGAATCGGGCGTGACGTCGCAAAAGCTTTCGTCGATCACCGTCAGCGCGGCATCGGCGTCCTGGGCCTGCCACAGCCGCCCGTCGGGGTTGTTCGGATGTACCAGCACGCGGGCCTGTGCCGGACCCGTGCCGGCAACCTGCCAGCCCTGAGCGGCAAAGGCGGCGGCGTGTTCGTTATAGGTGGGCATGTCGATTCGCACGCGCCCGGCCGGGCGCAGCGCCGGCAGGCGGGCAATCAGCGCCGAAGCGCCGGGCGCGGGCAGGATCGCCGCTCCCTCGGGCACCGCCCAGAATGCCCGCGCGGCTGTACATATCGCCTGATGGGCGGCCCGGTCCGGCAGCGCGGTCCAGTCCTGCGCCGAAAACGGCGGCAAAGGATACGGCACCGGGTTGATTCCCGTCGACAGATCCAGCCAGTCCGCCCGCGCACCGCCATAGTCCGCGATCGCCGCGTCCAGCCCGCCGCCATGATCCCGCGTCAGAGGTCGCTTTTGTTCATCTGGTTCGGGCATTGGCGGATTTTTGTTCATCGCTGCGTAAATCTGCCTTCGTTCAAGCGGAATTCTGCCTGTTACACAAGGTTGTTATCCTGCCTCGGGCGCGCTTAGGCATTCGTTAAGGTTTTGTTAATAGTATGGGCAGATCAGAACAACGGGGAGAGGCACACACTAACGGCAATTCGTGCCCGGATATTATTATGAATGTGCTCATTGTTGAAAGCCGGCCCGAGCTTGGGCTGATTTGGCGGCGCCACCTGGAGCGACATGGCGCCAAGGTCACATTGGTCAACAGTCAAGAGGCCGCGATCACGGCACTTTATTCCGCCGAATTCGAGATCATCGTGCTGGACCTCATCCTGGATCAGGGCAGCGCCCTGGCGGTGGCGGATTTCGCCAGCTATCGCCGGCCCGATGCGCGGGTTATCTTTGTCACCAATACCAGTTTCTTTTCCGACGGATCGATCTTTGCCCATTCGCCCAACGCTTGTGCCTATGTGCAAAGTGAAACGCCGCCAGAGGATCTGGCGGCGATGGTCGAACATTACGCGGTGCCGCGCTGATCGCGGTCATGCGCGGCCAGAAAATCCAGCCGCGGGTTGATCGGGATGATCCGGTGCGGATTGATGGTGTGATGGCTATAGTGATAGTGGCGCACGATATGCGCCATGTTCACCGTGCCGGCGACGCCGGGATGCTGGTACAGATCGCGCGTATAGGCCCAGAGATTGGGATAGTCGATCAGCCGCGCCCGGTTGCATTTGAAATGCAGATGATAGACGGAATCAAACCGCACCAGCGTCGTGAACAGGCGCCAATCCGCCTCGGTCAGCCGCGCGCCCATCAGATAGCGGCGGTCTGACAAGCAGTCCTCGAGCCAGTCGAGACTGTCAAACAGAGCCGTTACGGCGGTGTCATAGGCGGCCTGGCTGGTGGCGAACCCGGATTTGTAGACACCGTTGTTGACGGTGTCATAGACGCGCGTGTTCACGGTTTCGATGGCGGCTCGCATGGGAGCGGGCCAATAATCGTCGGTATTGCCGGTCACCCCGTCAAAGGCCGAATTGAACATGCGGATGATCTCGGCACTTTCGTTCGACACGATGGTGTCCTGTTTCTTGTCCCACAGAACCGGGACCGTGACGCGCCCGGAATAGACGGGGTCAGCCCGGGTATAGATCTGGTGCAGATAGTCCAGTCCGTGCAGCGTGTCGCCCGTGGCGCCCTGCGCGTCGGTCTGAAAGGTCCAGCCCTTGTCCAGCATGTCGGGATGCACCACCGACAGGCTGATATGATCCTCTAGCCCCTTGAGGCGGCGAAAGATCAGCGTGCGATGCGCCCAGGGGCAGGCATAGCTGACATAGAGGTGATAGCGCCCGGATTCGGCGGCGAAACCGCCCTGACCCGACGGGCCGGGGCGACCGTCCGGAGTGACCCAGTTGCGGAACACCGAAGCGCTGCGTTCGAACTTGCCGCCGGTGGATTTGGTGTCATAGCCCTGATCGTGCCATACGCCGTCGATCAACAATCCCATGCCTTACCTCCGATTGGTTACGGATCAAAGGTTAGGCGGTTATGGCGCGGCTGCAATGGGTCGGGCGCGCGCAAAGACCCTGCATGGTTGCACATCTGACCGCAAGCGGGCGGCAAAGGCGGCGTGAAAGGCCGGGTCCTAACGTGGCGTCACAGAACTGTCGCTTGATTTCACGGTCTTTTTTGCGCCACCCTAGGGGCATGACTTGGGGGAGAAACGCGACATGTCGACCTTTATTTCGGACGATATCCGCACACAGCTGAACGCGGCCCGGCTGGCCGGATTGAAAAAGACCAGCCGCTTGCGGGTTCAGGTCGGGGATAGATTTTACACGGTGCTGCGCCTGTGGCAGGGCGGGTTTTCCGTCGAGGCGGAAACCGTGCCGGCTCTGCGTGGGCTGGTCGATCTGTATGATGGCGGGCGGCATCTATATCAATGCCTGATCATCGCCTCGGATTCCGACGCCGGCGAACAGCGCTATGAATTCAAACGCAACACCGCAGCCAGCGACAAGGCGCCGCTGGACCATTACCGTGCACCGGATGCCCCGGCCGGATTGTTGCCGCGCGACTGACCGCAGGGTGCAGGCGATGGGCGGCGGCGCTATTGCAGGTCGGCAAAGGCGGCCTGCATCCGGTTGCAGGCTTCTTGCACGCGCCAGCGCTGCGTCGCCAGGTTGAACCGCTGAAAGGTCTCGCCGCCAGCACCGAATCCGGGGCCGGGCGACACCGCGATCCGCGCATCGTCGCGGATGCGCGTGGCGACCTCGTCCGGACTCATGCCGGTGCCGGAAAAATCGACCCAGGCCAGATAGGTCGATTGCAAGGGCATCGACCACAGCCCCGGAATGGCGTTGATCGCGGCGTCAAACAGCCGCCGGTTGCCGTCGAGATGGGCGATCTGCGCATCGACCCAGCGCGCCCCCTCGGGACTGTAGGCGGCGGTGATCATGCTGATCCCCAGCGCGCTGGGGGAATAGTCCAGCGCCACCAGCCGCTGTTTCATCGCCGCGCGCAGGTCCGGGTCGGGAATGATCATGTTGCCGGTGCGCTGCCCGGCGATGTTGAATGTCTTGGACGGTGCGGTCAGATAGACCGCTTGGCCGCGGTGGTCCGGTGCCGCAATATCCATCGGCACGAAATGCTGGCCGGCATAGACCAGATCGTGATGCACTTCGTCCGAAACCAGGATCAGGTCGTTGCGGGCGGCAAAGGCGGCCACGTCGCGCAGTTCCTCGGTCGTCCAGATACGCCCCGACGGGTTCTGCGGCGAGCAGAACAACATGATTTTTTCCCGACCGGTCAGGCGGCTCTGGGCATCGGCCAGGTCCAGCTCATAGCTGTCGCCCCGGCGCCGCAGCGGCGATTCTATCAGGGTGCGCCCGGCATTTTTAATCTTCATCGCAAATTCGTGGTAGACCGGCGAAAAGATCAGCACGCCGTCGCCCGGGTCGCTATAGACATCCAGACACAGCGCGATGGCGTTTCCCAGGCCCTGCGACGTCAGAATCCATTTCCGGTCGACCTGCCAGCCATGCCGGTTCTGCATCCACCACTGGATGGCGGCGAAATATTCCGGGTATTGCCAGGAATAGCCGAACACGCCGTGATCGGCCGCCTCGCGCACCGCCCGGATCACGCAGGGCGCCGTGCGATAGTCGGAATCCGCGGTCCACATGGCCAGCCCGTCATCCGGCGAGATGCCGTAGAGCGCCTGCATCTTGTCCCATTTGCTGGACTGCGTGCCGCGGCGGTCGATCGGGTCGTCAAAGGTCATGGGACTCTCCTGTGCTGGACCGGCAAGCTAGTCGGAATCGACGGACGTGCAAGGGGGCGTTGCGGTGTGCCCGGTGATCGCCTACATGATCTTGCATGAAACGTCCGATCCTGATCCATCCCGACCCGCGCCTGAAAAAGGTCTGTGCCCCGGTGACCGATATTACCGGTGACCTGAGCCAGTTGGCCGAGGACATGCTGGAAACCATGTATGACGCGCCGGGCATCGGACTGGCCGCGCCCCAGGTCGGGGTGCTGGAACGGCTGATCGTGATGGATTGCGTCAAGGAAGAAGGCGCCGCGCCGCGCCCGACCGTGATGTTCAACCCGGAAATCGTGGCCGCCTCGGACGCGCTGAGCGTTTATGAAGAGGGCTGCCTGTCGATCCCCGAACAATATGCCGAGGTGACCCGCCCCGCCGAGGTCGAAGTCGCCTGGATCGACCAGCAGGGCAACCCGCAAAAGGCCGCGTTTGACGGGCTGTGGGCGACCTGCGTGCAGCACGAGATCGACCATTTGAACGGCAAGCTGTTCATCGACTATCTGAAACCGCTGAAGCGGCAGATGATCACCCGCAAGATGCAGAAACTAAAGCGCGAGCTGGCGCGCGCCTGATCGCCCTTGGGATCAGCCGTGCAACGCGGCGACGGTCTTGAGCTGCGAGAACCCGTACAGCGCCTCGAACCCCTTTTCCCGCCCGTGCCCGGACTTGCCGACGCCGCCAAAGGGCAGTTCGACGCCGCCGCCGGCGCCGTAATTGTTGATGAACACCTGTCCTGACCGCAACCCCCGCGCCAGGCGCATCTGCCGCGCGCCATCGCTGGTCCAGACGCCGGCGACCAGCCCATAGTCGGTGCTGTTGGCGATACGCAGGGCCGTTTCCTCGGTGTCAAACGGGATCAGCACCTGCACCGGGCCGAAAATCTCGTCCCGGGCCAACATGTGGTCCGGCGGCACGTCGGCAAACAGGGTCGGCGCGACATAGGCGCCGCGTGACGGGGCGTCGCCGACGATGCGGCCGCGCCCCGCCACCGCCAGACCTCCGCCGATGTCCAGATAGCCGGTGACGATGTCCTTTTGCCGATCCGAAATCAGCGGCCCCAACCGCAGGTCCTGCAGCGCCGGGCCGACGGTCAGTTCGTCATAGGCGGCGGCCATGTGCTCGCGCACCGCATCATAGACGCCGCGCTGCACCAGAATGCGCGAACTGGCGGAACAGGTCTGACCGGCGTTCTGGATGCCGGCATTGACCAGAAACGGCAGAGCCGCGTCGATATCGGCATCGTCAAAGACCAGCTGCGGCGATTTCCCGCCCAGTTCCAGCGTCACCGGCACCACGTTGCGTGCGGCGGCCATCTGGACCTTTGCGCCGGTGCCGACCGAGCCGGTAAAGCTGACATGCTGCACAGCCGCATGCCCCGCCAGCGCCGCCCCGGCCTCGGCTCCCAAGCCCGGCACCACGTTCAGCGCCCCGGCGGGCAGACCGGCCTCGCGTGCGATATCGGCAAAACCCAGCGCCGTCAGACAGGCCTCTTCGGCGGGTTTCAGCACCGCGGCATTGCCCATTGCCAGTGCCGCCCCGACCGAACGCCCGATGATCTGCATGGGATAGTTCCAGGGCACGATATGGCCCGTGACCCCATGCGGTTCGCGCAGGGTATAGACGGTATAACCGGGCAGATAGGGGATGGTCTCGCCCATCACCTTGTCCGCCGCGCCGCCATAGAATTCCATATAGCGGGCCAGAGCGACGGCGTCGGCGCGGGCCTGTGTCAGCGGCTTGCCCACATCTGTCGCCTCGATCCGCGCCAATGCGTCGACGCGGTCCAGCACCAATTGTCCGATCCGGGTCAGGATGCGACCGCGTTCGGTCGCGCTCATGCGGCCCCAGTCGCCCTCGCGTGCGCCTTGCGCGGCCTGCACAGCGGAGTCGATATCGGCATCGGTTCCACCGGCGATGCGGCAGATCGTGCTGCCGTCCGAGGGGTTGATCAGCGGCAGGGTCCGGCCCTCGCAGGCCGGGCGCCACTGGCCGCCGATCAGGCACAAAGAGGGATCGAACCAGAGAAGATCAGACATGCGGTTGGCTCCGTTGCAGGGCGTCAAGATCGGGCAGGCGCGGAGCGGCGGCGATCAGCGCCTGCGTATAGGGATGCTGCGGGTTGGTGAACACGTCCTCGGTGTCGCCGGCCTCGACGATCCGGCCCGCCTGCATCACCAGAACCCGGTCGGTCACGGTGCGCACGACGCTCAGATCGTGGCTGATGAACAGATAGGTCAGGTCATAGGTATCGCAAAGCTCGGCCAGCAGATCGAGGATCTGTGCCCGCACCGAGACGTCCAGCGCGCTGACCGCCTCGTCAAACAGGATCAGGTCCGGGCGCACGATCAGCGCCCGGGCAATGGCGATGCGCTGGCGCTGGCCGCCGGAAAACTCGTGGATGTATTTCAGCGCGTCTTGGGGGTGCAGGCCGACCGCGGCCAGCGCTTCGGCGATGGCGGCACGCCGCGCAGCGCCGGTGGGCGGATCCGTCAGCAGGTGGAACGGCTCGGTGATCAGACGGTCGACCCGGTGGCGCGGGTTGAAACTGCCGAACGGATCCTGAAACACCACCTGCATCCGGCGCCGCACCGCCAGGTTCGGCCTGTGCCCGGCATAGACTGGCGCGCCGTCCAGCAGGATCTGGCCCTGCTGCACCGGTTCCAGCCCCAGCAGCGCCCGGGTCAGCGTGGATTTTCCGCAGCCCGACTCGCCCACCAGCCCCAGCCGCTCGCCGCGGTTCAGGGTAAAGCTGACCCGGTCCACGGCGCGGAAATGGCCAGGATCGTGCAGCAGCCGGGTGCGGGGCAGGCGATAGTCGCGCACGACGTCGCGCACCTGCAGCAGCGGTGCGGGCGGGGGCGCCTCGGGCAGCGCCACCCGATGGGCAGAGGCCTGAAACAGCATGCGCGTATAGGGGTGACGCATCTGGGTCAGCAGGCTCTGCGTCGGGCCGGATTCGACCACGGCGCCGTGGCGCATGACGACGATGCGGTCGGCCATGTCGGCAACAACCGCCAGATCGTGGGTGATCATCAACAGGCCCATACCGAAATCCGCCACCAGCCCCTTCAGCAGGTCCAGAATCTGCGCCTGGGTGGTCACGTCCAGCGCCGTGGTCGGCTCGTCCGCGATCAGCAGTTTCGGGCGCAGGGCGATGGCCATGGCGATCACCACCCGCTGGCGCTGGCCGCCGGACAGCTCGTGTGGATAGCGGCCCAGCGGAAAGCGGTCGGCGGGCAGGCCGACGCGGTCCAGCATCTCGCGCGCCCGGGCGCGCGCGGCCCGGGCGGACATCGCGCCATGCACCAATATGGTCTCGGCCACCTGATCGCCGATCGATCGCACCGGGTTCAGCGCCGTCATCGGTTCCTGAAAGACCATGCCCACCGCGCGGCCGCGCAGGCCGCACATCTGCGATTCGCCGGCCTCCAGAATGTCGGTGCCGTCCAGGGTGATCCGGCCGGCGGCGTCGGCCTGGTCGGGCAACAGCCGCATCACCGCCAGCGCGGTCATCGATTTGCCGGATCCGCTTTCGCCGGTGACGGCGACGATCTCGCCGGGGGCCACGGTCAGTGACACCGATTTCAGGATGGGCGTGTCCCGGATCGACAGGGACAGGCCGCGGATCGCCAGCAGGCTCATGAGCGGCTGACCCGCAGCCGCGGGTCCAGATGGTCGCGCAGACCGTCGCCCATCAGGTTCAGGCCCAGCACCGTCAGGATGATCGCGAGGCCCGGAATCAGCGCCAGATGCGGTGCAAAGCTGACCATGGTCTGGGCATCGGCCAGCATCCGGCCCCAGCTGGGCACCGGCGGCTGCGCCCCCAGCCCGACATAGGACAGACCGGCCTCGGCGAGAATGCCCAGGCTGAACTGGATGGTGCTTTGCACGATCAGCAGGTTGGCGACATTGGGCAGGATATGCTCGACCGAGATGCGGGCGCCGGATTTGCCGGCGACCCGCGCGGCCAGGACGAAATCGCGCTGCCACAGGGACAGCGCCCCGCCGCGGGTGATACGGGCAAAGACCGGGATGTTGAAAATGCCGATGGCGATGATCGCGTTGACCGCGCCGGCGCCGAACACGGCGGTGATCAGGATGGCGATGACCAGGCTGGGAAAAGCAAAGATCAGATCGTTGCCGCGCATGATCAACTCGTCCAGCCAGGATCCTTTGCGCGCCGCGGCCGTCAGACCCAGCGGCACTCCCAGCGCCATGCCGATGCCCACGGCCACCAGCGCCACCGCGATCGAGGTGCGCGCACCGACCATGATCATGCTCAGGATGTCGCGGCCGAAATGGTCGGTGCCGAACCAATGCGCCCGGTCCGGCGGGCGCAGCTTGGCCGGGATGTCCAGGGCGGCATGGTCATAGGGGGTCCAGACAAAGGACAGCAGCGCCGCCACCACCACCAGCGAGGACAGCAGGCCACCGATCAGCAGGTTGCGGTTCATGTCCGGCTCCGAAGGCGGGGATCGACCAGCGCATAGGCCAGGTCGACCAGGAAATTCACCAGGATCACCGAGAAGACCAGCAGCATCACCACGCTTTCCACCACGATCAGATCGCGCGAACTGATCGACTGGAACACCAGCCGGCCCAGCCCCGGCAGATAGAACACCTGCTCGATAATGATCGACCCGGCCAGCAGGAACGAGAATTGCAGCCCGATAATGGTCAGCACCGGGATCAACGCATTGCGCACCCCGTGCCGCCACAATGCCTGGCGCCGGCTCAGCCCCTTGGCGCGGGCGGTGCGCATGTAGTCCTCGCCCAGCACATCCAGCAGCGACGAGCGCATGACCCGCGCCAGGATCGCCGCCTGCGGCAGCGCCAGGGCGATGGCCGGCAGGGTCAGCGAACGCATCCCGGCCCACAGCCCGTCCTGCCAGCCGGCAAAGCCGCCGGCGCTGAACCAGCGCAGATTGATGGCAAAGATCAGCACCAGGATCATCGCAAACCAGAAATTCGGGATGGCGATGCCCAGTTGCGTGGCGCCCATCACCGCGACGTCGCCGGGGCGGCCACGGCGCGCGGCGGCATAGATGCCGGCGGGAAAGGCCATGAGGGTCGACAGGGTCAGCGCATACAGCGCCAGCGGCAGCGACACCCACAATCGGTCGCCGATCATCTCGGCGACGGGGGTGCGATAGGTATAAGAGGTGCCGAAATCGCCGGTCAGCATGCCGCCAACCCAATCCCCGTAGCGCTGCCATTTCGGCACGTCCAGACCCAGTTCGGCGCGCAGGGCAGCGACGGTATCGGGTTGTGCATTGATGCCCAGCATGAAACTGGCGGGATCGCCGGGGGCCACCTCGATCACGACAAAGATGACCAGCGAGGCAACGGCCAGGCTGATCAGCAGCGAGAGCAGGCGTTTGAGCGAATAGCGCAGCATCCCCATCACGTTAGGGGCTGGGGCAGGGCGGGTCCAGCGTGCAAACCGGTAAAGGGGCGCCCTGTGGGCGGACGCCCCGGTCGTCGTGCTATTGCTCGGCGCGGATCGTCGCCGGGCGCGTGCCGTCGTTCAGCCAGGCTTCGAGCGGAGTCAGCGGATCCAGCGCCGCCTGCGAGATACCGCCCGGTCCGGGCAGGATGCCGCAATGGTCCAGCCCCGGGATCATGAACAGCGCGACATTCTCCTTCAGCGCCTCTTCGCCCCCGGCGATCTCGGCGGCCTGCTCATACCATTGTACGGTCTTGAAGGGTGTCACGATCGCGTCGGCCCAGCCATGCCAGACGATCATCTTGCCGCCGGCGGCGCGAAAGGCTGAAATGTCGGGATCGTCGCCGTTATAGGCCTGGGCCGCCCGCGCCATGCGCTGCGGATCGGCGTCAAAATCGAAATCGGCGGGCGACCAGGCGGTGCCGGGATCGTCCTCAAAGGCCATGTAACCGGTAAAGCCCGTGGTAAAGGCGTTGACCAGCCGGCCGGCGCCCTTTTCATTGCCGGTCAGCCACAGCCACCAGAACGGTTCGGACCCGGCGGGCACGCCGCCGGGATACAGCTGTTCGCCGGCGCTGTTGCGCGGCCCCTGCCGCCATTTCTCGATCACCTGCAATTCGGCCTCGGTCAGGCATTCGGCTCCCTCGGAGCCCTGTTCGCATTGCAGGGCCGACAGGTCGGCCTGGCACTGGCGCGGGTCGGCGATCAGCCCGTCCTCGCTGCCGTCGATGCCGTCACAGGCGGCCATGACCGCATCGCCGATCAGCTTGTCCTTGCCGGGTTTCAGGATCCAGGCGCCGGTCTCGTCGGTATTGGCCTGCATCAGCCAGCTCATCTTGGTCGCGACCAGACCGGGATAAGCCATCGCCGGGGCGCCGGAAATGATGCCGTTGAACATCTCGGGATAACGCAGGGCCGCCACATGCGCCATGCGCCCGCCGGTCGAACAGCCCTGAAAGATCGCCTGTTCAGAGCCGCCGCCGTAAAACGCCCCGATCATCGCCTGCGCCACGCGATGGGTCTCGCCGATCGAGCGCCAGCCCCAGTCGCGTTCGGCATGCGGGTTGTCCTCGGCCCAGGCGGCATCGACCACCGACAGGCCATGATGGCCACTGTCCGAGGTCGCGGTGGCATAGCCGCGCTGCAGGCCCGGGCGCATTGCGTTGATCCAGCCCGGCCCCGCATCGGCCCGGCCCAGAACGCCGCAGAACCCGCCGCAGCCGGATTGATAATACTTGCCGTTCCAGTCCTCCATCGGCAGGCGAACCTCGATGGAGATCGCCGGCAGGGCGGTGGCGCGGACCTGGCAATAGGCGGGCAGGGTGTCATCGGCCGGAACCACCTTGGCCGAGGTGACAAAGCCACCGTCCAGCGCTGTATTGTGCAGTGCCTCGCACTCGGCGGCCTCGCGCGCGCTGGCCGTGCCTGCCGCAATCAGCAGGGCGGCGGTGGATATCATTGTCTTTCTCACGTGTTTCTCCCTTTTTACGCAATGCTTTGAAACTCGATCGCGCCTTCAGGCTGGCGCAAAAGTATGTCGGTTTGAACACAACCGCCCGGCAGATCAGACCCCGCCGGGCGATGGCATTTATTCTGCCCAGCTGACCGCGGTCAGATCGGTCGCCTGGGTCGGGGCGTTGGTCCACAATCCCTGGATGCCGGCCTTGGCAACGATCGGATTGGCCAGTTGGAACAGGAAGCCGTTGACATAGTCCCGCGAAATCATGGTCTGCGCCTGATGCAGCAATTCGCGGCGTCTCTCCGGATCAGAGGTGCGGTTCAATTCCGCCATCAGGTCCTGAAACGCCGGGCTGTCATACTGAAAGTAGTATTCCGGGCGGGCATAGATGCCGATATCCATGGGTTCCGTGTGGCTGACGATGCTCAGGCCAAAGTCCTTGCCGCGAAACACGGTTTCCAGCCATTGTGCCCATTCGACATTGACGATTTCGGCCTTGATGCCGACGGCGGCCAACTGGGCTGCGATGATCTCGCCGCCGCGCCGCGCGTAGGACGGGGGCGGCAGGTGCAGCGTGGTGTCAAACCCCTCGGCCAGCCCGGCTTCGGCCAGCAGCGCCTTGGCCTTTTCCGGGTCATGCGCGGAGTCGCCGGTCAGATCGACATAGGCCGGATGGTGTGGCGCGAAATGGGTGCCGATCGGTGTGCCGTATCCGAACATCGCGCCATCGATGACAGACTGCCGGTCGATGGCGTGGGCGACGGCTTGACGGACGCGGACATCGTCAAAGGGCGGCCGCTTGTTGTTGATGGACAGGATGGTTTCGCCCTCGGTGCTGCCGACCAGCACCTGAAACCGCGGGTCGGCCTCGAATTGCGGCAGGTTCTCGGAAGCGGGAAATCTGAAGAAGACGTCCACGTCCTCGGCCATCACCGCGGCAAAGGCGGCGGTGGGATCGGAGATGTACTTGAACGTGGCCTTGTCCAGTTTGGCCGGCGTGCCCCAGTAGTCGGGGTTCCGTTCGATCTCGATCCTGTCGCCCTGCACCCAGTTCGCGAATTTGAACGCGCCAGTGCCGACGGGGGTGGTCTTTATCGAGTCGATGCTTTCGGGGGCGACGATAACGGCATCACCCCAGGCCATGTTGAACAGGAACAACCCGTTGGGTTCGCCAAGGGTGATCTTTACCGTCAGCGGGTCCACGACCGTGACATCGGTGATGCCGGCAAACAGCGCTTTTTGTGCGTTTACGCTGTCCTCGGCGCGGGCGCGCTCCAGGCTGAATTTCACATCCTCAGCATCCATCGTGGTGCCGTCGTGAAAGGTGACGCCGCTGCGAAGCTTGAAGGTATAGACCAGGCCGTCGTCGGAGATTTCCCAGCTTTCCGCCAGTCCCGGAACCACCGAGCCATCGCCCATGAACCGCGTCAGGCCCTCGAATATGTTGGAGTAGACGACCTCGTCGATGGCCGCGGCGGCGGCACTGGTCGGGTCCAGATGCGGTGGCTCAAGCTGCAGCGCGACCGTGATGTCCGTTTGCGCCCTGGCGGCGCCTAAACCGGCCGCAACGGCCATGGCACTGGCAAAAGCCAGCGTGGTGAAACGAGTCATTGGCAATCTCCCTGTCGGTCATCGTGCGCCGTTTTCCGGCACATTCGCGCGCCAGTCTTGGCCGAGAAGCTTGGATATACAAGCGTCTATTGCCCGATGCGGTGCGGTTCCGGACTGGCCTGCATCGGCCCGGGCGGTTTAGACAAGAAGCAGGTTCAGATCAGGGGAGGATCGCGCATGGTGCATGTTCTGGCTATAGATCAGGGAACGACCTCGACACGGGCGATCCTGTTTGACGGGGCGATGCAAAAGGTCGGGGTGGCGCAACAGGAGTTCCGCCAGCACTTTCCCAAGGCGGGTTGGGTCGAACACGACCCTGAAGAAATCTGGCAGAGCACGCTTGCCGTCTGCCGTCAGGTGCTGGGCGATTGCGACGTGGCAGCGGACGATCTGGCCGGTATCGGCATCACCAACCAGCGCGAAACGACGGTGGTCTGGGATCGCGCTACCGGCCAGCCGATCCACAACGCCATCGTCTGGCAGGACCGGCGCACCGCTGAAATCTGTACGCTGTTGAAAAGCCAGGGGCACGAGCCGGCGGTCAGTGCGGCGACCGGGTTGTTGCTGGACCCGTATTTCTCGGGCACCAAGCTGAAATGGCTGCTGGACCATGTCGAGGGCGCGCGCGAACGGGCGGCGCGCGGCGAGCTGCTGTTCGGCACCATCGACACATTCCTGATCTGGCGCCTGACCGGCGGGCGGGTGCATGCCACCGACGCCACCAACGCGGCGCGCACGCTGCTGTTTGACATTCACAAGGGGGGCTGGAGCGCGAATATCTGCGATCTGCTGGACATCCCCATGGCGATGCTGCCCGAGGTGCGCGACTGTGCGGCCGATTTCGGCCACGCCGACCTGGCGGGGGGGCAGGTGGCCATTCTGGGGGTTGCCGGCGACCAGCAGGCGGCGACGATCGGACAGGCCTGTTTTGCACCGGGGATGATGAAATCGACCTATGGCACCGGCTGTTTTGCCCTGCTCAACACCGGGGACAGCCCGGTCATGTCGGAAAACCGGATGCTGACCACGATTGCCTATCAACTGGACGGACAGCGCAGCTATGCGCTGGAGGGTTCGATCTTTATCGCCGGCGCGGTGGTGCAATGGCTGCGCGACGGGCTGGGCCTCATCGAACGGGCCGATCAGAGCGGGGCGCTGGCGCGGCAGGCCGACCCGGCGCAGGATCTGGTGATCGTTCCGGCCTTTACCGGGCTGGGGGCACCCTATTGGGCACCTGACTGCCGCGGCGCGGTCTTTGGGCTGACCCGCAATTCCGGCCCGGCCGAGTTCGCCCGCGCAGCGCTGGAAAGCGTCGCCTTTCAGACCCGCGATCTCTATCGGGCGATGCGCGCGGATTGGCAGACAGATGCCGACACCGTACTGCGAGTCGATGGCGGCATGAGCGCCAGCAACTGGACCATGCAGAGCCTGGCGGATCTGCTGGGTGCACCGGTGGACCGTCCGGTGATGCAGGAAACCACGGCGCTGGGGGTGGCCTGGCTGGCCGGGATGCGCGCCGGGGCCTATCCGGATCAGGCCGGGTTCGCCGCGACATGGGCATTGGACCGGCGGTTTGAACCGGCTTTGTCCGAGGCGACGCGCGACGCGCGTTACGCGCGCTGGCGGCAGGCGGTGGCGGCGGCGATGCAGGTCGTCTGACGCCGCCGCGCGGCGGTCTCAGCCGTTGTCCGGCCCCGGCGCGATGATCGGCGGGCTGGCATTCAGCGCGTCGATCGAAAACCCCGCCAGCGATTTGTATTTCTCCGCATGCGCGGCCAGCTCGGCATGCGGAATGATGTCGTCGATGTCCCGGAAATCACCGCCGCACAGATCCTCGACGCGCTGCAGGATGGCGTCCGGTCCGTTGCCCCGATTGGCCCGGCCGACGGCGGTGGTCACCGGGCGCACCCGGTCCTCATAGGCGTTCAGGGCGGCCGGAGTCAGGCCATGGCGCCGCAGTTCGGCGCCGATGATCCGGGCGTCGACAATCGCCTGGCTGGCCCCGTTCGAGCCGACCGGATAGGTCGGGTGTGCGGCGTCCCCCATCAGCGTGACCCGGCCCCGGGTCCATTGCGGCAGCGGATCGCGGTCGACCATCGGGTATTCGAACACTTCTGCGGCGCCGCGTATCAGGGCCGGCACGTCGATCCAGTCGAACCGCCAGTCCAGGAAATCCGGCAGGAAATCGTCGATATCGGCGGCCCGGTTCCAGTCTTCGCGCCGCCAGCCGATGTCCGGATCAAAGCGCTTTTCGGCGATCCAGTTGATCGTCGCCAGCCCGGTCTGCGGATCGGGGTCCGAGATCGGATAGGCCACCAGTCGCAGAGCGTCATGGCCGATCATCGCCATCGCGCCGCCGCCAAAGAATGCCGGTGCCTGCGTGGTGGCGCGCCACAGCACCCGACCGTTCCAGATCGGCGGGCCTTCGTCCGGTTCCATCTGGGCGCGCAGGGTCGAATGGATGCCATCGGCGGCGATCACCAGTTTGCCCTGTTCTGCCGCACCGCCCGGCAACCGCAGCGTTGCGCGCTCCGGCGCGGTTTCAAATCCGGTGGCGCGCTGGCCCGTGCGCAGGCAATCGGGGCCAGCCCGTGCGATCAGCGTTTCGTGCAACAGCACCTGCAGATGGCCGCGATGCACGGAGTATTGTGGCCAGTTGTAGCCGGCCCAGGTGCCGCGGGGTTCTTCCCAGATGCGCCGGCCGAGCTTCGAGTAGAACCCGTATTGCCGGGTCCGGACGCCGATCCGGTCCAGACCTTCGGCCAGCCCGAGATCGAACAATTCGCGCACCGCGTTGGGCTGCAGGTTGATTCCCACGCCCAGCGGGCGGATGTCGCGCGTGGCCTCAAAGATGCGAAACGGCACACCGATCTGGTGCAGCGTCAGCCCCAGCGTCAGCCCGGCTATGCCGCCGCCGGCAATCAATACGGTCATAAGTCGATCCCTGTTCTGCGCTGCCGCAAGAAAACCAACGGAACCGGGCGGGCACAAGTCCCCGCCCTGTCACGACTGCAGCATATCCGCTCCCAGGATGGTTTCGGCGTGCTCGCGCAGATAAATTTTCAGCCAGGGGGTGAACCGTTCGGGCGCGCCGGCCACCTCGGCCTGCAGATCCGCATAGTTGATCCAGCGGGTGTCCATCACCTCGTCTGGGTCGCAGTCCAAGTGCAGATCCGCCGGGGCATGGGCCAGAAACACCTCGACGACCTCATGTTCGGTCAGCCCGCCGCCGACATCGGCGCGGTACTCGATCTGCTGGCGGTATTCCGGAGTCAGCCCGGTGATGCCCAATTCCTGTTGCAGGCGGCGCCGGGCGCAGGTGTCGGCGGACTCTTGCCACAACGGATGGGTACAGCAGGTGTTCGCCCACAGCCCGGGGGTGTGGTATTTCCCGAGGGCGCGGCGCTGGATCAGGATGTCGGCGCCGCGCACCACAAAGACGGAAACCGCCTGGTGCCGCAACCCCTGCACATGCGCGGCCAGCTTGTCGACCGGCGTCAACACGCCGTCGACCCATGCGGGGATGAGATTGCTCATGAGGGCCTGCCGATCCGTTCGGGTTGGTTGAGTCGCGCGGCGTAGGTAGTCGCTCAGGGCGGTTCTGGCAAGTCCATGTCCGACCAGCAGGGCAACAGATCGCCCGGGGCCGGCCGCGCCAGATACACCGCGCGGGCCACCGCCCGGGCGATGCACAGGGCGCCGGCATGGCCGATCTCGCGCAGCGCCTGCTCGGGTATCTGCATCGGACGCGCGTTGGTCGACACCGCAAAGATCAGATCACCGTCATTTGGCAGGTGCGACGGCAGGATGGCGCGCGCCAGGCCGTCATGGGCCACGGTTGCGATGCGCTTGGCCTGGGCCTTGGTCAGGGCGGCATCGGTAGCCACGATGCCGATGGCGGTATTGGCCAATTGCGCCATGGCACCGGCCTTGCGGCTTTCGAAACTGCGGCCCAGACCGGCGCGCGGATCGGGCCCCAGACCGCCGAACTCGCCGTCGATCTCAAACGGTGCGGCCCAGAAATGCCGCCCTCCCGGCGTGGTGACGCTGCCGACCGGGTTGGCGGCGATCAGCGCGCCGACGGTGATGCCGCTGTCCAGAACCAGCGAGGCCGAGCCCAAGCCGCCCTTTTGCATGCCGGTCAGTGCGCCGGTGCCGGCGCCGACACTGCCGAGATCGAAATCGGCGCGGGCATTGTCCAGCGCGGCGCGGCCCAGGGCCGGATAGGGGTTGTCGCGCCAGTCCTTGTTACCGCCGTTCAGCAGGTCGAACAGGATCGCGGCGGGGACCAGCGGAATGCGCAGATGCATCAGGGGCACGCCGCGGCCCTGATCGCGCAGCCCGGCAACCACGCCCGAGGCCGCGTCCAGTCCGTAGGTCGAGCCGCCCGACAGCACCAGAGCGTCGATCCCCGTCACCGATTTGTCGGGTTCCAGCAGATCGGTCTCGCGGGTACCGGGGGCACCGCCCGTGACGCAGTAGGACCCGGTCAGGGATCGTTGCCCTGTCAGCACGGTGACGCCGGATTTCAGCGCAGCGTCCTGGGCATTGCCGACCCGCAGGCCGGGAACGTCGGTGATCAGGTTGCGGGGGCCGGGAATCATCGGTCTGTCCTGTTCAGCGGCGCGCGCGATGCGCGCATTCGATGATTATGCGCCCGCAGGCGGGCGCGCAGAGGCGCCGGGATCAAACGGCCGGTCATCAGATGCACCGCCCGCCATCGACTTCGAGCGCGACGCCGGTGATCATGCTGGCCTCGTCCGAGCAGAGAAAACAGGCGGCGTTGCCCATGTCCTGCGGCTGGGAAAACCGGCCCAGCGGGATCGTCGCCAGGAATTTGTCGCGCATTTCGGGTGTGTCCTCGCCCATGAAGGTCTTGAGCAGCGGCGTCTCGCCGGCCACCGGGTTGATGGCGTTGACGCGCACCCCAAAGGGCGCCAGTTCCACCGCCATGGTGCGCGTGGCGGTGATCATCCAGCCCTTGGACGCGTTGTACCAGTTCAGGTTCGGGCGGGGCGACACCCCGGCGGTCGAGGCGACGTTCAGGATTGCCCCCTGGCGGCGCTGTTTCATGTGCGGCACCAGCGCGCGGGCCGTCAGGTAAACCGATTTCATGTTGACCCGAAAGACCCGGTCGAAATCGCCCTCGCCAATCTCTTCGAGCGGCGCGGGCAGATGGGTGACGCCGGCATTGTTGATCAGGATATCGAGCGTGCCAAAGCCGGCCAGCGCGGTTTCGGCCATGGCCTGTACGGAGGCGGCCTGACTGACATCGACGGTCTGCGCCACCGTCTGCGCCCCCAGTTCCTCGGCCATGGCCGCGGCGGCATCGCCATTCACATCGGCAATCATCACCCGGGCGCCTTCGGCGACGAATTTGCGCACGATACCGGCGCCAAACCCCGAGGCGCCTCCTGTGACGATGGCCGTCTTGCCCGCTAGTCGCATGCCCGCCCCTTTTCCGTACCGATCTGTTCGCAAGCAGCGTAGAACACCCGCCACGGCGGGACAATCTCACGCGTCGGGATCATTCATCGGGCACCGGACCGCGCAGCGCCTTGACCGCGCCGCGGGCCTTTTTCGCCTGCAGGCGGCGGCGCACCGAGCCTTTGGTGGGTTTCGTCGCAATGCGCCGTTTCGGTGCCACCAGCGCCCGGCGGATCAGTTCCGCCAGCCGGTCCCGGGCAATATCGCGGTTGCGCGCTTGGCTGCGGGTCTCGTCGCATTGAATGACCAGCGCGCCGTCGCGGGTCCAGCGGCGCCCCGACAGCCGTTTCAGCCGCGTCTTGACCGGGCCGGGCAGCGACGGGGACCGGGCGGCTTCGAACCGCAGCTCGACGGCGGTTGCCACCTTGTTGACATTCTGCCCGCCGGGGCCCGAGGCGCGCACGAAATGCTCGGTCAGTTCCCAGTCCTGGATTTCGATATCATCGGTCACGCGCAGCATGCTGTCCTGCATACAGGGTCGCGGCCGACAGAAAAAGGGCCACCCGATCATGCGGACGGCCCTTTCGAAAGTTCTTCGGAGGCAGGGTCGGAAGTCGGACCTTTGCCAGATCGTCCCGGGCGGGTGAACCGCCAAGGGTTGCCTCAGCCGGCAGCCCCCCGGATCGTTCCGACACCTCTCTCCAATACCTTTCTCGACACTGGATCACCTCCTTTTCCGTTGTTGATGCTGACCCGAGCGTGCCACGGGTCGGGCGAATCGCAAAGCGAAATCGTCACAGCCTGATCGAGGTGGCATCGAAACGCTGCACGATCAGGCGGAACGGGATCAGCGCGATCAGCGCCAGCGTCAGCTTGACCATCCAGTCCGCCAGCGCCAGCGAGACCCACAGCGGGACGACCGGGCCAAGACCCAACAGCGGCAGCGCCTCGTTGGCCCAGGTCACGTCATTGCCCGGCTCGATCCAGGCCAGTTGGGCGGAAAAGGCGATGGAAAAGAACAATATCGTGTCCACCGAAGAGCCGATCAGCGTCGAGGCCAGCGGTGCCTGCCACCAGATTCGGCGGCGCAGGGCGGAAAAGATACCCACATCCAGCAATTGCGCGGTCAGAAAGGCCAGACCCGAACCGACGGCGATGCGAAAGGTGACCAGCGGACCGTATTCGCCGATGATCTGGGTGCCGACCAGCGAGCAGAACACGCCGACCAGAAAACCGATGAAGACCACCGTGCGGGCCGGCCCGGCGCCATAGATGCGGTTCATCAGGTCGGTGACCAGAAAGGCCAGGGGATAGGTAAAGGCGCCCCAGGTCAGCCATTGGCCAAACAGGAACTGGACGAGGATGTTCGAGGCCATGACGATGGCCGCCATGGCAAGAATGCCGGGAAGATGTGCGCGCGTCATTTCGGATGCCCGTTTTTTCAAGGTTGCGGCGACTTGGCCCGGCCAAGCGGCGGGCGCGTGCCTGCTAGCGGCTGACGGCGGAATGCGCAACCCCGTCCTGCCCATCCTGCAATACGTATTCCACCAGTTCGGTACGCTGCAGGAAAAAGAAATTGTCATCCGCGATCATCGTCAGGCGCAGCCGGCCCCCTGCGTCGCGCCAGATCGCCAGGCCTTCGAGATTGTCATGGGTGCCGGTTGCCGTCTGCAATTCGCAGCGTTCATCGCGGGCGCCGGTCTCGCTCAGGCGCCAACTGCGGACCCGGCTGCGAAAGCCGAACAGATTATAGCCGCGTTCGAGCACATAAAAACGCCCATCGGGGCCGAAATCGGCGCCGACCGGCAGAAAACGGTCATCGCCGATCAGGTCAAAGGGCTGGCTCCAGACACCGTTCTGCCAGCGATACAGCGGAATCCGCCCCTGGGCGTCCTGCCCGTCTTCGGGCAGGGCAAACAGCCGGCCGGCCGCGTCGATTGCCAGCGCCTCGAAACCGCCATTGCGCGGCATGTCGCGAAACCCGGCGGCCCTGTGCAGCCCGCGCGAGGCCGTGGTCGGGGTGGCGTAGTGGGACACCCGGTGCACGCGCTCGAACGAGATGAACAGACTGTCATCCGGGGCGATGGCCAGCCCCTCGGAATCGACGATATGACCGATCAGCAACGCGCCGTTCTGGCCGCGCAGCCGCGCCCAACGTCGCGGCACGACGCCGGTGATCCGGCCAGCCTGGCGCTGCAACGTGGCAAAGACGACGCGGGCGCGGTCGGTAATGGCAATCATCCGCTGCCCGTCGCCGGACAGTTCGAGGCCGGAAAACCCACCGAACCCGTCGCGCGGCAGGTCCCAGGTAAAGCTGCCAAGCAGTTCGGCCCGTTGACAGGCAGCCCGGGCCGGGGCGCTGGCCACGAGCAGCGCCGCGATCAGTCCGAGCGCAGGACCGAGGCGCATTGTCTGGGCAGATCGGCCAGCACGTATTCACGGCGCGGCTTGGCCTTGGGGGCTTTGGGGTCCCGGGGTTTCGGCGGCGGCGGGTTCAGGATGTTGTTGACCCATTGCTGAGCCTCGGCGCAGCCGTCGCCGCGTGGCGGCGGGTTCTGGTCGATGCAGCCGCGCATGCCGCGCGGGCAGGCCAGCCGCACGTGGAAATGATAGTGGTGACCCCACCAGGGGCGCACCTTGCGCAGCCATTTGCGGTTGCCCTTTTCATCCTTGCACATCTGCACCTTGGCGCCGGGAAAGACGAAGATCCGCGCCACCCGGCGATCCATCGCGGCCTCGCGGATGATGCGGTGATGCGCGCGGCTCCAATTGTCGTTGACATAGGCGCCCTTGGCACGGCGCAGCGACACTGACGAAATTTTTTCGCGGGTGCGTTTGGACAGGTTCAGGCGCGAGGTCGGCAGCATCCAGATATCGATATCCAGACCGATCTGATGACTGCGGTGGCCCGAGAGCATCGGCCCGCCGCGCGGTTGGCTGATATCGCCGATATACAAGCCCGTCCAGCCCGGTTGCTGGGCGGCGAACCGGCTGAGATCCTTGATGAAATCGATGGTTTCGGGCTGGCCCCAATTTCGGTTGCGCGACAGGCGCATGGCTTGCCAGGTGGGTCCGGACTCGGGCAGTTGTACCGCCCCGGCCATGCAGCCCTTGGCATAGCTGCCGAACGGGGCCGGCGATTGCCGGCTGGCCGTGGTCTCGGCGCCAAAGAGCTGCTTGGCCAGCGGCGCGGCGGACAGGGGCGGGGCAGAGGGAGGCAGGGCCAGCGCAAGGCCCAGGACAATGGCAGAAAGGCGCAAAAAGGTCATCGGGTCTGATCTCCTTCGGCTTTTACCCAGATTAGCAAAATGAGGCCGGTGATAAACAGGGCAATCACCGGTGAAATTCCCAGCCTTGCGCTGCCGGTCCAGGTGGTGACCAGGCCGATCAGCGCCGGCGCCATAAAGGCGGTCGCCCGGCCGGACAGGCCGTAAAGGCCAAAGCTCTCGGTCGGGGCGTCCGGGTGGGAATGGCGCACCATCAGGCTGCGGCTGGCGGATTGCAGGACACCGCCAAACCCGCCGATCAACACGCCGCAGACAAAAAAGACCGTGTCCGGCAGGGTCGATCCCGGTGCCAGCGCCACGCCGAAAATCTGGCTGCGCGACATGCTGATGATGGTCAGGCAGACCAGCATCAGAATGCAGATCGAAAAGACGATGACCGGTTTCGGCCCGAACCGTTTGTCCGCACCGCCGCCGATCCAGCAAAACAGCGCCGAGGACAACACCGCGACGATGCCGAAAATGCCGATGGCGGTGATTTCCCAGCCCAGCACCAGCCGCGCATAGACGCCGCCAAACCCGTACAGCCCGTTCAGTGCGTCGCGATAGAACATCGACGAGCCCAGATAGGCCGACAGGCTGATCCGGTGCCGCAGGCTGGCCAGCAGCCGCCCCAGCGTGGCAAAGGCCTCTGCCACGCTGCCCGGCGGACCGGTGCGCGGGGTATCGCGCACCCACAGGAAATACGGGATCATGAACAGTGCGTACCACAGTGCGGTAAACGGTCCGACGAACCGCGTACCCTGTTTCTGGCCGGCATCCAGGCCAAAGGCCGGGTCCAGCCCGATCAGGGTCTTGCCGTTGGCCTGTTCGACAAACAGCAGCAGCATGATCGCCAGCGCCATCAGCCCGCCGGCATAGCCAAAGGCAAACCCCGAGCCCGAAATCTTGCCGATCTCGTCGGCAGGACCCAGATCGGGCAGCTGCGAATTGATGAAGATCAGCGCGTATTCCGCTCCGACAAAGCCCAGGCCAAAGGCGAACAGACCCAGCCACAACCCGGCGCCGCCGGGCGTTGCCCACCAAAGCGCCGTCGCGCCCGCCACATACATCAGCGAAAACAGCGCGATCCAGGGAATGCGCCGCCCGGTGGTGTCGGCCAGCGCCCCCAGGATCGGCGCGCCGAACCCGATCAGCAAGCCGGTGACGGTCAGGCACAACGACCACAGGCACTGGGCGCGGGCGCCCGCCGCCTCGCTGTCCAGTCCCAGCGTGGCGAAATGCTCGGCCGCCATGCCGGCGAAATAGGGGCCAAAGACAAAGGTGACCAGCAGCGTGTGGTATGGTTGGCTGGCCCAGTCGAAAAAGAACCAGCCCCAGATGCGCTTGCGCGCGGAAATCGTCGCCATGCCTGCCTCGCCTTATGGTTGACGCATAAGACAGGGGTTTGCTGCGTCAATCAAGCGCGTCCTGCATCGGTGGCCAGGGACGGCCGGCATCGGCGTGGCACCAGCCGGCGATCCAGTCCGGCATCTCGGGCGACTGCGCCCCGGACCGGCCCATTGCCGCCAGTACCCGGTCGATCGGAACGATGCCGTTCCGATCGGTCACCGCGGCGCGGAACAATACGTGGCTGGCGCATTCGCCGCTGCGTTTCCACATCGTCTGTTCCAGATAGAGGAACCGGTCGTCCCAGCACACCGCGCGGCTGCGCATCTCGAACCGTTCAAAGCCCCGGATGCGCCGGCGGAACCGCACGCTGCTGCCGGCCATGGTCATGCCCCAGCGGTTTTGCGTCACCGCCCGGACCAACCCGACCCGCTGGGCGTTCATGCTGCGCCCCAGGTCGTACAGGGTCATCGCCCGGCCGTTGTTCAGCTCCATCCACAGATCCAGATCCCAGGGCCAGCAGATGTGCCGGGATACATGCGTGCCGGTCAGGGGCAGCGGCGGCTGGCGACGGGCGATCAGCATGTCCTTTATCAGGCGAAAGACAGGAAACATGGCACTCTCCTCTTGTCGTGCCTTCTGTGTCGCCACCCCGCCGGGCACGTCAACCGCAACCTTGCGGCAGGCTTGCCCTTTGGCCGGCAGGACCTTAGGTGAGAGCGACAACAAATGAGGATGCCCATGCAGTCGCTGTTTCAAATCCTGATGCTGATCCTGGACGTGGTCTGGTTCTTTATCATCGCTCACGTGATCATGAGCTGGTTGATCAATTTTCAGGTTCTGAACCTGCGCCAGCCGCTGGTGGCGCAGATCTGGAACGCGCTGCAACGTATTCTCGAACCGCTCTATGCCCCGGTGCGCCGCATCCTGCCGCCGATGCAGGGGCTGGACCTGGCGCCGCTGGTGGTCCTGCTGGGGGTCTTTGCCCTGCGCATCATCCTGGTCAACAACATGGGCGCATTCTACTGATCCGCACCCCACGCGTCGCCGACCGGAATCCAACGGGTCTTGTTCCGCAAATCCGGGTGTGAGACTGTGCCCGGCAAGAGCAGACAGACAAGAACTTGAATGAGGCCACCGGCATGCTGGACGCTGCCCCGCTTTTGCGCGACGTTTTCGGCTTTGATGCCTTTCGCCCGGGCCAAGCCGAGATCGTGCAGGCCGTCGCCGCCGGTGAAAACGTGCTGGCGATCATGCCCACCGGGGGCGGTAAATCCCTGTGTTTTCAATTGCCGGCGCTGCTGCGCGACGGGGTGACGGTGGTAATCTCGCCGCTGATCGCGCTGATGCGCGACCAGGTGCGCGCGCTGCAAGAGGCCGGGGTCTGTGCCGGCGCGCTGACCTCGGGCAACACGCCCGAGGAAACCGATGCGGTCTGGCAGGCGCTGGACCGGGGCGAGTTGAAACTGCTTTACATGGCGCCGGAACGTCTGGCGGCGGGGTCGGTCAGCGGCATGTTGCGGCGCGCCGGTGTTGGACTGATCGCCGTGGACGAGGCGCATTGCGTCAGCCAGTGGGGCCATGATTTCCGCCCGGATTACCTGCGCATCGGTTCATTGCGCAAGACGCTGAACGTACCGCTGGCCGCCTTTACCGCCACGGCCGATGCCGAAACCCGCGACGAGATCGTGCAAAAGCTGTTTGACGGCACGCCGCCGCGGCAATTCCTGCACGGGTTCGATCGTCCCAACATCCATCTGGCCTTTGCCGCAAAGAACGGCCCGCGCCGGCAGATTCTGGAATTTGCCGCTGCCCGGCGCGGCCAGTCCGGCATTGTCTATTGCGGCACAAGGGCAAAGACCGAGACCCTGGCCCGGGCGCTGGCCGAGGACGGCCACAGCACCTGCCACTATCATGGCGGCATGGAGGCCGAGGACCGGCGCATCGTCGAAACCCGCTTTGCCCGCGAGGACGGGCTGATCGTGGTGGCGACCGTGGCATTTGGCATGGGCATCGACAAGCCCGATATCCGCTGGGTCGCCCATGCCGACCTGCCCAAGAGCATCGAGGCCTATTACCAGGAGATCGGCCGGGCCGGGCGCGATGGCGCCCCGGCCGAAACCCTGACGCTGTTCGGCGCCGATGATATCCGCCTGCGCCGCGCCCAGATCGACGAGGGGCTGGCCCCGCCCGAACGCCGCGGCGCGGATCATGGCCGTCTGAACGCGCTGCTGGGTCTGGCCGAAGCGCTGAAATGCCGCCGGCAGACCCTGTTGGGCTATTTCGGCGAGACCGCAGACCCTTGTGGCAACTGCGATCTCTGTGACACGCCGCCTGACGTGTTTGACGCCACCATCGCCGTGCGCAAGGCGCTGTCGGCGATCCTGCGCACCGAGGAATGGTTCGGTGCCGGGCATCTGATCGACATCCTGACCGGCGCGGATACCGACAAGATCCGGGCGCGCTGCCACGACCAACTGCCCACCTATGGCTGCGGCACCGAGTTTGACAAACGCCAATGGCAGGCGGTGTTCCGGCAGATGATGGGGCATGATCTGGTGCGCCCCGATCCGGCGCGCCACGGTGCCCTGCGCATGACCGAAGCGGCACGCCCGATCCTGCGTGGCGAGGCTGAAATCAGCCTGCGCCGCGACACGATCCGCAAGGCGGCGCGGCGCCCGGCGGTAAAATCGCTGGTCTCGGACGAGGACGCGCCGCTGTTGTCGGCCCTCAAGGCCAAGCGCCGGGCGCTGGCCGAGGCCGCGCGCGTGCCGGCCTATGTCATCTTTCCCGACCGCACGCTGATCGAGATGGCGGAAACCCGCCCCGACACGCTGGATGCCATGGCCCGGATCGGCGGCGTCGGGGCAAAAAAGCTGGAACGCTATGGCGCGCTGTTTCTCGAGGTGATCACCGGGGCCGCCCAAGCGCTGCATCCGGCCCGGCGCAAGCTGGCCGGGCGCGCGGCCGGGTCGGTGTTTGACTCGCTGCTGGCGGTGCAGACCGATCTGGCGCGCGGCCCGGATGGCACCGAGAAGCCCCTCAGCTGCTCGGCGGCATTGCTGGCCAAGGTCGCACAGATGCACCCCCAGGACGAGACCGGGCTGCGCCGGCTGTTGGGCGAGCGCCGCGCCGACCGGTTCGCCGCCGCCTTTCTGGACGTGCTGCGCGCGGCAGGCTAGACCGGTCGCGGCAGAAAAGGGGACAATCATGCTGGTGGTGATCTCTCCGGCCAAGCGGCTGGACTGGGCAGAACGCAACGTGGCAATGACCGAGCCGGCTTTTCAGGCCGACGCGGTCCGGCTGGCAAGGACCATGCGCAACCTGACGCTGGGCGATTTGCGCCGGCTGATGGCGCTCAGCCCGGACCTGGCGCGGCTGAACCGCGACCGGTTCCGCGCCTTTGCCGATGCGCCCGCGCCCGAGGCGACCCGCCCGGCGGCCTTGGCCTTTGCCGGCGACACCTATCAGGGGCTCGAAGCCGTGTCTCTGGAACCCGATGAACTGGATTGGGCGCAGGATCATCTGCGCATCCTTTCGGGTCTATACGGCCTGTTGCGCCCGCTGGACGCGATCCAGCCCTACCGGCTGGAGATGGGCAGCCGGCTGCGCACCCGGCGCGGCGCGACGCTGTATGAATATTGGCGGGACCAGATCGCGGTGGCGCTGAACGCGCAGGCCGCCGAGATCGGTACCGATGTGCTGATCAATTGCGCCAGTCAGGAATATTTTCGCGCCGTCGCACCGGGGGTGCTGAAACCGCGGGTGATCACGCCGGTCTTTTACGAGGACAAACCGGGCGGACCCAAGATCGTCAGCTTTTTCGCAAAAAAGGCGCGTGGCGCGATGGCGCGGTTCATCATCCGCAACCGGCTGGTCGATCCGGCGTCCCTGTGCGCGTTCGACACGGGCGGCTATGCCTTTCAGCCGGAACTGTCCCGACCCGATGCGCCGGTGTTTCTGCGGCGCGACGCGACCGCCAGCGACCAGGTGGCCTGACGGACGGCGCTGTGCCGGGTTGCACCGCGTGTTCAGGCGCCGGAGGCGGGGGCAGAGGAGGGATCGGGCAGGGTCAAGGGCTGGGTCTCTGCGGGACGGCACTGGGCGATCCGGTCGTGAATCGCCACCTTGCGCAGCGGCTTGGTCATGAAATAGTCCAGACCTTCGGCCAGAATCTCGTCGGAATCGCCGTCCAGTGCATGCGCGGTCAGGGCCACGATAGGCACGTGACTCGCACCGTCCTTTTCCAGTTTTCGAATTTCCCGAGTCGCCTCTTTGCCGTCCATCTTGGGCATCGAAATGTCCATAAAGATCATGTCCGGCTGAAACGCGCCAAAGGCCTGGACCGCCTCGATACCGTTATTGGCGATCTCAAGCTCGATATTCAGATCCTTGAGCATCTTGCGCAACACCAGTTGGTTGGTCCGGTTGTCTTCGGCGGCCAGCACCCGCATGCGGCGCTGCGCGGGGGCGGCGGCAGGGCTGTCGGCCGGCGCGTCGGGCGTCTCGGCCGGGGCCGTTTCGGCCTCCGGGGCGGTATCCTGTCCGCTGTCAGCGACGATATGCAGCCGCGCGGCAGGCCGCCGAAAGCGCAAGGGCGGCGCGTCGTCACCCGCGGGCATGTCACGCGGTGCGACAGGGTCCGCCGATGCCGCCGGTTCCGTCGGCGCTACAGGCACGCCGGGCGCCGGGATGGCGGGGCTGGCGGCGGGTTGAGCGACCAAGTCGGCGGTGCCGCTGTCCGTGCCGGGGGGCATGATGTCGGCCAGGCGCGCAAGCAGCTCGAGACGCGGAAAGGGTTTTTGCAACAGTCCCTGAACATAGCGGAAGGACGGGTCGTTCTGGGCAAATCCGGCGCTGGAACTGATCAGGACGAACGGCACCTCTGACCAGTTGGCCCGGCGCAATTCCTCGACCAGTTCCAGCCCGTCCATGTCTGGCATGTTGTGATCGCTCAGGATCAGGTCGATATCGGCGCTCATCGATTGCAGCGCCTCGGCGCCCGACGCGCAGCTGGTTACCTTGACACCCAACTGCGTCATCTGCTTTTCCAATATTGCACGGTTGGTCGGATGATCGTCGACCACCATCACATGCCGCAAGCTTTCAGGCAGTTGCGGCGGTGCGGGCTGCTCGCCCCCGGCCAGGTTCAGCGGCATTCGGAAACCAAAGCACGAGCCCTTGCCTTCTTCGCTTTCGACCCAGATGTCGCCGCCCATCATGGTGATCAGCCGCTTGCTGATCGCCAGACCCAGTCCGGTGCCCTCGAACTGGCGGTTCTGCTCGTCTTCGACCTGGTTGAATTCGCCGAAGATGTGATTGACCTTGCTTTCCGGGATGCCGATGCCGGTATCCTCGATCGAGACATGGATCGCGCTGGCCTGACCGCCCTGATGCGGCACGCCTGTGATGCGGATCATTACATGGCCCTGCAAAGTGAATTTCAGCGCATTGCCCACCAGATTTGTCAGCACCTGCCGGATGCGCCCGGGATCACCGACAAAGCGTGTCGGCAGGAACAGGTCGTAGTCGATGAGCAGCGGCAGCCCCTTGTCGCGTGCGATCGGCTGCAGCAGCATCACCACCTCGTGCACACAGCGTTCCAGATCGAATTCCTCGGGATGCAGGACCAGCTTGTCGGCCTCGATCTTGGAATAGTCCAGGACGTCGTTGATGATCACCAGCAGCGCTTCGCCCGAGCTTTTGATGGTGTTGACATAGAGGCGCTGTTCTTCGTCCAGCGGCGTGTCGGTCAACAGGTCGGCCATGCCGACCACACCGTTCATCGGGGTGCGGATCTCGTGGCTCATGTTGGCCAGAAAGGCAGATTTTGCGCGGTTTGCGGATTCGGCCTTTTGCCGGGCCTTCTTCAACTGGGCTTCGTATCGCACGGTCGGAGTGATATTCAGGGCCAGGCTGACCACGTCACCGCCATTTCCGCGCTGGTCGATCAGCTTGATGTACTGATTGTTCCACATGCGGATGACGATGGGGTCGGGATTGGGATGCAGCCAGCGTTCGGTCATCATCGCGCGCCATTCATCCGGCGTCAGGTTCTGGGTATTGACCAGTCCCTCGTCGGTCATGATCTGCAGAATGCGCATGTAGTTGACGCCAGGCGCGACCTCTTCGAGCCCGTCAAAGGCGTTGAAATACGAGGTATTGGCCCCGATCAGCAGGCTGTCGGCGTCGAAAAAAGCGAACCCGTCCTGGATCGTCTGGATCGAATGCCACAGGCGGCGCTCTGCGATTTCTATCTTCTGATGGGCGACCGACAGGTCGGATTTTACCTTTTCGTTCTCGTCCCGGACCGTCGCCACCTCGGCCTGGGTCTCGTCAATCTGACGGGTCAGGGCCAGCGCGTGGCGCCCGAGTTTTCGGTTGGCGGCCGACAATTCGGCCTGTTTCAATTCCAGCAAACGCTCGGCGGCAAGGCGCGAGCGCCGTTCCTCGGCAAGCTTGTTGGCAAGGCTCATGCGTGCAGGCTCCGCAGTTAGCCCAGAGGGGCAGTTGGTAGCGGCAGCATCGGACGGTGGGGTGAACAAGTGCTTAAAGTCCCGCTGGTTATGCGAATCCTTGCATGCGATGCGCGGCGCATGGCACGGTTTTGGCAAAAGCAGGAGGCGGATATGCCGGCGATGGGTCTGAGGTTTGCGGTTTGCGTGTTTGTCTGGGCGGTCACCGCCATCGCGGTGTCGGCGGAACCGGCCGTACCCGATTACCGCTATGTCACGACCCGCGACACGGATTTTCACGGCCGCGATCTCGAGCCGCTGTTTGAGACCGATCTGACCCGCTGCGCGCGGGCCTGCACACTCAACCCGGATTGCACCGGCTTTACCTTCAATTCGCGCGCAAGTGCCTGTTTTCCAAAGCGCGCGGTCGAGCGCCAAAGCGCCTATCCGGGGGCGATCTCGGCGATCAAGACGGCGACGGATGGGACGGTTCTGCGATCGGCATCGGCGCGCCGGGACCAGTTGGCGTTTCTCGGGGATGCGATGCTGGATGCCGCCGCAATTCAGGCCCGCGACCTGGGGCTGCGTCATGCCGCGGGTGGCGCAGATGCCAAACTTGCACGCGACACCGCACAGGCCCGGCGCGCGGCCGGGCGACGTGAACAGGCGGCGGCATGGGCCGGGGTTGCAACGGTGCTGAGCGATGGCGCGGCGGATTGGGCCGACTATGCCGAGTCGTTGCTGGCGGTGCACAGCGACCGCTCCGACGCGGCGCGGCGCCTCGCCGAACGGGCCGCCGGGGCGGCGATCAATGCCTATCTGCGGGCACTGGACCCTGACAGCCAGGCCGACGCGCTGCGCCTGCTGGCGCCGGCGTTGCAGCGGCTGGGGCGGGGCCGCGACTCGATCCCGGCGCTGCGTCTGGCGCAGAGCACCGCGCCACGGGCCGACACCGCCGAGGCGCTGCGCCGGGCCGTGGGAAAGTACGGCTTTCGGGTGCAAAACAGCACGGTGGAAAGCGACAGTGCAGCGCCGCGCATCTGCGCGGAATTCTCGGAACCTTTGGTGCGGGCGGGCGTGGATTACGAACCTTTTGTACAAATGCCCGCCGCCGGGCTGGTGGTTCAGGCCGAGGGGTCGCAGCTGTGTATCGATGGGGTCGAACACGGCAAGCGCTATCGCGTCACGCTGCGCGCCGGCCTGCCCGCCGCCAGCGGCGAAGCCTTGGCCGAAGATGTCGAACTGACGCATTACGTGCGTGATCGCGGGCCGTTGGTGCGTTTTCCTGGTCGCGCCTATGTGCTGCCCAGATCGGCGGATGCGGCGCTGCCGATCGAAACCGTCAATCTTGACCGGGTCGAGCTGCGCCTGCGCCGGATCAGCGACCGCAACTTGTTGCGCGCGGTCCAGGACGGTTATTTCGGGCGGCCGCTGTCGCAATGGCAAGAGCAGACCTTTGCAGGTGAAATCGCCGAAGAGATCTGGACCGGCAGCGCGACGGTCGGCAACACGCTGAATCGCGCGGTGACAACGCGCTTGCCGATGTCTGCGGCCATCGCCGGCCGCCCGGCGGGCATCTATGCGCTGACCGCGCGGGTGCCCGGGGCCGATCCCTATGATGATCCGGGCGCAACGCAATGGTTCGTGCTGTCCGATTTGGGTATCAGCAGCCTGTCCGGCAGCGACGGGATGCATGTGACGGTGCGGGGGCTGGCGGATGCCCGGCCCCGCGCCGGGGTGGCGGTGACGCTGGTGTCGCGCGCCAACGCGGTATTGGGGCGCGCGGTCACCGACAATCAGGGCCAGGCGCATTTCCCGCCGGGCCTGTCGCGCGGCACCGGCGGCGCGGCGCCCGCCCTGTTGCTGGCCGAGCAGGCCGACGCGGATATCGGCTTTTTGTCGCTGACCGATCCGGCTTTTGATCTGTCCGACCGTGGCGTGGCCGGGCGTCCGGCGGCGGGGCCGGTGGATGTCTTCCTGACCACCGATCGCGGCGCCTATCGCGCGGGCGAGACGGTGCATGTCACCGCCCTGGCGCGCGATGGCGACGCGGTGGCCATCGAGGGTCTGCCGTTGATCGCGGTACTCAGCCGGCCGGATGGGGTGGAATATCTGCGCCGGGTGACGGATGGCGGTGTAGGCGGAGGCCATGTCTTTGCCCTGCCCATCGGCGCCGATGCCCCGCGCGGCACCTGGCGGTTGCAGATCAAGAGCGACCCCAAGGCGCCGGCCCTGGCCAGCCAGAGCCTGCTGGTCGAGGATTTTCTGCCGGAACGGATCGATTTCGATCTGGCGCTGCCCGACGCGGCGCTGCGTCCGACCGACCGCCCGGTTCTGCGGATCGCGGCGCGGTATCTCTTTGGCGCGCCGGGCGCCGATCTGGCCATCGAGGGCGAGGTCAGCCTGCGCCCGGCGGACACTCTGGCGGCATGGCCGGGGTACCGCTTTGGCCGCCACGACGCGCCGGGACGGACGGTCAGCCAGGGGTTTTCCGGTCAGCGCACCGATGCGCGCGGACAGGCCGGCGTGGCGCTGGACCTGCCGCAAGCCGAACCGGCTGGCCGGCCCATGCAATTGACGGTGACGGCGCGGCTGTCCGATGGCTCGGCCCGGCCTGTCGAGCGTCAGCTGACCGCACCGGTGCAGCCCGGCACGGCGGTGATCGGCGTCAAGCCGCTGTTTGACGGGATGGTGCCCGAGGGCGGCGAGGCCGGGTTCCAGGTGATCGGGCTGGCGCCGGATCTGGCGCCGCTGCCGCTGCGGGTGCGCTGGACGCTGAATCGCGTCGAAACCCGGTATCAGTGGTATCAGCTCTATGGCAACTGGAACTGGGAGCCGACGACCCGGCGCAGCCGCATCGCCACCGGAGAGGCGACGCTGAACGGCCCGCTGACGCTGAACCAGCCGGTTGAATGGGGCGAATACGAATTGCTGGTCGAACGGCTGGATGGCGACTATGCCGCGACGTCGGTGTCGTTCCATGCCGGCTGGTATGCCCCGGCGGATGCGTCCTCCACGCCTGACCGGCTGCAAATGTCGCTGGACCGCGACAGCTATCGCCCCGGCGACACGGCGCGGTTGCGCATCGTGGCCGGCACCGCCGGTATGGCGCAGGTGGCGGTGATGTCGCATCGTCTGATCCACCGCCAAGAGGTGGCGGTCGAGGCCGGGGAAACGGTGATTCCGCTGCCGGTCACCGCCGATTGGGGCACCGGCGCCTATGTCAGCGCTGCGGTGATCCGGCCGATGGACGCGGCCGCGGGGCAGAACCCGACCCGCGCGCTTGGTCTGGTCCATGCCCGGATCGAGCCGGTCGGAAAACGGCTGCAGGTGGCCATCGACGTGCCGGATGTGGCCGAACCGCGCCAGACCCAGCGCGCAAGGATCGCGGTCACCGGCGCCGCTGCGGGCGAAGAGGTCTGGCTGACCCTGGCCGCCGTCGATCTGGGCATTCTCAACCTGACCGGCTTTGCCAGCCCCGACCCCAGCGGCCACTATTTCGGCCAGCGCCGGCTGGGGATGGAGCTGCGCGACGTCTATGGCCGTCTCATCGATGGTATGAACGGCGCGCTGGGCGCGGTGCGTTCGGGGGGCGATGTCGGCGCGGCGATGCGGCTGCAGTCGCCGCCGCCCACTCAGGCGCTGATGGCGACATTCAGCGGGCCGGTGCAGGTCGGCCCGGAGGGCGAGACCTTTGTGAATATCGATCTGCCGGCCTTCAACGGCACGGTGCGGCTGATGGCCGTGGCCTGGTCGCGCTCGGCGGTCGGGCAGGCCGAGGCCGACATGGTGGTGCGCGATCCCGTGGTGGTGACCGCCAGCCTGCCGACTTTCCTGGCGCCCGGCGATAGCAGCCGCATTCGGCTGGACGTGCGCCATGCCGATGGTCCGGCGGGTGCGATGCGGCTGGCGCTGGCCGCGGATGACGCGGTTTTGCGCCTTGGGGCCGCGCCTGATGCGTTCGAACTGGCAGCAGGCGGCAAGGCGGTGTTCGAGGTGCCGATCACCGCCGTGACGGTCGGCGATTCTGCGGTCGAACTGGTCCTGACCACGCCCGACGGGCGGGCATTGCGCCAAAGCCTGACGGTACCGGTGCGCAGCAACGACCCGGTGGTGGCGCGGACCCGACGCTTTGCGCTGGACCCGGGCGGCACCTTTGCCTTTAGCGGCGATGTTCTGGCCGATCTGCGGCCGGGCACCGGCAAGGCGCTGCTGTCCGCCGGGCCGCTGGCGAAATTCGACGCACCAGGTCTGCTGGCGATGCTCGACCGCTATCCCTATGGCTGCACCGAACAGGTGACATCGCAGGCTTTGCCGCTGCTCTACCTGTCCTCTGTGGCGCAGGCGGCAGGGCTGGGCGACGGCCCCCGCGTCGCGGCGCGACTGGAGGCGGCGATCGCCCGGGTGCTGACGCGACAGGCCGCCAATGGCGCTTTTGGCCTGTGGCGGGCGGAGCCGGGCGATTTCTGGCTGGATGCCTATGTCACCGACTTTCTCAGCCGGGCCCGCGCGCAGGGGCATGCCGTGCCGGCCCGCGCCTTTGGACAGGCGCTGGACAACCTGCGCAACCGTATCAACTATGCGCCGGATTTCGACAGCGGTGGCGAGGATATCGCCTATGGGCTGATGGTGCTCGCCCGCGAGGGCCAGGCGGCGATGGGCGATCTGCGCTATTATGCCGACGTCAAGGCCCAGGCCTTTGCCACGCCGCTGGCGGCGGCACAGCTGGGGGCGGCGCTGGCGTTCTACGGCGATCCGGTGCGGGCCGATGCCATGTTTGCCCGCGCCGGGCGGATGATCGAGGCGCAAAAGGCCGAGCCGCACCGCTGGCGCAGCGATTACGGCACCGGGCTGCGCGATGCCGCCGGGGTGCTGGCGCTGGCCGCCGAGGCCGGCAGCCAGACCATCGATACCGACCGGCTGAGCGATCGGATCGGCCGCGCCGATGCGCCTCTGTCCACGCAGGAGGCGGCCTGGTCGCTGCTGGCCGCACAGGCGCTGGTGGCCGCACCGGGCGGGTCGGGCCTGCTGGTCGATGGACAGCCGGCCACCGGCCCGTTTGTCGAGGTGGTGCACAGGTCAAGCCCGCCGCGAAATCTGGCGATCCGCGCGGCGGACGGGCAGGCCACAGAGATCACGCTGACGACGCTTGGCGTGCCTCTGATCGCGCCCGAGGCGGGGGGTACAGGCTATGCGATCAGCCGCAGCTATTACACGCTGCAGGGCGCACCTGTGGACGGCAATGCTCTGGCGGTCGGTGACCGGGTGGTCACGGTTCTGCGCGTGACACCGGTCGAAAAATCCGCCGCCCGGCTGATCATCGACGATCCGCTGCCCGCCGGGGTCGAGATCGACAACCCCAATCTGCTGCGGGCCGGTGATGTGCGGGCGCTGGACTGGCTGACCCCATCGGTGGCGGAACATGCCGAGTTTCGCAGCGACCGCTTTGTTGCCGCCGTCGATCTGCGCGGGGCGGATAGCGTAACGCTGGCCTATATCGCCCGGGCGGTGACACCGGGCCGCTATCATCACCCGGCGGCGTCGGTCCAGGACATGTACCGTCCGCGCTATCGCGCCCGCACGGCGACCGGGCGCATGCTGGTCACCGAATGAGGCGCGGCGCGCTGATCGCGCTGAGCGGGCTGCTGTTCGCGGCGGCGCTGGTGCGCGATGCCGCCGATGCCTGGATCGACGCCACGGTTCTGCCGCCGATCGCGGCCGAAACCTCGACCGAGTCTCGCGACCGCGACGGTGTTCTGCTGCGGGCCTATACGGTGCAGGACGGGGTCTGGCGGCTGGCCCCGCAGCTATCGGCGGTCGATGCCGGTTACCTGCGGATGCTGCTGCGCTATGAGGACAAACGCTTCTGGCAGCACCGGGGTGTCGATCCGGTGGCGATGCTGCGGGCCGCGTGGCAGGCGCTGCGCACCGGACGCGCGGTCTCCGGCGGCTCGACCCTGACGATGCAGGTGGCGCGGCTGCTTGAGGATGGCAGCACCGGCAGATGGGCCGGCAAGCTGCGCCAGATCCGCCTGGCGCTGGCGCTGGAACGACGGCTGGACAAGCGCCGGATCCTGACGCTGTACCTGACGCACGCGCCCTTTGGCGGCAATCTCGAAGGCATCCGCGCCGCCAGCCTGGCCTGGTTCGGCAAAGAGCCGCGGCGCCTGACGGCGGCGCAATCGGCGCTGCTGGTGGCCTTGCCGCAATCGCCGGAAACCCGCCGGCCCGACCGCCACCCGGGCACGGCGCGTGCGGCGCGCGACCGGGTGCTGGCGCGACTGGCGGGCCATGGGGTATTGCCGCCGGGGCAGGCCGCCATCGCCGCGCGGGCGCCGCTGCCGCACCGCATGCGGGCCTTTCCGCAGCTGGCCGCGCATCTGAGCGACCGGATCCGGGCGGCGAACCCGGCGGTGCGGCGTCATGATCTGACGTTGCGGGCGCCGATACAGGCCGCATTGCGCAGACTGCTGGCCGAAGCCGCCGCCGAGGCCGGGCCGCGCCTGTCGGCAGCGCTGGTGGCGGTGGACCATCACACTGGCCAGATCGTCGCCTCGGTCGGCTCGCCCGCTTATGCCGCCAGCGGCGGGCGGCAGGGATATGTCGACATGACCCGGGCGATCCGTTCGCCGGGATCGACCCTGAAACCGTTGATCTACGGGCTGGCCTTTGATCAGGGGCTTGTGCATCCCGAAAGTCTGATCCGCGACGCGCCGGTCACTTTTGGCCGCTATGCGCCGGCCAATTTCGATGGCCGGTTTCGGGGTGATATCCGGGTGCGCGAAGCGCTGCAGCAGTCGCTGAACATCCCCGTGGTCAAGTTGACCCGTGACCTGGGACCGGCGCGGATCATGGCGGCGCTGCGCCGCTCCGGGGCCGCGCCGCGCCTGCCCGGGGGACGGCCGGGGCTGGCGATCTCGCTGGGCGGGGTGGGCGTCAGCCTGCACGATCTGGTCCAGCTCTATGCGGCTCTGGCACAGGGCGGGCAGGGGCCGATGCTGCGGGCGCGGCAGGCGGCGACATTGCAAACCGGGCAGCGGCTGATGTCGGAGGTGGCGGCCTGGCAGGTCGGCGACATCCTGTCCGGACTTGCGCCGCCGCCGGGCGCGCCGGCCGGGATGCTGGCCTATAAGACGGGTACCTCCTATGGCCACCGGGATGCCTGGGCCATCGGCTATGACGGGCAACATGTGATCGGGGTCTGGATGGGCCGTGCCGACGGTACGCCGGTGCCCGGCGCCTTTGGCGGCGAGCTGGCGGCGCCGGTGCTGTTTCAGGCCTTTGGCCGCCTGAAACCTCGGACCGCACCGCTGCCGCCGCCACCGCCCGCGACGCTGATTGCGGCTACCGCCGATCTGCCGCCGCCGCTGCGGCGGTTTCGCCCGCGCAACACACCCGAGACCGCTTCCCCGGATGCGCCACAGCTGTTGTTTCCGCCCGACGGCGCGGTGCTGGCTCTTGCGGGCGGGCCGGTGACGATCAAGCTGCGCGGCGGCGCACCGCCCTATCTGGTGCTTGCCGACGGGCGCCCCGTGGCCACCCTCCAGCGCCGGGCCGAGTTTGACATTCCCAGCCCCGGACGCGGATTTTCCACGCTGGTCGTGATCGATGGCGAGGGTCGGTCAGACCGGGCGACAGTGCGCCTGAAATAGCGGTCTTGCAAAGCCACGCCCTTGGCGGTTTTCGCCCTGCCTGAAGTCCGATGAGAAAAGGCGGCGGTCCTGCGTGGAGAGCTGTCGAGCGTTCATGTGCATGTGTTCGTCTCGGTGCCGCCCAAGGCGGTGGCCAGCGGCCTGGTGTGCAAGATGAAGGGCCGTTCGTCCTGCGGGATGCAACGAGAGTTTCCAGCCATCCGCAGGCGCGACAGGGGCTGCCGGTTTTGGGTCAGGGGTATTTTTCCCGACCGGCCATTGCGCCAATGTCGGAGACATCGTGCGTCAGGGCTTGCAACATCACATTGCCGGTCCTTCCGGTGCCAGCCGGCCGTCGTTCGGTCTGTAGGTAGAGCCACGGCGCCTCACGTTCCGTTATTGCAGCCATTGCATGTGATCCGGCCCCCTGTTCCGGTCCTGTTTCTTTCTTGTGAAAGAGTCACCGCCCGCAGTCGGGCCACAGCGGTTTTTCCCTGCGACGTGATCACCGCCGTGGAGAAAGGGCAAAGAACCAAACAGAGCTTTCCTGTTATCGGGGGCTGCAAAAGAGGCAGGTTGCGCGCGATTCGACTGAGAATGCGTGGGAATGGGGCCGTGTCGTGATCCCGCCATAGCACATTGAATAATGTTCCTGTGTGGCGGTTTTCGGGCAGGGACGGTCAACAGGATGATCCAGGCCAGAGGTTGTTGCAAGGCGGTGAAATTCGAACTGGCGGCAAAGCCGTCGATGCTGGGAACGTGCCGTTGCTCCCGGTGCCGCAAAGTGGGCGCCAGCGCCATCGTCTTTGTCAAACAAGAAGACCGGCTGCGCGTTATTTATCTGGTAT
>NZ_JBHUQE010000016.1:0-74446 GCF_042687825.1 Sedimentitalea sediminis | reverse complement strand
GCCGATTTGTGCAACAAGGCCCAAAAAAACACACGAGACATAGTCTTCGACGGGAAAAACGTCGCAAATCACAGATGCAATTGGATTTGCGGCCTCTAAGTTGTCAAAGCCAATCCAGCGTCTGTCGTCCTCTATCCCAACAAACAATTCACCACCATCTGTGTTGGATAGAGCGGACAAACTCTGAGACAACTTTGCCGCGGAAATTCTAGCTGACTTGAAGTCTAGCCGTTGACCTTCATCCAATTCTCTTAGGCGAACAACCTCGTGATCCGAGATTTCCTGTTTCTCAAACATTACCCATCCATCTTCAACGCTGAAATAAACGCCTCTTGAGGTATGTCCACCTTGCCGAACTGGCGCATTTTCTTTTTGCCCTTTTTCTGCTTTTCCAGCAGCTTTTTCTTGCGGGTCGCGTCACCGCCATAGCATTTGGCGGTCACGTCCTTGCGCATCGCGCTCAGGGTCTCGCGGGCGATGACCTTGCCGCCGATGGCGGCCTGGATCGGGATCTTGAACATGTGGCGCGGGATCAGGTCCTTGAGTTTCTCGACCATCGCCCGGCCACGGGCCTCGGCGCGGTCGCGATGCACCATCATCGACAGGGCATCGACGGGCTCTTCGTTCACCAGGACCGACATCTTGACCAGATTGTCCTGCCGGTATTCGGTCAGTTGATAGTCAAAGGACGCATAGCCCTTGGTCACCGATTTCAGCCGGTCGTAGAAATCGAATACCACCTCGTTCAGCGGCAGGTCATAGACCACCATCGCGCGGGACCCGGCATAGGTCAGGTCCATCTGGATGCCGCGCCGGTCCTGGCACAGTTTCAGCACGTCGCCCAGATATTCATCGGGCACCAGAATGGTCGCCTTGATGCGCGGTTCCTCCAGGTGATCCACATGGGTCAGGTCCGGCATGTCGGCGGGGTTGTGCAGCTCGGTCATGGTGCCGTCGCGCATGTGGATGTGATAGACCACGCTGGGCGCGGTGGTGATCAGGTCGATATCGTATTCCCGCTCGATCCGGTCGCGCACGACCTCGAGGTGCAGCAGCCCCAGGAAACCGCAGCGGAAACCAAACCCCAGCGCCGCCGAGGTTTCCATTTCATAGGAAAACGAGGCGTCGTTCAGGGCCAGCTTGTCGATGGCGTCGCGCAGGTCCTCGAACTCGGCTGAATCCACCGGGAAGAGACCGCAGAACACCACCGGCTGGCTGGGCTTGAACCCCGGCAACGCGGTGTCGCAGCCCTTTTTCTCGTGTGTGATCGTGTCACCGACCCGGGTGTCGCGCACCTGCTTGATACTGGCCGTCAGAAATCCGATCTCGCCCGGCCCCAGTTCGTCGACCGGCTGCATCTGCGGGCGGAATACGCCGATACGGTCCACCAGATGCAACGAGCCGTTCTGCATCATCTTGACCCGGTCGCCCTTTTTCAGAACCCCGTCCATGATGCGCACCAGAACGATCACCCCCAGATAGGCGTCGTACCAGCTGTCCACCAGCATCGCCTTGAGCGGCGCGTCACGGTCGCCCTTGGGCGCGGGCAGGTGGTGGACGATGGCCTCGAGCGTTTCGTGGATGCCGACGCCGGTCTTGGCGCTGACCCGGATGGCGCCGGTGGCGTCGATGCCGATCACATCCTCGATCTGTTCGGCCACCCGGTCGCAGTCGGTGGCGGGCAGGTCGATCTTGTTCAGGACCGGCACGATCTCGTGATCGGCGTCGATCGCCTGATAGACATTGGCCAGCGTCTGCGCCTCGACCCCCTGGGTGCTGTCCACGACCAGCAGCGACCCTTCGACCGCGCGCATCGAGCGGCTGACCTCGTAGGCAAAGTCCACATGGCCCGGCGTGTCGATCAGGTTCAGCACATATTGCTCGCCGTTGTCCGCCTTATAGTCGATACGGACCGTGTTGGCCTTGATGGTGATGCCGCGCTCGCGCTCGATATCCATGGCATCGAGCAGCTGTTCCTTCATGTCGCGCCCAGCCACCGTGCCCGTCTCCTGGATCAGGCGGTCGGCCAACGTCGATTTACCGTGATCGATATGAGCGACGATCGAGAAATTGCGGATATGTGCGAGGTCTGTCATGGATCGGGATATGTCGCAGCTTCGGGCGCTGGTCAATTGGCAAAACCGGGTCGGGGCGGATCGGAGCGCCCGTGAAAGTTGCGCGAATCCCAAAGCGTGCTAGCATAACGGTGTTTGACCCCAAAGGTTTTTTCAAATGACCATTTTGCTGCGGTCGCTGCGCTTTTTCGGCGTTATGTTCATCCTGCTGTCGGCGATTCTGTTGATTGCCCGGCTGGGCATCGGTCTTTGGGCGGATGAGTTCGCCAACACGATGGCACCGCCCTTTGCGCTGCAGGCGATCGACATCGTACTCTTGATCACCTCGCTCAGCTTTACCGTCTTTATCGTTGTCCTGCTCTATTGGCTGCTCGTACTGGCGGTGACCTGGGCCTTGCGCAGCCTGCTGAACGCCCCTTCGGTGCGCGGCACCCAACCCCTGAACCGGCTGTTCGGACTGGTCGCCACGGCGTTCTTCTTCGGCTCCCTGCTCAAGGACCTGTACGCGGTGACAGCATCCCTGATCATCGGTCTGTTTTCCGACGTGCCTGGCGACATCATGGCCTCGTTCCGCAACGGCATGCTGTGTATCGAGAACAACACCGCGCTGCGCAACAGCGTCATCGACAGCAGCTGCGTGGCCGGGTTCTTTTCCGATGCCGCCGCCACCATCCGCATGGTGGCCATCGGTGTGTTCGGCGATTCCGGTCTGGGGCGTCTGGACCCGGTCACCATGGTCGCCGCCGTCGCCGTCTTTGTGATTGTCGCCATCGTCAGTTCCCGCGTCCGCTCGGATCTGCAGGCGAAAGAACAGTTCTGGCTGGCCTATGGTGCCGTTGCCTTCTTTGCCATCTACCTGACGCTCAGCGCCATTCTGGCGGTTCCGCTGCTCAGCGAGGACACCACCGAACCGCCCCGCCCCGCCGAAGATCTGAAAACCACGCTGGCGACCATGCTGCCCAGCAGGCCGGGTCAGGCATCGCCCTATCCGGGCAGCGAGAAATCCCTGTCCGCGCTGTTTGCCGAAGAGGCCGTGCTGCCCCCGGACCAGAACGGGCAGGCGCGGCAGATGGCACCGTCCTCGGCCGAATGGCTGCTTTACATGCGGCGCGTGACCGTCGACATCGAGGCCAATCTGAATTCCGTGCGTCTGTCCCAGACCCAGTTGCGGGCCAATGCCGCGCAGACCGCGCGCAACCAGCTGGACGCCGCGGCCATCGCCTATGAATCCGAGATCGACGTGCGTCGCGGCAAGCGCGAAGCCAACCGGCATTTCCTGGATCTGCGCAACTGGTACCAATTCGTCGTGACCGACGTGTACGGCACCATCAGCCGGTGCGACATCGCCGTCGAGGCCGCCGAGCGACGCTATGCCGACGCGGTGGATATCCTGGGATCGGTGATGCGCGACGGGGTCGATGGCACCCCGGACGGGGTCGATCGCATGCTGGAACGCGCCGACCGCAGTCTGGCCGAAGAGGAACGGGCGATCCGCGATCTGCTGCGGCAGGCCGACAGCCAATGCAACAGCAGTGCGGCGATCAGCTATTCACCGCCCAGCCGGCGCGACTACGGTTCGTATCTGGGGGTTGTCGGGCTGGCCGCCAGCTGGCTGCTGCGCACCGAATCCATGGAGGTCACGCTGATCACCGGCCTGATCGGGTTCGGCCTGCTGGGGGCGCTGGTGGCGCAGTTCGTGAAATCCGGCGGGCGCGAGGAATTCGACATGGCCCGCATCGCCACCGTCGTCTTTTCGGGCTTTTGCGCCGCCATCGTGGTCTATGTCGGCGCCTATGGCGGCTTGGCGATCGCCTCGCAATCGGGCAACGACCCCAACCCCTATGTGGTCTTCGGCGCCTGCCTCGTCGGCGCTGTCTACAGCGCCGAAATCTGGGAGCGGGCCAAGAAATGGTTCATCACCCAGGATTGAAATTTACGCACGAAACCACGGTTCGAGTTTCACTGCGCCAATAAAATTGCGCTCAAACTCTAGGTCTGAAAAAGTGGCACGGAAGTGAGTTTGAGGCAGTTCAAAGACAATGGTGCAGGCAAAGATCACAAGCGAGGAAAGCGCACAGAAATGGTTGGAAACACAGCCATACCAGGTGCGTGTCTGGTTTGCCGCACGCTGCGTTCTAAGGGCGCTCCCAAAGCTTGGCGCTTTGCCAGAGAATTCATTTGACTCGCTCACGCCGGTCTTTTTCCGTGCGTTGTTGACTATTACGGCTGCAACGACCGATTCCGCGTCTGGAACAGACAAGGAAACAGCCGTAGACGATTACAGTTCATGGCGTGCGGCCACCGCCCTGTACTCCGCCTCGGGCGCGATCGGCAACGCAGAGAACGAAAACGAAAACACCGCCATGGGTCTTGGCAGGTCCGCCCATTTTACCCTTGAAATGCTTGGTGCAGCGGGGGAACCAGCCCTTCAATTCTACCTTGCGACCGAGCGAGCCAACCGCGTTCCCTATTCGAAAACTCCCCACCCTCCTTGTGATATGTCCCTCTTCCCTTCTGCTTACGGCGCCAGCTTCGCCGCTGCCGAGCACGATGCGGTCAGTCCAGGAGATTGGTCACCACTATGGCCAAATGACACGATGCCACCGGGCCTTGCCAAGCTCTGGGACCGAATGAAACGCGCGATGCAGGCCGCCCCGGAAAAATGGGGCTTCTGGCTGGAATGGTACGAGGCCATCCTCTACGGTCGCCCCTTGCCTTGGGCCTTGAGCCAGCGAATTGCGGCTAGTGTTACCGAAGCCGAATGGGACGCCGGACCAAAGGTGGTTGCCGCTCGGATCGAGGAAATAAAGGCAACGTTTCTTCGCGACAAAGCCCCTCTGGCTGAAACCGTGGAACTGAACGTGGAGACCGGCAAGTTTCGGGTCGATCCGATTCCCATTGAAAACCCGGCACTCCTTGGCGCGATGATCGCGCGCGCCGATGATGCAATCGAGGATGCCCTACTGGGGCAGAACGGGCTGCGGCAGGACAGTCACGAAATTCGAGTGCTGAGGCGCGCCAACACGCAATACGCCAATGACCCGCAGCGCATCGAGATGGACTACACCTCGGTCGCGGCCAGCTTGCGGCGTCAGATCGGGGACACCCACGAACTCGCCGAAAGCGAAGACAACCTTGCCCTGCTCGAAGCCGTGCAAGAAGGCGCGCTGGCAATCCGTGCGCAACACCCGGACGTCGCCAATAACCGCAACATCATCGCCACGCAGAAAATGCGCGAATTGGGTCCCGAGGGTGCAGAATTGCTGGAAGACGCGCTGCCGTTGCTGACAAATCTGAGCGAAAGCACAATGCAGCAGGATTTCGCGCAGGATATTCCGGCACTGATAAACGATGCAACGCAACCCCTGATCAGCGGCGCGCCGCCCTTGCCCGGGGCGGACGAGGCGACCCGCATTTTCAATCGAGCGGCCAAAATGAAACTGCGCTTTGACCAAGCCTGTGAAACCGGTGCCAGAATATTTGACAGCAGGGAATTCAAGACCGCTCGTCTTGGCTTGACTGTCAGCGGCCTGTTGTCGGCTCTCGTCAGTTTGGGGCTGTGGTTGTTCGGCGTCCTTTGAATTCCGCCCGCTGCGCCGGTGCTTGACGCCCCGATTGATCCGTCAAACCGTTTGCGCCATACTGCGCCTGTCGGGATCGAGGGGCGGCAAGACCCCACAGGAAAGCCCGCAAAACGGAATGAGGCAGCAGCATGACACGTTTTCTGTTCACGATCGCTTGTGCGGGGATGCTATTGGCCGGGGCGCCCGCGCCGGTCGAGGCCGGCATCATCGACCGCGCCTGCCGGTCTTCGGGGCGCACGGCGGCAACGCCGCAACTGTGCCGTTGCATTCAGGCGGTGGCCAATGGCAGCCTGACACGATCCGACCGCAAGAAGGCGGCCAAGTTCTTCAAGGATCCACATATGGCGCAGGAGGTGCGGCAATCGGACCGGCGCAGCGACGAGAGTTTTTGGCTGCGCTACAAGGCGTTCGGCGAACGCGCCCGCCGGTCCTGCGGCTAACCGGGCAACGCGGACGGACCCGACAGACGGGTGTGCACCGGATGGAGACGACAGGGTGCTGATCAAGGGGATGACCCTGCGGGGGCTGGAGGTGTTCGAGGCGCTGGCGCGGACCGGATCGGTGGCCCAGGCGGCCGATCTGACCGGGTTGAGCCAACCCGCCGTCAGCCAGCAATTGCGCAATCTGGAATCCGCATTGGGCACCGAACTGGTGGATCGGGCGCGGCGTCCGATGCGCCTGACCAATGCCGGGCGCGGCTTTCTTGTCCGCACCCGGTCCGTTCTTGCCGAACTGCGCCTGGCCCAAAGCGAATTGACGGTGATGGATCTCAGCCATCTCGGGACCCTGTCGATCGGGCTGATCGACGATTTCGACAATGATCTGACGCCGCGCCTGGTGACGATCCTGGCCGACAGCCTGACCGGCTGCCGGTTCAAGCTGATCACCGCGCCCAGCCACGAGATCAACGCCGCGATGCAGGCCCAGCAGTTTCACATCGCGGTCTCGGCCAGCACCGGCGAGGTGCATGACGGGGTGATCGAGTACCCGTTGGTGCGCGATCCGTTCATTCTGGTGACACCGCGCGGCGCGATCCGCGAGGCCGCCGAGATTACCGAGGCGGCCCGCGTGTTGCCACTGCTGCGCTATGCCCGCGAACAACTGATCGGACGGCAGATCGAGGCGCATCTGGCGCGACAGCAGCTGGATTTCGAGGATCGGTTCGAAATCGGCAGCCATCTGGCGCTGATCGCCATGGTAGCGCGGCGCATCGGCTGGGCGATAACCACGCCGCTGGGCTATATGCGCGCGACCCGGTTCCATGACGAGATCGACGCCTTTCCCCTGCCCTTCGCCTCGTTCACCCGCACGATCTCGCTGTTTGCCGGCGCCGATTGGGCCGACCGCGTGCCGCGCGATGTGGCGGGCACCATGCGGCGGCTGGTACAGTCCCAGATGATCGATCCGGCCACCGCCCGACTGCCCTGGCTGATCGGGCAATTGCGGGTGATCGAGGCATGATCCATGGCCGGTTGTTTGCCCGTCCCGATAGCATCTGCCAGGCAAGGGAGACCACATGAAAAAGATCGTGATTCTGACCGGGGCCGGGATCTCGGCGGAAAGCGGGCTGGGCACGTTCCGCGACGCCGACGGTCTATGGGCACAGCACCGGATCGAAGACGTGGCAACGCCCGAGGGCTTTGTCCGCAATCCCGACCTGGTACACCGCTTTTACAACGCGCGGCGGGTTCAGGCCGCACAGGCGCAACCCAATGCCGCGCATCATGCGTTGGCCCGGCTGCAGGCGGAATGGCCCGGCCCGGTGGTGATCGTGACACAGAATGTCGATTCGCTGCACGAGGCGGGCGGCGCGCGCGACGTGATCCATATGCACGGCACCCTGTCCGGGGCCCTGTGCTGGGCCTGCGGCCATCGCTGGACCGCCCCTGACGCGATGCGCAGCGGCGAACCCTGCCCGGCCTGCCGCGCCCCCACGGGTCGCCCGGACGTGGTCTGGTTCGGCGAGATGCCCTATCACATGTCCGAAATCTCTGACCATCTGGCGACCGCGGACCTGTTTGCCGCCATTGGCACCTCGGGCCAGGTCTATCCGGCGGCGGCCTTTGTGTTCGAGGCCGCAGCCGCCGGAGCCCATACGGTCGAACTCAATCTCGACGCCTCGGACGTGGCCTCGGATTTCGACGAGGTCCGACAGGGACCGGCGACCCGGCTGGTGCCGGACTGGGTCGCGCAGTTGCTCGCCCGCCGCAGCGACGCGCAGGCCGGCCCCTGAAAGGACCGGCCCGCGTCCGGCCGACGGCTGCAAAGCAGCCCGAGGCCGGACGCCCCCGGCTCAGCCGCCGCTGCCCATCTTGTGCTGTTTCATGCCATGCTTGGGCTTGCGCATCAGATCCACCGGCACCTCGACCACGACCTCACCGGCCTGTTCAAAGGTCAGCGTCACCGAAACCGTCTCGCCATCGGTCAGGGGCTGTTTCAAGCCCATGAACATCACATGGTCGCCGCCGCGCTGCAACAGATGCGCACCGCCGGCGGGAACCACAAAGCCGTCCTCGACTTCACGCATCTGCATCACCCCGTTTTCGTCCTCGATATGGGTGTGCAGTTCGACACGCTCGGCGATCTCGGAACTGGCGCGGATCAACCGGTCGTCCTGGTCGGTCTTGTTCATCAGCGTCATGAACGCCGCGCCGGTGGTCGCGGACTTCATCGCGCTGCGTACATAGGGGTCCATGATCATGATCTTTTCGGCCATGTCTTCGGCCCAGGCGCCGCTGCTCAAGGTCACGGCAGCTACCGCCGCAATAAGGGTGGTTTTGAAGGACATCGTGTCTCTCCTGAAAAAATGTTCGGCTGTAGGTATGTGGGTCAGATCAGACAGGCACGGGCGGTGCGCGCGCCACGCTGCGCGGACGAAATATCGCCCCGCTCTGCCGCACCGGCAAGATCACCGACAAACGGCGCCCGACCGAAACCAGGCCCGGACCACCGGCCGGCGACGCGGCGACATGGTCCAACAGTGTCAGGGCAAAGTCCGGACAGATATGCGGCGGACCGACGGGTGCGCCGTCCGCGTCCACATAGACCATCACGGGTCCGGTACCGGTGCACAGCTGCATCTGTCCCGCCGGCCCTGGCGCGCCACGCGCCACAGCCATGCTCTGACTGGTCAGCAGCAGCAGCAGCACCAGCGCGAAACCGACGGATCTGGACAAAAAATCGAACATCATACCAGCGCCGGTTTGGCAGCGTTCATTGCACGGCGCAAGCGCAAACGGCCCCGCGGGGTGCGCGGGGCCGGCTAGACTTATTCCGACGCGGATCGCAAAGCGGAGATCAGGCGCTGGCCGCGGCCTTGGCAATCTCTTTCTTGACCTTCAGCGCGTTCGCCGACAGTTCATCGTCCTTGGCCTTGGCCAGGAACGCGTCCAGCCCGCCGCGGTGATCGACGCTGCGCAGGGCCGATGCCGAGATCCGCAGCTTGACGCCACGGCCCAGGGTTTCGGACTGCAGGGTCACATCGTTCAGGTTCGGCAGAAACCGGCGGCGGGTTCTGTTCTTGGCGTGGCTGACATTGTTGCCAGTCATCGGGCCTTTTCCGGTCAGTTCGCAGCGGCGCGACATGTCACATACCTCGTCTAGTGTCCGATGCGAGTCATCCCGCATCGCAATACAAAAAGGCGCCGCACGGGCCGCGCCTGAAAATCTGTCTGGTGCTGATAGGCGCAAAGCCCTGCCCCGTCAAGGCCCAGTCGGTCCCCGTTTGACCCGGTTTCGCCCGACGCCGGTCCCAGCGCCCCGATGCGCCCCCACGGCGACCTATTCGGCGTCCGCGGCCCGCAGCACAAGCGCGATCCGCGCTGCCGTCTCTGCCAGCGCTTCGCGGCCCCGGCCTCCGGCAAATTTCGCCAGCCGCGCCCAGTAAACCGCCGATTCGCTGCGCAGCCGACGATGTTCCTGCACCACCCAGCGCCGCTCCAGCCGGTCCTCGCGCAGACGCAGCTGCAGCTTGCCAAAGGCGCCGCCCAGACGCAGGACCTGCGTGGCCGGGTGCCCCCCACCGGACAGGGCACAAAGCTGCAGGCCCGGGAACAACCGGCCGATGGCGCGGGCATTGCGGCGATCCGGCGCGCGAAACGGATCGTAGGCCAGTATACCCCGCAGCCCGGGCACCGCGCGGCACCCCAGATCGCCCATCTGACGGTCGAACCCGGCGGCACATGCGGCATAGCGGCCGTCCCAGGGCACCACGTCGGGATGGATGGAAACCTGCGGCGAAACCAGAACCACATCGCGCAGGTTCAGATTGCGGGCAAAGCGCAAAGCGGCGTAAGCGCCCATCGAGAACCCCATGGCCTGCACGACCTCATGCCGGTCGGCCAGGCGGCTCAGGGCCTGCTCCAGCGCCGGGGTTTCGGCATTGATGAACCAGTCATTCCAGCGTGACTGCAGATGCAGATGGGCATAGCCACGATTGACAAAGCCCTGCACCGGCGCCGGATCGGAAAACCTGCCGGCGTCGGACACCCGCTGCCGGAAAGTCACCAGCAACCGCGTGCCGCCGGGGTTGAACAGGGTCGCGCGCAGCCGATCGCCGTCAAAGACGCGCCGCGCCGCGCGGCTCATCTATGCAGGTGCTGTTCGAGCATTTCGCGCGCTGCTGCGGACGGTGTCACCACGCCATCCGCAACCAGCGCGCCCAGACGCTGCATCTGCTTTTTCACCGCGCCCTCACCGAGCTGTGCCAGAACCCCTTGGCGCACGTCCTGATGGAACCAGTATTCCGCCTGCGCCGCGCGCCGCGCCGCCCAATGGCCGTTTTCCTTGCGCCAGCCGATCAACGTCTGCATCTCGTCCCAGGCTCCGGCCAGACCGGTTTCTTCGACGGCCGAGACCATCATGGCCTTTGGAAAGCCCTCGGGGTCCTGCGGCCGCTTGCGCAACAGTCGCAGCGCCCCGGCATAGTCCGAACAGGTGCGCGTCGCCGCCGGTTTCAGATCGCCATCGGCCTTGTTGACCAGAATGATGTCGGCCATCTCCATGATGCCGCGCTTGACCCCCTGCAATTCGTCGCCCCCCGCCGGCGCCAGCAGCAACAGGAACAAATCGCTCATCTCGGCCACCACGGTTTCGGACTGGCCAACGCCGACGGTCTCGATCAGCACCACGTCGAACCCCGCCGCCTCGCACAAGGCCACCGCCTCGCGGCTGCGCCGGGCCACGCCGCCCAGATGGGTCTGGCTGGGCGAGGGGCGGATAAAGGCGTTGGGCTCGCGGCTCAATTGCTCCATCCGGGTCTTGTCGCCCAGGATCGAGCCGCCCGAACGGGTCGAACTGGGGTCGACCGCCAGAACAGCAACCCGCAGGCCCTGAGCGCACAGCATCATGCCAAAACTTTCGATGAAAGTGGACTTGCCCACACCCGGGGTGCCCGACAGGCCGATGCGCTGTGCCTGCCGCCCCTGCGCGGCCAGCCGCTCCAGCAAGTCCGTGGCTTGTGCGCGATGATCAGCGCGCTGACTTTCCACCAACGTGATGGCCCGTGCCAATGCGCGCCGGTCGCCGGCCCGGACCCTGTCTGCCAGTTCTGTCATGTCCATGCTGTGCCCCTGCGATTTTCTGGCCGGAACATGGCGCAGACAGCGCCGGTTTGTCCAGACCGCGCCGGCCCGGTGCGGCGGTTGGTCATGTCCGGCTCTGGACGCCACGCGGGCGTTTGGCGATAAGGCGGACATGGGCCGCAACANTGGCCGGAACATGGCGCAGACAGCGCCGGTTTGTCCAGACCGCGCCGGCCCGGTGCGGCGGTTGGTCATGTCCGGCTCTGGACGCCACGCGGGCGTTTGGCGATAAGGCGGACATGGGCCGCAACACGCCATCACCACAAGACCCCCCCCTGCCGATCGACGCGGTCCTGCCCGATCTGCTGGCGGCGATGCGCGGAGATCGGCGCGCGGTGCTGCAAGCGCCCCCCGGCGCCGGCAAGACGACACGGGTTCCCCTGGCGCTGTTGCACGCCGGGCTGCTGGCCCCGGGTCAGCGTCTGGTGATGCTGGAACCGCGCCGTCTGGCCGCCCGCGCCGCCGCCGAACGCATGGCCGAAACCCTGGGCGAACCGGTCGGGCGAACTGTCGGCTACCGCATGCGCGGCGCCGCCAAGGTCTCGCGCGCGACACGGATCGAAGTGGTGACCGAGGGCATCCTGACCCGGATGCTGCAATCGCAACCCGACCTGCCCGGTATCGGCATGGTGATCTTTGACGAATTCCACGAACGGTCGCTGAATGCCGACCTGGGCCTGGCGCTGTGCCTGGAGGTCGCCGAGGCGCTGCGCGAGGACCTGGCGCTGCTGGTGATGTCGGCGACGCTGGATGCCGCCCCGGTGGCCGACCTGATCAAGGCGCCGATGGTCACCTCGGAGGGGCGCGCCTTTGCGGTTCAAACCCGCTGGCTGGACCGCCCGCTGGGGCCGCAGGCCCGGCGCGATGCGCCGTTGGCCGATCTGGTGGTGCAGGCCGAGGCCGAGACCCGCGCCATGGGGGGCGGCTTGCTGGTTTTTCTGCCCGGCGAGGCCGAGATCCGCCGCGCCGCTGCGACGCTGGCACGGCGCCTGCCCGACACTTGCGTTATCCGCCCGCTATTCGGCGCCATGCCGCTGGCGGATCAACGGGCCGCGATCCGGCCCGCCGAGACCGGGCGCAAGGTGGTTCTGGCCACGTCGATCGCCGAAACCTCGCTGACCATCCCCGACATCCGGGTGGTGGTCGATGCCGGGCTGGCGCGGCGCGCCCGGTTCGACCCCGGTTCGGGCATGTCCCGTCTGGTGACCGAGCGGGTGACACGCGCCGAGGCGACACAGCGGCAGGGCCGCGCCGGGCGGGTCGCCGAGGGGATCTGTTATCGCCTCTGGACCCGCGGCGAAGACGGCGCGTTGCCGGCCTTTCCGCCGGCCGAGATCGAGGCCACTGACCTGACCGGGCTGGCGCTGGAACTGGCGCTCTGGGGCGCCGCCGAACCCGACCTGGCCTTTCTGACGCCGCCGCCGGCGGGCGCGATGGCCGAGGCGCGCGGCCTGCTGACCCTGCTGGGCGCGCTGGACGCGCAGGGCCGCATCACCGCCCATGGCCGCAGCCTGGCCGTCCTGCCCCTGCATCCGCGGCTGGCGCACATGCTGGTCGTGGCAGGCCCGGACGCGGCCCCTCTGGCGGCCCTGATGGCCGAGCGCGACCCGCTGCGCGGCGCGCCCTGCGATCTGACGCTGCGGCTGGCGGCCCTGCGCGACCCGCGCGGCTTTGCCCGCGACCGGCCCTTTCAGATCGACAAGAGCGGGCTGGATCGCATCCGGGCCGAAACCAAACGCCTGCATCGGGCCATCAAAACTGGCAGTGATTATGAAAGCGGGGACCGCGATATGAGTCCCGCCGCCATGGCCGCCATGGCCTATCCCGACCGCATCGGTCAACGCCGGGCCGGTACCGACCCGCGCTATGTGCTGTCCGGGGGCAAGGGGGCGGTGATGCGCGCGGGCGACACGCTGGCCGGTGCGCCCTATGTGGTCGCCACGGATCTGGACGGCGACACCCGCGAGGCGCAGATCCGGCTGGCCATCCAGATCGGCGAGGCCGAGATCACGGCGCTTTTTGCGGACCGGATCCGCTGGCACGAGGTCTGTGAATGGTCGCGCCGCGAGCGTCGTGTGGTGGCGCGCCGCCAGCAGCGGTTCGGGGCGCTGGTACTGCAGGACCGGCTGTGGAAGGACGCGCCCGACGCCGCCCTGGCCCGTGCCATGCTGGACGGGGTGCGCGAACTGGGCCTGCGCATGGACGGGGCCGCCGCGCGCCTGACCGCACGCGTCGAAATGCTGCGCGCCGATGGCGCCGATCTGCCCGATTTCTCGCCCCAGGGACTGCTGGACAGTCTCGAAGACTGGCTGCTGCCAATGCTGTCGGGCGTACGCAGCGCCGAGGACTGGAAACGGTTCGATCCCCTGCCCGCTCTGCGCGCGGCGCTGAACTGGGACCAGACGCGGCTGCTGGACCAGCGTGCGCCCGGGCATTTCACCACGCCGCTGGGCCGCCGGGTGCCGATCGACTATTCCGGCCAGGACCCCGAGATTTCTGTGCGCCTGCAAGAGATGTTCGGCGTGACGCGCCACCCCACCAGCGCCGGCGCGCCGCTGAAGATCACGCTGCTGTCCCCGGCCCGCCGTCCGATCCAGATCACCCGCGACCTGCCGGGGTTCTGGGCGGGATCCTATGCCGATGTGCGCAAGGACATGCGCGCACAATATCCGAAACACCCCTGGCCCGAGGACCCGACACAGGCCGACCCGACGCTGCGCGCCAAACCGCGGCGCTAGGCGCCCGTCGCGGCCCGGACACGCGCTAGTGATGACGGGTGTTTTGCTTTGCGCGCTGGTTCCACGCAAGACTGATGCCGTACCGGAGGCTCACCCCCCGAGCATCCGGGCACCACTCGCGGGAACGGGTGCAGCACGCATTTTGCCGCGCCCGTTTTCCCGAGGCTGGTCAAACGGATGTTGAACCGGATCAATCAGGTGTTGAACAGAAAATGCAGCACGTCGCCGTCCCGGACAACATACCCCTTGCCCTCGGCGCGCATCTTGCCGGCCTCTTTCGCGCCCTGTTCGCCCCCCAGAGCGACAAAGTCGTCATAGGCGATGGTCTCGGCCCGGATGAATCCCTTTTCGAAGTCCCCATGGATCACGCCGGCGGCCTGCGGCGCGGCGGTGCCGGTGCGGATGGTCCAGGCGCGGGCCTCTTTCGGGCCGACGGTGAAATAGGTTTCCAGGTGCAACAGGTCGTATCCGGCGCGGATCAGCCGGTCCAGGCCTGCCTCGTGCAGGCCCATTTCCTCAAGGAACATCTGCGCCTCTTCCGGGTCCAACTGGCTGATTTCTTCCTCGATCTGGGCGCTGATGATGACATGGGCATTGCCCTGGGCCGCGGCCATCTCGGCCACTTTCGTGGAGTATTCGTTGCCCGTGGCGGCCTCGGCCTCGCCGACATTACAGACGTAAAGCACCGGTTTCGTGGTCAACAGCTGCAACAGCTTCCAGGCGCGGCGGTCCTCGTCATCGACCTGAACTACCCGCGCGGGCTGGCCCTGTTCCAGAACCGCCAGCGCTTGTTTCAGCAGCCGGTGCTGCTGTACCGCATCCTTGTCCCCGCCGCGCACCTTGCGCACCAGCCCCTGCAGGCGCTTTTCGATGCTTTCGATATCCGCCAGCATCAGTTCCGTCTCGATGGTTTCCGCATCCGCCACCGGATCGACCCGGCCCTCGACATGGGTCACGTCGCCATCCTCGAAACACCGCAGGACATGGGCAATGGCATCGACCTCGCGGATATTGGCCAGGAACTGGTTGCCCAGCCCCTCGCCCTTGGAGGCGCCTTTGACCAACCCGGCGATATCGACGAAGGTCATGCGCGTCGGAATGATCTGCTTGGACCCGGCAATCGCCGCCAGCTTGTCCAGACGAACGTCAGGCACGGCGACCTCGCCGACATTGGGCTCGATGGTGCAGAACGGAAAATTCGCGGCCTGGGCCGCCGCCGTCCGGGTCAACGCATTGAACAGGGTAGACTTGCCGACATTGGGCAGCCCGACGATTCCCATTTTAAAACCCACGATGGCCTCCGCTCACAGTTCGCGCCGCTTCTAAGGTCCGCGCATCGGACGCGCAAGCGCCGGTTTCCCGACTCAAGCCGGGCGTCGCGTGGCGCGGTCATGTCGCGCGCCCCCGGCAGAGCCGGTATGGTAGGCTGGGCGCCATGACCCGTTTTGACGAACAGGGCTGGAACGCCCGGCCGGTCATCGACTGGCTGCTGGATCAGGGCCGGTTCCTTGATGGGCTGGACGACATGGTGCCGGCCCTGGGCGACCGGCTGCTGCAGGCCGGTGCGCCGGTCTGGCGGCTGCGCCTGGCATCGCGCACATTGCACCCGTTGATCACCGCGGTCACCTCGGCCTGGGAACGCGATGTCAAAGCCATCGAGCCGGTCCGAACCCTGCACGGCATCGAGCAGAGCCCCGCTTATATCGGCAGCCCGATGCAATTCATCAACCGGACCCGCGCGCCCTATCGCAAGCGGCTTTTGGACCCGCTGGGGCAGGCCGATCACGAGATTCTGCATGAACTCAAGGCGCGGGGTGCGACGGACTACTACGGGTTGCCGATGCCCTTTTCCGACGGCAACCGGGCGATCCTGCTGATTGCAACCGATGATCCGCAGGGGTTTTCGGACCTCGATCTGGGAAATTTCCGGATGGTCGCCGGGGTGCTGGGCCCGATCGCCGAGGTATTTTCGGCGCGCCGCGTCGCGCTGGCCGTGGCCGAGGCGTATCTGGGCCGGCGCACCGCACGGCGGGTTCTGGGCGGCCAGATCACGCGCGGCGATATCGAAACCATCCCGGCGGCGATCCTGTTCAGCGACATCCGCGGCTGGACGGGGCTGAACGCGGCGAAACCCGCCGATCAGGTGCTGGCACTGGCCAACCGCTATTTCGAATGTCTGGCCGGCCCGGTCGAGGATCACGGCGGCGAGATCCTGAAATTCATCGGCGACGGGGTGCTGGCGATATTTGAGACCGGCACAGACGACGAAACCGGGCACCAGGCCTGCGGTCAGGCCCTGCGGGCGGCACAGGCGGCGCTGGTCAACGAACTACCGCTGGAATTCGGCATCGGCCTGCATTTCGGCGACGTTCTCTATGGCAATATCGGCTCGCAGACCCGCATCGATTTCACCGTACTCGGACAGGCGGTCAACATTGCCGCCCGGATCGAGGGCGCCTGCCGCGACCTGCGGAAACCGCTGCTGTATTCCCAGGCGGTGGCCGACCGGCTGGACGGCCCCTCGGCCCTGGCCGCAACGCCGGTTCTCCGGGGTGTTTCCGGTCCGACCCCGGTGTTTGCGCCGGGCTGAGCCGGGCAACCTGCGAAGATGCATTGATTTCCGCCCCTGCATTTGGCATGGCACGATCAGCCAGAAGGAGCCCGCCGATGACCCGTATCGATGCAAAATTCGCCGATCTCGCCGCGCGGGGCAAAAAGGCCTTTGTCGCCTATGTGATGGCCGGGGACCCGGATTACGACCGCTCGCTTGAGGTGGTCAGGGGCCTGCCCGCCGCCGGTGTGGACATCATCGAACTGGGCCTGCCCTTCACCGACCCGATGGCGGACGGACCGACCATCCAGCTGGCTGGCCAGCGGGCTCTGGAGGCCGGTATGACGCTGCAGCGCACGCTGGCGCTGGCCACCGAATTCCGCCAGACCGACGACACCACCCCGATCGTGCTGATGGGCTATTACAACCCGATCTACAGCCGCGGCGTCGACCGGTTTCTCGACGAGGCCAAAGCCGCCGGAATCGACGGGCTGATCGTGGTCGATCTGCCGCCCGAGGAAGACGCGGAACTGTGCATCCCGGCCCAGGCGGCGGGGCTGAACTTTATCCGGCTGGCCACCCCGACCACCGATGACAAGCGCCTGCCCAAGGTGCTGCAGAACACGTCGGGCTTTGTCTATTACGTGTCGATCACCGGAATTACCGGCGCGGCCGAGGCCAAAGCCACGGATGTCGCGCCCGAGGTGGCCCGGATCAAGGCGCGGACCGATCTGCCGGTGATCGTCGGCTTTGGCATCAACACCCCGGAAAAGTCCCGCGCCATCGCCAGCGTCGCCGATGGCGCCGTGGTCGGCTCGGCCATCGTGTCACGGATCGCGGCGGGTGAGCCGGCCGACGAGGTGCTCGCCTTTGTCAAATCTCTCGCAGACGGGGCACACGACGTCTAGCGCGCCACGACTGTTCGCCCGCCAGCACCGGGCGGTCCTTGGGCAGGTCACGGAACAGGCAGTCTTTCCGACCGCTGCAACCACACCGACGCCCACAACGCACCCCCGCTTCGGCCCGTTTCGCTCGCAGTGTACAAAGCTGAAACACCGATTATCCGATTTCGTACGAAACGAGATGCGCAAGATCGTGATCCCATAGGTCGGCTGTGCAGAGGGAGTGAACTTTCGCTGCGCACTCAACCAAGGTCAGCAAAGCACGGATGTTTGATAAGGGGTGCCCTCACAGTTACTGATCGAAATTCAGATCATGAGAAATCTTCCTGTGAGTCTTGCGGATACTCAAAAAGATCAGTTGCTCTGATATGACTTCGTACACTCTTCGTCAGGCAGGATTGGTGGTACATCCGCGACCTTGCCGTTTGACACCGTGGCGACCCCGCCATGAAACGGGGAGCGGCTCCACTTGACCGAAGCGACAATCATCTGATTGCCAATCGCTGCGCTAGGGGGCCAGGGTAAGCGACGTGCTTCTATAAGTGCTCGCCAGCGGCCAAAAAAGCACCGGTCGGAATTGCGGCCGGGCGCGATGCTTGGAAGGTAATCTTTTCTCCAGGACGGCAAGTCTACGGATCTGTCCGCGAACGCACCTGCAATTTCGACTTGATTGCTCGCCATGCCTGAACCCAGAAACTTAAGGTCCAGGAAACGCAAGGCAGCCATCGCCAGATCCACGTCGTGGAACGTACGAAGGGCTTTCAGATTCTCAGTGGCACAGTAGGGCAAAATGGTCTGACTGATTTCATTTCGCTCCATGACATGTCGCAAAGTCCGCGAGTTAAACGCTTCGCCGAGATAGGACTCGCATCTAGCAGGGATATTTGCGCCGATGACGGCACTGTACCGAAGGTCGATACCGATAAGCCGCGCGCCACTAACATCAGGGCGAAGCAGCCAGCTTGCGCGGAGATCGACATCCTCCAGGGTCGCTTCCCTAAGAACGGTGTTGTTCATCTCTGCACCATGCAGAACAGCCCCACTGAGATCAACGGCGGTAAGGTCCGTCCGGTTGAGGGTGACCCCACGAAGCAGCGTGTGACGCGAGTCTCCACTACCTAGTTCCAAAATCGAGAGGTTTGCCCCCTCAAGCACCGCCTCATCTAGACGGGCGCCAGACAGGTTTGCGCCACGAAGGTCTATTCCGGGTGCAAAGACGCCTGCAAGATTGGCGAAGGCAAGGTCTCTGCCTTGCAGACTTGGCTTTGGAAGTGCAGCCAGGTAGTCGGCCCGGAGCGCACGCCATTCCCTTTCGAAACGGTCGGGCCAAGCCAGGTCGGCCTCGCATTCGGCTTGACCCGGCCTATCACACCACTCCGAATAAAATCGTTGGCGTGCGGTATCCCGATCGCGCCAATCGGGCGGGAGACTGGTGAGTCGCGCCTCGAAAAGATTTGCGGGGACCGGGCGAAACCAATTGAGGATAGCACCAAGCGGAGAGCTATCTTCAGGATAACGCGGTGTGCCGGCCTCAGCGACATCCCATGTCGTTCGCAGAAGTGAAACCGTCATGACCGCAACAGCGAGAACTACGGTTGCCACTGGGCGAATACGCAGAAAACCCGACTTGGGATGTTCACCGGGGTCCATTCGTTCCCTGAGGGCCGACAGGCTCGTCCACGTAGTCCAAATCGCAAATGTAAGCATCACGGATATCGGCAATGTGAGCAGCCAATCATGGGCTGGCTGCGACCGATACCACAATGATACTAGAAGCGCCGGCCCCGCGATGTAGAGCAATGTCGCCGATGCGACGACACCAAGAATGCCGAGCGGGCTGGACTCGATACATGGCGGTTCATCTGGACGGCGCCACCGCCGCACGTGCAGAGCAAATTCCGATACAAGCCAAGGCTCGATCTGTGAGGCAACTCTTTGGTCGTCGATGCACGATGGCAGTTGCGCCAGACCGCGCCAAAGCTTTTCAAGAAAGACATGAATATAGATATTCACCGCAGTGACGATACCCGCGCCAAACAAGAAAAAGAGTGGAACAGGCACGGAGACACCGATTAGCGGAAGCTCGGCCCCACGGTCGAGAGCGAAAAAGTCTACATCCTCGACATCCAGCAGTGTGACCGTAACGAAAGCCAGCGTAATTAGATACGTGAACCAAGTCGTCCGAGCTACTTTTGTGACGGTGCTAATCCTTTTTAGCACCTGAGTCTGGCTGTGGTCAGGCATCGTGCAATCTTTTTTCAAACGGGACAAACGCTGCGATATTAGCACATTCCACCGAAGCTGGCATTCGTCCAACCCGCAACGGGTCCGCCTTGGGCTCGATACCGACGTTATCGTTCTTTGGCCTGAAGTCTCGGCAAGGCAGGAGCCGCAGAAAGGGCGGCGCGAATTGGCCGATGCTTTTGGACAAAGCGAAGCGTTGGGCGCCCCGTTGGTCCGGACTGGCGCGCCCGGGGCGAGGCGGGCGCCTGAAGTTGGTGTTCCGGCGAACGGATTGGTCCTTTTCAAAGCGCGATTTCCGGTCTATACGCGCGGCTTCACGCGGGGATACAGCCTTGGAGGATCCCCGCCCTAACTTTGGAGAAATATCATGGCCGGAGAGATCCCAGATCTTCACGCCGAGGAACGGACGGGGACAGGCAAGGGCGCCGCTCGTCAGGCACGCCGCGACGGCAAGGTTCCCGGAATCGTTTTTGGTGGCGACACTGACCCGCTGCCGATCAACATCCCGTTCAACGCCCTGTTGACGCGGCTCAAGCAGGGGCGGTTCAAGTCCACCCTGTTCAATCTCAAGGTCGACGGCCATGAGGACGTCCGGGTCATCTGTCGCGATGTGCAGCGCGATGTGGTCAAGGATTTGCCGACGCATCTGGACCTGATGCGCCTGCGCCGCACCACCAAGATCAACCTGTTCATCCCCGTCGAAGTGGTCGGCGAGGACGTGTCGCCGGGACTGAAAAAAGGCGGGGTTCTGACCCTGATCCGTCCCGAGGTCGAGTTGATGGTTACCGCGGGTGACATTCCCGATCACATCACCATCGACGTGTCCGGGCTTGAAATCGGCGACAACGTGTCGATTTCGGCAGTGACCCTGCCCACCGGCGCCAAGCCGACCATCGACCGCGATTTCGTCATCGCCAACGTGTCCGCGCCCTCTGGGCTGCGCTCGTCGGAAAGCGAAGAAGACGAAGACGAAGTGGCCGCCGACGAGGTCGAGGCAATCAACGTCGAAGACTGATCCGCACAACAGTACCGAATGTTCGACGGGGCCCTTCAGGGCCCCGTTTTTCGTTGCGCTGCACCGGACGGCAATGACCGACCGCAGGGACGCGGGTCCGGACAACCGGATTGTCCGCTTGGATCACGGGGCGGGGCTGGAAAATCACCGCGCTATCGGGCATGACGGCAACATTCCAACGCGCGGCGAGGTAGATCATGAAACTGATTGTCGGATTGGGAAATCCCGGGGCGAAATATGCAGGGAACCGACATAATATCGGATTCATGGCGGTTGACCGCATCGCCGGGGATCACGGGTTCGGCCCCTGGAAGGCCAAGTTCCAGGGCCGCATCTCCGAAGGCCGTTTGGGTGGCGAAAAGGTGGTGCTGCTCAAGCCCGAGACCTTCATGAACAATTCCGGCCAGTCCGTGGGCGAGGCGATGCGGTTCTTCAAGCTGACCCCGGCCGATGTCACGGTGTTGCATGACGACCTGGACCTGGCCCCCGGCAAGGCGCGGGTCAAGCAGGGGGGCGGCCATGCCGGTCACAACGGGCTGCGCTCGCTGCACGCCCATATCGGCGAAGGCTACGACCGGGTGCGTCTGGGCATCGGTCACCCCGGGCGCAAGGAGATGGTCGCCGGCTACGTGCTGCGCGATTTTGCCAAGGCCGATGCGGATTGGCTGGACGATCTGCTGCGCGGCATCTCGGACGGCGCCGGCCACCTGGCCCTGGGCGACAACGGCCGTTTCATGAACGCCGTGGCCCTGCGGGTCGCGCCGCCGCGCTCGTCGACCACGGCACCGGCCAAGCCTGCCCGCGACGCTACCTGCGACCCCGCCCCGGGCTCCGACCCGGGGCCTGACCCGGACCGGGACACACGCACGGCGCTGCAGAAACTGGCCGACCGGTTTCGCTGACCCGCAGACGATCCTGTGCTGCCGAGTCGGCTTGCCTGAACCGGCCCGCTGCTGTCATCTGATCAAAAGCACGAAAGGCACGCGATGCGACGCTTGGGAAGACAACTGGGCCGGCTGCTGCTGGTGCTGCTGCTGGCCGTCATCGCGACAGCCCTCTGGAAGCGCGAGGAACTGACGCGGCTTTGGGCGGTCACCACATTGTTCGCCGAAGACCGGATCGTCGGCAATTTCTCAAATATGGGCGCGGCCTTTCTAACCGTTCCCGTGCCACGCGGCGAGGGGCCGGTCAGCGCATTGCCCGACGGTCCCGCCATCCGCCTGCCGCCGGAAAGCGCGCAATGGATCGCCACGCGCCGGATCACCTCGTTGCTGGTTGTCAAGAACGGCAGTATCCGGCACGAATCCTATCACCTGGGCACCGGCCCTTCGGACCGGCGTATCTCGTGGTCGATCGCCAAAAGCTATCTGTCGGCCCTGTTCGGCGTGTTGCTCGCTGAGGGCACGATCGCCTCGCTGGACGATCCGGTCACTCGATACGCCCCGAAACTGGCAGGCAGCGCCTATGACGGGGTCAGCCTGCGTCAGGCGCTGAACATGACCAGCGGCGTGCGCTTTGACGAGGATTACCTCGACAACAATTCCGACATCAAACGAATGGGCCGCGTCGTCGCGCTGGGCGGCGCGCTGGACGACTTTACCGCCGGCTTTACCCGTCGGTTCGCTGCGCCGGGCCGGACCTGGAAATATGTCTCGATCGACACCCATGCAATCGGCATGGTGATCCGCGGCGCCACCGGCCGCCCCATCGCCGAATTGCTGTCCGAAAAGATCATCGCGCCGCTGGGTCTGGAACGGGACGGCTATTACCTGACGGACGGCACCGGCGCCGCCTTTGTGCTGGGCGGGCTGAACATGACGACGCGCGACTATGCCCGGTTCGGCCAGATGATCCTGCGGAACGGGCGCTATGGCGGGCAGCAGGTCGTGCCCGCCGACTGGATTGCGGCGGCCACGGTTGCCAGCGCGCCCACCAGACCGGACCAGACTGGATACGGGTATTTCTGGTATGTGCCGCGCGGTGCCCATGCCGGCGAGTTCATGGGCCGTGGCATTTACGGACAGTATCTCTATATTGATCAGTCACGGGGCGTCGTGATCGTCGTGACCGCTGCCGACCGGCGGTTCCGCGACCCCGGCGTCACGGATTTCGATGTTGCGATGCTGCGCCGGATCGCCAACAGCCCTTCGGGAGACAGCCATGACCCCTGACGACAGTATCAACGTTCTGGGTGCGCCGCTGGCCCCCTGCTCGACCGCCCCGGTCACCGGCTTTTTCCGCGACGGCCATTGCAACACCTGCGCCGAGGATCGCGGCAGCCACACGGTCTGCGCGGTGATGACCGGCGAATTCCTGGCCTATTCGAAATATGTCGGCAACGATCTGTCCACGCCCCGACCCCAGTTCCAGTTTGCCGGTCTCAAGCCCGGCGACCGTTGGTGTCTGTGCGCCGCGCGGTTCCTGCAGGCGCATGACGAGGGCTGCGCGCCCAAGGTCGATCTGGCCGCCACCCATCGTCGCGCCCTGAACATCGTACCGCTGGAGGTCCTGCAGATCCACGCGCTGGAGGGCGAGGGCGATCAATAGCCCGGATCGGGCATCCGGGTGCAGTCGAGCTGGCTGTCGCGGGGAAAATTCAGCCCCTGGATAACCGCCCGTTGTCCGCAAAGAAAGGGTTTGCATCTCCAGTCCACATCGGTCAGACGCAGCCCTTGCTCTGGCGTCACCATGATCTCGATCCGGCAGAGCGTGCCATCGTCCATCCGCTGTTCATGGACCCAGCCGCCCTGAATCGATCGAACCGCCCCCTCGGCGCCACAGCTGTGGCCATTGGCCTGCATACTGAACATGGAAAAACTGCCGCCGCCACCTGCCGACCCCAGGTCCAGACGCAGGCCGTCCTGCCCCATGCGGTAGCAATAGGCAGAGCGGACGCTGAGCGGGCAGTCGATCTGGGACACGCGCCAGCCCGGCCCGGCAATGTCGTCGATCTTCCAGAACCCGTCCTCGATGACAAAGTCATAGGCGATCCGCGCAGCCTGCCCAAAGGTGGTGAACTGCGCTTCGATGCGTTTGCGCCCGGCACCGCCCGACGCGATCAGCGTCAGACTGCGCCCGATCTCGACCGCGTCATAGTCGTTGCCCGGCACGGCAAAACCGAAATCGGCGCAGGCCCCGCCCTGACTGTCATTGGCCGCGTGAAAGGCGCTCATGCGGCGCGAGAAGAACTGATCGCGGCGGTCCGGGGCGGCGAGGTACTCCAGCCCCTGCACCCCGCGTTGCGACAGCGAGGTGTAGATCCAGCGGACCGTATCTTCGGGCGTCTGCGCCACAACCTGCAACGTACCGCACATCAGCAGCACAAAACTGATGATCAATCCGAACATGGTCGGGCCTCCACCCGGTCACGATAGAACAGAGGCCACGCCACGATCAAGCGCCGCCCGGTGCCGTTCGCCGAGCGTCAGTCCTTTTCCGCCATCTCGAATCCCAGCGCCTTGGCGACGGTGAATATGTCCTTGTCGCCGCGCCCGCACATGTTCATGCAGATCAGATGATCCGCCGGCAGTTTCGGCGCGATCTTCATGACATGCGCCAGCGCATGGCTGGGTTCCAGCGCCGGGATAATGCCCTCCTGCTCGCAGCACAGCTGGAACGCCTGCAGCGCCTCGGCATCGGTGATGCTGACATATTGCGCCCGTCCGGTATCGTGCAGCCAGGAATGCTCGGGGCCGATTCCGGGATAGTCCAGCCCGGCGGAGATCGAGAACCCTTCGAGGATCTGCCCGTCGTCATCCTGCAGCAGATAGGTGCGGTTGCCATGCAGCACGCCAGGGCGCCCGCCGGTCAGGGACGCGCAATGTTCCATCTTGTCATTGACCCCCTTGCCACCGGCCTCGACGCCGATGATGTTGACCGAGGCATCGTCCAGGAACGGAAAGAACAGCCCCATGGCGTTGGAACCGCCGCCAATGGCGGCGACCAGTGTATCGGGCAGCCTTCCCTCGGCCGCCTGCATCTGTTCCTTGGCTTCCTTGCCGATGATGCTCTGGAAATCGCGCACCATCGCCGGATAGGGGTGCGGGCCGGCCACGGTGCCGATGCAGTAGAACGTGTCGCGCACATTGGTCACCCAGTCGCGCAGGGCATCGTTCATCGCGTCCTTGAGCGTGCCGCGTCCCGAGGTCACCGGGATCACCTCGGCGCCCAGCAGGCGCATGCGAAAGACGTTGGGCGCCTGCCGCTCGACGTCATGCGCGCCCATGTAGACCACGCATTTCAGCCCGAACTTGGCACAGACGGTGGCGGTGGCGACGCCATGCTGGCCGGCGCCGGTTTCGGCGATGATCCGGGTCTTGCCCATGCGCCGCGCCAGGATGATCTGCCCCAGCACGTTGTTGATCTTGTGCGCGCCGGTATGGTTCAGTTCGTCCCGTTTCAGATAGATTTTCGCCCCGCCCAGATGCGCGGTCAGACGATCGGCGAAATACAGCGGGCTGGGCCGCCCGACATAATGCGTCCAAAGATCGTTCATCTCGTCCCAGAACGACTGGTCGGTCTTGGCCTTTTCGTATTCTTCCTCAAGGCTCAGGATCAGCGGCATCAGGGTCTCGCTGACGAACCGTCCGCCGAACTTGCCGAAGCGGCCGTTCTCGTCCGGCCCGGTCATGAAGGAATTGAATAGATCGTTCATCGCTGGCTCTTTCTCGTCGGGGCTGCAGACATGACGTGAATATGGGACGGCGCGGCAAGTTTCCAGCGCAATCGCGGCCCCCTTCTGCGGGTCCGGCAGCCAAGCACTATTCGCGATAGACCGTGTGACAGGATTTGCACGCGCCGCCGATGGCCACCAGAGCCGGCCCCAGATCAGCCGGCGACGCGATCCCGCGCGCGGCGCGGTCGGCGGCGATGCTCAGCTGTTGCGCCCGGTCGGTGAAATCGTCGAATTGCTGCCAGATTGCCGGCCGTGCCTCGGATTTCGGATCGTCCTCCGGGGCACGGAACAGCGCCGGCATCCGGTCAGCACCGGACGCGATCGCAGCGGCGGCCTGGCGTGCCACGGCGGCCTCAAAGGCGCGCTCGCCCTTGGCCATGGCACCCAGAGCCTTGGTGTTGTCGGCAATGATCCGCATCGCGTCCATGCGCTGCATCACGGCCGGGTTCTTGACGCCCTGATGCGCCAGCGCGGCCGTCGCGGCCGCCAGCCCGACCGCAACGATCACACCGCAGAGAAAATGAGCCGTCCCGGTCATGCCCATCTCGGCACCAGGATGGTCATGGCGCGGCCCATGCGCCGCCGTGCGCGCCGGTCAGACATCGCTGCGGGCGGCCGCAAGAAAGGCGCGGATCAGGTTCGCATCCTTGACCCCTGGCGCGCTTTCCACGCCCGAGGACACGTCGACCTGCCGCGCCCCGGTCATGGCAATGGCCTCGGCCACGTTCTGCGGGGTCAGCCCGCCAGCCAGCATCCACGGGACCGGCCAGCGACGCCCAGCGATCAGCCGCCAGTCAAAGGCCAGCCCGTTGCCGCCGGGCAGAACCGCGTCTTTCGGCGGCTTGGCATCGACCAGAACCTGGTCGGCAACCCGCAGGTAATCGTCCAGCGCCGGCAAATCGGCTTCGTCCGCCACGCCGACCGCCTTCATCACCGGCAAGCCAAACCGCTGGCGCAGCTCGGCCACCCGGTCGGGGCTTTCGCGTCCATGCAGTTGCAACATGTCCAGCGGCACGCGGTCCACCAACTGGTCCAGCGTAGCGTCGTCGGCATCGACGGTAAGCGCCACCTTGCAAACGCCCTCGGGCACATCGGCCGCCAGGTCCGAGGCCCTGGCAGGCGTCAGATGCCGCGGTGATCTGGCAAAGAACACGAATCCGACATACCGCGCACCGGCATCCACCGCCGCCCGCACCGCATCAGCCGACCGCAGACCGCAGATCTTGACGTGAACGCCCTGTGGCATGGCCCCGTCAGCTGGTTTCTTCGAGAATGGCCAGAACCTCGTCCTTGCCCTGGTGCTTTTCGGTCTTCAGCCGACCCACCTGGCGTTCCAGCTTGCGCACCTGACGCGCCTTTTCCGTGGCTTCGCGGCGATGCTTGTATTCGCGCATCCATTCCCACAGGAAACCGATCACCAGACCGGCGACGATGCCCCCCAGAACCACCATGAACAGCGGCAGGGATATGCTCATGTTGAAGCCCAGCAACTGCGCCAGGGCATCCGGCATCAGTTTCAGCGGCACCAGACCGCGATTTGCCAGCGACACCGAGACCAGGATGATCCCCAGCGCCGCCAGAAAGGCATAGCGAATATACCGCATCAGTTCACTTTCCGTTCAGACGATCCCGCAACAATTTTCCGGTTTTGAAAAACGGGACATGTTTCTCTTCGACATGCACGGTTTCACCCGTTCTGGGATTGCGACCAATGCGCGCGTCACGCTTTTTGACCGAAAACGCCCCGAACCCGCGCAACTCGACCCGGTCGCCGCGCGCCATCGCGCCCGTGACCTCCTCGAACACCGTGTTCACGATGCGCTCGACATCTCGCTGATAGAGGTGCGGGTTCTCGTCAGCGATTTTCTGTATCAATTCCGACCTGATCATAGAGCCGTTCCCTCCCAAGGCACCCCGTTCGAACACTACCGGTTCTCTGACTATAAGAGCAATTTTCCGGTTCTGAAACCAGAACCGTTTACAGATCAACGAAAAAATCGGGGACAACGGGGTTAATACGGTGGCAATTGGCACCGTCTGCGTCCGCCGGTCGCAGCAGCGCGCGCCTGCGAACGGCCGAACGGAGCGCGGCCAGAATTTGATTCGCGACGTGAAAAGGCCCCGCCCCTGTTAGGGGGCGGGGCCACTGTTTTCGCAGCGCATTTGCGCGGGCGATCAGTCGCCCTTGAGAGCGGCGCCCAGGATGTCGCCCAGCGATGCGCCCGAATCCGAGCTGCCATACTGTTCGACGGCCTCTTTCTCTTCGGCGATCTCGCGGGCCTTGATCGACAGGCCCAGACGGCGGGTCTTGCTGTCGACATTGGTCACGCGCACATCGACCTTGTTGCCGACGCTGAACCGCTCGGGACGCTGCTCGGCGCGGTCGCGAGACAGGTCGCTGCGACGGATGAAGGATTTCATGCCCTCGTACACGACCTCGATGCCGCCGTCCTCGATCGCGGTGACCTCGACGGTGATGATCGAGCCGCGCTTAACGCCGCCAACGGCCTCGGCGAACTTGTCACCGCCCAGCGCCTTGATCGACAGGCTGATGCGTTCCTTGTCGACATCGACCTCGGACACGACCGCCTGGACGATATCGCCCTTGCGATAGCTCTGGATCGCATCCTCGCCACGCTCGTCCCAGCTGAGATCGCTGAGGTGAACCATGCCGTCGATATCGCCGTCCAGACCGATGAACAGACCGAATTCGGTGATGTTCTTGACTTCGCCCTCGACCTCGGTGCCCTCGGGATGGGTCTCGGCAAAGACTTCCCACGGGTTGCGCATGGTCTGTTTCAGACCCAGCGACACGCGGCGCTTGGCGCTGTCGATTTCCAGCACCATGACTTCGACTTCCTGGCTGGTCGACACGATCTTGCCGGGATGCACGTTCTTCTTGGTCCAGGACATTTCCGAGACGTGCACCAGACCCTCGACGCCGGGCTCCAGTTCGACGAAGGCACCGTAATCGGTAATGTTGGTGACGCGGCCGGTATGCACCGAGCTCAGCGGGTACTTGGCGCCGACCAGATCCCAGGGATCTTCCTGCAGCTGCTTCATGCCCAGGCTGATGCGGTGGGTTTCCTTGTTGATCTTGATGACCTGAACCTTGACGGTCTCGCCGATCGACAGGATTTCGGACGGGTGGTTGACCCGGCGCCAGGCCATGTCGGTGACGTGCAGCAGCCCGTCAACACCGCCCAGATCGACAAAGGCACCGTATTCGGTGATGTTCTTGACGACACCGTCAACGGCCTGACCTTCGTGCAGGTTGCCGATGACCTCGGCGCGCTGCTCGGCGCGGCTCTCTTCCAGGATGGCGCGGCGCGACACGACGATGTTGCCACGGCGGCGGTCCATTTTCAGAATCTGGAAGGGCTGTTTCAGACCCATCAGCGGGCCGGCATCGCGCACCGGGCGCACATCGACCTGCGAACCGGGCAGGAACGCGACGGCACCGCCCAGATCGACGGTGAACCCGCCCTTGACGCGGCCAAAGATCGCGCCCTCGACGCGCTCTTCGTCGGCATAGGCTTTTTCCAGACGGTCCCAGGCTTCCTCGCGGCGGGCCATCTCACGCGAAATCACGGCTTCGCCGCGCGCGTTCTCGACCTGGCGCAGGAACACTTCGACTTGATCGCCTGGGGCGATTTCAGGAGCTTCACCGGGGTTTGCGAATTCTTTCAGATCGACACGGCCTTCCATCTTGTAGCCGACATCGATGATGGCCTGTCCCGCCTCGATGGCGATGACCTTGCCCTTGACCACAGACCCTTCGCGGGGCGTGTCCATTTCGAAGCTTTCGTTCAGGAGGGCTTCGAACTCCTCCATGGATGCGTTAGCGGACATATATACGTCGTTTCCTTTTTCACATTTTTGCGGGCCGCGCGGTTGTCTCCGCCGGTCTTTCGAATTCAGGTTGGCCCCTGCGGGCGGTCCAAACAGACGAAGGGCCGCGGATTTCCCCGGCCCTGCTCATGCTGTCTGCGATCTGGACTGCCGCTTGGACATCGGCGCGTATAGTAGAGTGCACCGCGGATCGCAAGGATTCATTGCAGTCACCCCGGGCACCGGGGCAACGCCGGCCCCTAGCCGAACAGCGGATCCTCAAAGCTGCCTGTGGCCGGGATGACCGGGTCCACATGCATGCCGTCCAGCGCCACCCCGTTGGTGCCCCAAATCGCCATCGGGTCGATCGCGCCGCCATCGCCAGAGCGGTCAAAGGAGCCGTCGCCGACGCTCAGGCCGGCTCCGGGATCGAACTGGCTTTCGCCGGCGATATCGGGAATTTTCAGATAGGACCGGGTGGCATCGCCGCTGCTGAAAAAAACAAAATTATCCATGACAAAAGCCCTCTTAAATGATTTCAGGCGGGGCGGCGACGCCACCCGGCACGGATCATACTAAGCGCGCGGCCGCGATGGTCTCATACCGGTTTTCATGACCTTGGTTCCAAAAGAGGTAGGGTATTCCCGACCTATGACGCAACGTCGGGCGCGCGCCGCGCCTCGACCGCCGCGATGGCCGTCGCCACGGCCGCCTCGATGCTCATCTCCGAAGTGTCGATGATCACTGCGTCGTCGGCCGTCTTCAGCGGCGCATCGGCGCGGGTCATGTCGCGGTCGTCGCGGGCGCGCACATCCGCCAGGACCTCTGGCAGGCTGGTCTCGGCCCCCTGTTCCAGCAATTCGCGATAGCGCCGCTGGGCGCGAATCTCGGCACTGGCGGTGACAAACAGCTTGGCCTCGGCCTCGGGGCAGATCACCGTGCCGATATCCCGCCCATCCAGTACCGCACCCCCGGCGCGCCGGGCAAAGGCGCGCTGAAAGTCGACAAGGGCGGCACGAACCTGCGGAATCGTCGCCACCTTGCTGGCCGCCTGCGCCACGTCGGCGCTGCGCAGCGTGTCGGCTTCAAGGTCCGCCGCCGACAGGCAGCGGGCGGCGGCCTCGGCATCCTCGCCGGTCAGCACCCGCGCCCCGACCGCGCGATAGAGCAGCCCGGTGTCCAGATGCGCCAGCCCGAAATGCGCCGCCACGGCGCGGGAAATCGTACCCTTGCCGGCCGCGGCCGGACCGTCGATCGCAATCGTAAAGCTCATCGGGTGCATATCCTTTCCTGCAGCAGCCTCTCTTGTGCGCGAACGATCAGCGCGGCCGCAGCACGCGCAGCAGCAGACCGGCCAGCAGACTGACCGCCAGCAGCACGAATTTGGTAATCGTGAAATGGCTGGCCAGCGACACCGTTTCCGGGTCCAGATGGGCCGCCGTATGGGCCAGCATCTCCTGGATCAGCGCGTTTTCGCACAGATCCATCAGCACATAGCCCGACGGAAACAGCAACAGGACCAGGCGCGACCATTGGTTCAGATAGGTCGTCACGCGCCAGTAGAAGACCCCCATCGACAGGCCCAGCAGCGCCGGAAACAGCAGGTCCAGCCAACGCGCAAGCCCCTGATACAATGCATAAGGCTCGGGATCGAGCCGCGTAAGATAATCGCGCGCATCTGCCAGGGTATAACCGCCGAACCGGCTGTCAAACGAGCGTAGCCCGCCGTCGACCTCAAGATGCGCGGCATGCAGCCAGAAAACCCAGATCGAAACGCCCAGCGTGGCGGCCAGCAGGCTCAGCAGACAAAGCCTGGCGAGGCTCACGCCGCACCCCGTTCGGAGGGCCGATGCAATTGTGCCCCCAGCGCCGTCATCAGCGTCCCAAAGATCGGAAAAGAAGTAGCGATCGGGCTGCCGTCATCCACGCTGACCGGGTTTTGCGCCGCCATGCCCATCACCAAGAACGACATGGCAATCCGATGGTCCAGATGGCTGGCGCAGGTGGCACCGCCGGCGACCGAACCGGGGCCGTGCCCGGTGACCGACCACCAGTCCTCGCCGTCTTCGACCGCGACGCCATTGGCGCGCAGACCGGCAGCCATGGCGTCGATCCGGTCGCTTTCCTTGACCCGCAATTCCCGGACCCCGCGCATCATCGTGACGCCCGCGGCATTGGCGGCGACCACCGACAGAACCGGGTATTCGTCGATCATGCTGGCGGCGCGCTCGGGCGGCACGTCGATGCCGCGCATATCCGGCGAGAACCGCGCGCGCAGATCGGCGACCGGTTCGCCGCCCTCGATGCGCTCGTTCTCATAGGTCAGATCGGCGCCCATGTCGCGCAGGGTGGTAAACAACCCGGCGCGGGTCGGGTTCAACCCGATCCCGGGCACCAGCACGTCCGAGCCCGGGACGATCAGGGCGGCACAGACCGGAAAGGCGGCGCTGGAAGGATCGCGCGGCACCACGATGGTCTGCGCCAGCAGTTCCGGCTGGCCGGTCAGGGTGATAACGCGGCCCGCATCGCTGTCTTCGGTGGTGATCTCGGCGCCGAATCCGGCCAGCATCCGCTCGGTATGATCGCGGGTTGCCTCCTGCTCGATCACCACGGTCTGCCCGGGCGCGTTCAGCCCGGCCAGCAACACCGCCGATTTCACCTGCGCCGAGGGCACCGGCACCGTATAGCGCACCGGCACCGGATCGGCGGCCCCGACGATGGTCATCGGCAACCGCCCGCCGGACCGCCCCACGGCACGGGTGCCAAACAGCGCCAACGGATCGGTGACACGCGCCATCGGGCGCTTGTTCAGGCTGGCGTCGCCGGTAAAAGTGACACTGATCGGGCTGGTCGCCATCGCCCCCATGATCAGCCGCACGCCAGTACCGGAATTGCCGCAATCGATCACCTGATCGGGCTCGGCGAAACCGCCCACCCCGACGCCATGCACCGTCCATTCGCCGCCGCCATGGTCGCGCACCTCGGCGCCAAAGGCGCGCATGGCGCGGGCGGTATCCAGCACGTCCTCGCCCTCGAGCAGGCCAGTGATGCGGGTCTGCCCCACCGCCATCGCCCCCAGGATCAGCGAGCGGTGCGAAATCGATTTGTCGCCCGGCACCTCGGCCACGCCGGACAAGGGCCCGCAGGGGGCAGAGCTCATCGGAATCGGAGTGCCGTGACCGGACATTGCGCACCTTTCTTCAAGTCGACCTCATCCGCATTAACGCATGCTCGCGACGGGGTCCACAACTGGCTTTTTCCGCGCAGTTTCGGGCCTGGCCGTGCAACGGAACAGCCCTATCGGCGGCGAAAGGTCAGGTAATGCGGCACGCGGCCCTCGCGCAGCGCCTTTTGCTCATAGCGGGTCGACAGCCAGTCGTCCCAGGGCGTGCGCCAGTCGGCGGGACGCTCGGCCAGCCACCGGAACCCGGCCCGGGGCACCTGTTCCAGGGTCTGGCGCACATAGTCGGGAATGTCCGTCGCCACCCGCAGGACCGCGCCGGGCGCCATCACCCGGTGCAGCGGTCCGAGATGTTCGGGTGTCACGAACCGGCGGCGATGGTGCCGTTTCTTCGGCCAGGGATCGGGATAGAGCAGAAAGGCGCGCTGGATGACGCCATCGGGCAACACGTCCATCAGGTCGCGGGCATCGCCCGGATGCACCGCCAGATTGCTTACCCCCGCCCGGCGGATCTTGCCCAACAGCATCGCCACGCCGTTGATATAGGGTTCGGCACCGATGATGCCGATATCCGGGTTGGACGCCGCCTGATGCACCAGATGTTCGCCGCCGCCAAAGCCGATTTCCAGCCAGACCGGGCGATCGTCGAACAGCGCCGCCAGATCCAGCGGTACCCGCTGGGGGTTTTCATCCCAGCCGACGGCGCCCGGAGAGAGGGCGGCCAGATCCTGGTCTAGATATTCCTTTTGGCTACGCTTCAGGCTCTTGCCTTTGAGACGGCCATAGAAATTGCGGTGCGGGCGGGTCGGAGTGCTCATGACCGGCGGTTTAGCCGCAAGCCGGGCAGGCTGCAACGGGCACCGCAGCTTTGACACATGCGGGCCTCATCGCTAGATGTCAAAGCTATCTGCGCCAGAAGGATTGCGTGCGTGAAGCGGATTATTTCCACCATCGGCCGAACATGTATCGGACACAAAAGCGGCGACATCCGGAACAGGACAACCCGGGAATGCAGACCCCGGGAAACCCTCCATCCATCTGAAATATCTCGGATATTCCGATGCTTCGCGGGCCGAACCAGCACCGGCGCGCAGCCATTTCGCGCCCGGTTCTGGGGGCCACTGATCGCCGCCGGGCTGTCAGCCGGGCTGCAGTCGCCGGCCGCCGCGCAGGCGGTCACCGGCGGCATCGACGGCATCTCCGAGCGCGCCCTGGCCACGCTGGGACTGGTCACGGTGCCCACGCCATCCGCCTCGTTCCTGTCATTTTCGCGCTTTTCCGGGGCGCAGAGCACCTTTCGCTCGGGCCAGATCGGCGGCGGGTTCAACCCGGTGGTCGGCACACCGCTATATCTCGAAGCTTACCTGGGCTATCAGAACTATTCGCCGGAATTCCTGTTGTCGGGGCCGGTCCCGGGGCTGGATGTCAGCGCCCGCTGGTCTTCGTATGCCGTGACCGGCGGCGTCGGCTGGGATTTCGCCCTCAACCAGTACTGGGTGCTGCGTCCGGTCGTGAACCTGTCCCTTGGCCGGATTGCCGCCGATGCGAACCTCTCGGGCCAGAACCCGCCCGGTGGTGGAAACACCGATCTGGATTTCCTGAAAAGCGGCGATATCACCGCCGGCGGCTATGGCGGCGCGGTGATGCTGGTCTACAAGCGATATCTGCGCACGCGCGAGGTCGATTTCTCGTTGCGCTACAGCGAGATGATGCTGCATCCGATCGGCGGGTCCTCGGACCTGAACGCCAAGGCGCGGATCACCACCGCCACCGCCCTGGGGCGGGTGCGGATTCCGATCCAGGGCTGGCAGGCCTTTGGCAAACCGGTCAAGGCGGTGTTTCAGGGCAGCCTGTCCAGTTTTCCGGGCGATCAGGGCGATGTGGTCAATCTGGACTGGCTGGGCAAGGTCGGGGTCGGCGTCGAGATCGGCACGGTAAACACCGGCGTGCCCTATCTGGCGGGTGCGCGGCTGATGCTGTCCTATGCCTTCAGCGACGATTACGATGGCTATTCCATCGGGCTGGGCGTCAGTTTCTGACCCCGTCCCCGGCGCCACCGCCAGGTCGCGAGTCGGGCCGGGTGGCGGCGCCGCCGCCCGAACATGGATGTCGTGACAAGACTCAGACCGCTGCTTTCAGCGTCTCGACAAGGTCGATCTTTTCCCAGCTGAATCCGCCATCGGCATCCGGCTCTCGTCCGAAATGGCCATAGGCCGCGGTACGCTGATAGATCGGCTTGTTCAACTGCAGATGTTCGCGGATGCCGCGCGGAGTGAGGTTCATCACCTGCCCAACGGCCTTTTCGATCTGCGCATCCGGCACCTGTCCGGTGCCATGCGTGTCGACATAGATCGACAGTGGCCGAGACACGCCGATAGCATAGCTCAGCTGCAGGGTCGCGCGGTCGGCGAGACCGGCGGCCACGATGTTCTTGGCCAGATAGCGCGCCGCATAAGCGGCCGAGCGATCGACCTTGGTCGGGTCCTTGCCGGAAAACGCGCCGCCGCCATGGGGCGCGGCCCCGCCATAGGTGTCGACGATGATCTTGCGCCCGGTCAGCCCGGCATCGCCATCAGGCCCGCCGATCACGAACTTCCCGGTCGGGTTGACATGCCATTCGGTCTCGGCATTCAGCCAGCCCTCGGGCAGCACCTGGCTGATATAGGGCTCGATAATGTCGCGGATGTCGCCGCTGCTGAGGTCCGGGTCCAGATGTTGGGTCGACAACACGATCGAACCGACGCCGACCGGCGCGCCGTCGCGATAGATCACCGACAGCTGGCTTTTGGCATCCGGCCCCAGCGCCGGTTCCGACCCGTCCTTGCGCACCTCGGCCAATCGCCGCAGTATCGCATGGGCATACTGGATCGGTGCCGGCATCAGCGCCGGTGTCTCGTTGGTGGCGTAGCCGAACATGATGCCCTGATCGCCGGCCCCCTCGTCCTTGTCCTCGGCCGCGTCCACGCCCTGGGCGATATGGGCGGACTGTTCGTGCAGCAGATTGGTGATCTCGCATGTCGCGTGATGGAACTTGTCCTGCTCGTAGCCGATATCCTTGATGCAGGCGCGGGCGATCTCGTCGATCCGGCCCATATAGTCGGTCAGCTTGTCCTGATCGCTCAGCCCCACCTCGCCACCGATCACCACGCGGTCGGTCGTGGCAAAGGTTTCTGCGGCCACCCGCGCCTCGGGCTCTTCGGCCAGAAAGGCATCGAGGACGGCGTCAGAAATGCGGTCGCAGACCTTGTCGGGGTGACCCTCGGAAACCGATTCCGAGGTGAAGACATAATTACTACGGGACATGAAAGCGCTCCATTGGGGTTTACTCCGCCACGTCAGGAAGCCGTTGTGGCAGGTCGCGGTCGGGTTAAGCCCCGCAACCGCCGAGGTCAATCAACTAAACGGGTTTTATTTGCTGCGTTGCCGAAACCACCCCATCAACGCGGCCGCCAGCAGCACCGCCAAGATCGGCCAGTCACCCGTTCGGGCATACAGCGTCGCCGGCAACGGGGCCGGCAGCGCGGCATCGAGATAGCCGGCCTGGCCCAGCGGCAGTTCGGCGATCGTCCGCCCCCAGGGATCGATCATCGCAGAAACACCGGTATTGGCCGCGCGCACCAGCGGCAAACCCTGCTCGATGGCCCGCATGCGCGCCTGTGCCAGATGCTGATAAGGGCCGATATACCGGCCGAACCAGGCGTCATTGGTGATCTGCAACAGGAAATCCGGTCGCTCGGCTGCACCCGCCACATCCTGCGGAAACACCGCCTCGTAGCAGATCAGCGGCAGGCCCCGTCCCGCCGCGCCAAAATCGATCACCTGCGGCCCGGGTCCGGCGCTGTACCCGTCGCCCTCGCGCGCCGCAAAGCCGCGCAGCCCGAACCGGGCCGCCAGATCGCCGCCGGGGAAATACTCGCCGAACGGCACCAGATGGTGCTTGTCATAGATCGCGGCCACCTGCCCCGTCCGGTCCAGATGCACCAGTGAGTTGTAGCTGCGCGCGCCCTCGCTGCGTTGGATGCCCAGCGCCAAAGGCGTACCCTGCGCGGCGTCGGCGATAGTCGCAAAGGCCGGACCGGCCCATTCCAGCAGCGTCGGCACGGCGGTTTCCGGCCAGACGATCAAGTCGGGATGCGGCGTCTGCGCCGTATATCCCACAAGCCGGTCGAAAAACACCGGCATCATCTGCGGGTCCCATTTCTGGTTTTGTGGTGCATTCGGTTGCACGACCCGCACGACGGCGGTCGCGGCGATATTCTGCGGCAAGCGCCCGGACAGCGCCGCCCCGGCAACCAGCAGCACCGCAAGCGGCAGCAGGCCGGCCAGGCGCGGCGGCCATGGTCCGGGCCGGATCATCGCCAGCCCTGGCAGCAGTGCCGCCAGCAGCGTCGCCAGCGCCAACCCCTGCGGCCCGATCCAGGCCAGCAGCAGCGCGACATCGCTGCCGGTCCAGATCTGCGCCAGCGCCGCCCAGGGAAAGCCTGTCAGGACATAGGCACGCGCAAGCTCGGCCAGAGACAGGGTCACGATCAGCGCGAAAACCCGACCGGCCGGCCCCGTTGCAAACCGATACGCGGCCCAAAAGGCGGCGGCCCAGAACAGCGCCAGACCACCGGCCAGAAACACCAGGGCAAAAGGCGCCATCCAGCCATGCCGCGCCACGTCCACCTGAAAGGGTTCGACGATCCAGATCAGTGCATGCGCAAAATAGCCGGTGGCCAGCGCCCAGCCGATCCACCCGGCCTGACCGGGCCGCTCTGCGCCCGACAGCAACAGAGGCAACAGCGCCAGCGCCAGCAAGGTCAGGGGCCACGCCTGGTAAGGGGCTAGGCCCAGCGCCGCCGCACCGCCCAAAAGGGCAGCCAACGCCATGCGTGCCGGCAGACGCCAGCGCCGGGCTGGGCTCATCCCGTACGGTCCGGCAGGCGCACCCGCAGCCGCTTGATGCGGCGCGGATCGGCGTCGATCACCTCGAACTCCGGGCCGTCCGGATGCGGCACCACCTCGCCCCGCGCCGGAACCCGGCCCGACAGCATGAAGACCAGCCCGCCCAGCGTGTCGATCTCTTCCTCGTCGACCTGGTCGTGATCGGTCAGCGATTGCCCGATTTCGTTCTCGAAATCGGCCAACGGCGTCTTGGCCAGCGCCAGATAACAGCCCGGTTTCTCGCGGATCCAGGTCTGGTCCTCGTCGGTGTCATGCTCGTCCTCGATCTCGCCTACCACCTGTTCGATCAGATCCTCGATGGTCAGCAGTCCATCGACCCCGCCATATTCGTCGATCACCAGCGCCATGTGCCGCCGCTCGGTCTGCATCTTGGCCAGCAGCACCCCGATCGGCATCGAGGGCGGCACGAACAGCAGCGGGCGCAACATCGACATGAGGTCGAATTCGGCCGTGCCGCCATTGAATCCGTGGGTCAGCGCGAAATCCTTGAGGTGGACGAAACCCAAGGGCGTGTCCAGCGTGTTCTCGTAGACCGGAACCCGGGTCATGCCGCTGTCGCGGAACACCTGCACCAGTTCGTCCAGGCTGATGCTGTTGGCGACCGCGACGATGTCGGCTGTCGGGATGGCGACATCCTCGACCCGCATCCGGCGCAGGTTGATCATGCCATGCGGAGCCGTGACGGCGCCATTCACGATGTCGCCCTGCGCCTCGTCGGCCGGTGCCAGCGCTTCGAGGATACGCCCGAAAAACCCGGCCCGTTCCGCCGCCTCGCCCTGATCGGGACCCGAGCCCGCCTCTGGTGCCGTATCGTCCTGGGACCGCGCGCCTTGCGCCGCGTCAGAACTGCCGTCTTTGTCGTCCATCAATCCTGTCCGAATGGGGGCCTCGTGGCCTCGTGTGTCTCTCAATATGGGTCATCAAGCCCCAGTCTGCCAAGTATCTCGACCTCAAGTCGCTGCATCAAAGTGGCATCCGGGTCACGAATATGGTCATACCCCAGCAGATGCAGCACACCGTGCACCACCAGATGCGTCACGTGGTCGGCCATGGGCTTGCCCGCCGCGGCGGCTTCGCGCGCGCAGGTGTCATAGGCAAGGGCAATGTCGCCCAGGGCGATCTCGCCGGTGAAATCCGGCTGTGGCAGGGACGGAACCGCCCCCGACGCCTCGGCCGCCAGGTCCACCGCCGGCCAACTCAGCACGTTGGTGGGCCCCGCCTGGCCGCGATGGTCGCGGTTCAGATCGGCAATCGCCGCATCGTCGCAGCCCAACAGCGAAATCTCGCACAGATCGGGCTGCAACCCGAGATGCCGCAACGCCGCGTCGGCGGCGGATTCGGCCAGCCCGGCCAGATCACAGCCCTGCCACCGCGGGTCCTCGAGTCTTGTATCAACGCACATGCCGGCCTGTCTAACCGTCCGCGCCGGGCGAACAAGATAAAACCGGTCAAATTCCCGCCATTGACATCCTGACTGTTTTACTATGAAAAGTACCTGATAGATTTACTAGGTTAAAATTGGAGCCTTCTATGACACAATCCCCCGCCAAACCCGTCCGCCGCGTTCGGCCGCGCAAGCTGGCCCTTTTGACGGCCACCTCGCTGGCCGCCGCCGCACCTCTGGCCCTGCCGGTTCTGACTGCAGGCGCTGCGGTCTATGCCGCCTCGGCCGAAGCCGGTGAAGCAGGCGAGGCAGGCGAAGCCGGCATCACTCTGGGCGACGGCCCCTCGGTCTTTCTGACCGAGCTGGGGTATTTCGAGGGCACCTATCTGATTATCGCCCAGCTATACCTGTCCGGCGCGCGCGATGCGGCACGCGCGCATATGGAGGAGTCCCACCATGCGATCTATGAGGATATCGCCCCGAAACTGGCCGAACTGAACGCGCCGGGCTTTGACGAGGCCGCCGCCAGCTTTGCCCAAGCCGTGACACAGGACGCAGCCGACGAACAGGTGGCGGCAGCCCGGGACGCAGTGCTGGCGGCGGTGGCAGCATCGGGTGCTGCAGCGAACCTGTCGCTGCGCGACCGGATTCTGGCGATCAAGGATCTGCTGGTTCTGGCCCATGCCGAGTACGAGGGCGGCGTCACCGATGGCAGCGTCGAGGTGCCGATCGAATACCGCGACAGCTGGGGTTTCTATGAAACCGCCCGCCGCCGGGCCGCGGCGCTGGCGGTCGATCCGGATCCCGCTGCCGCAAAGGCCGGGCAATCCCTGTTGGCGAAACTGGACGGGCTGGACGCGCTCTATCCCGAGCTGACCGCCCGGAACGCAGCCACCGACCCGTCGGCTCTGGCGGCAGCGGGCGGTTGGGCCGAAATCATCGCTCTTCAGCAGGACTAGGGTCATGCAGGCGGTTCTGTCCGACATCTTCGGCGCGGCCGAATGCGCGGTTCTGTGCGAGGCGGCGCTGAATTTGCAATTCGAGGATGGCCGCAAGACCGCTGGCGCCGCGGCCCGGCGGGTCAAGGACAACCTGCAGGCCGCCCCCGGCCCCGAAACCGAGGCGGTGCTGGCCAAGGTGCGCGCGGGCCTGACGGCGCATCCGCTGTTTGCCGCGCTCGCCTATCCGCGCGGGTTTGCCCGGATGATCGTTTCGCGCACCCAGGGCGGCGGTCGCTACGGCGACCACGTGGACAACGCCCTGATGAGCGGTGCCCGCAGCGACCTGTCGTTCACGCTGTTCCTGTCCGAACCCGACAGCTATGATGGCGGCGAACTGACGATCAGCGACCGGCTCGAAGAGCGGCAGTTCAAACTGTCGCGGGGCGAGGCCCTGCTCTACCCTTCGACCACGCTGCACCGGGTCGAACCGGTGACGCGGGGCAGCCGGATCGTGGTGGTGGGCTGGATCACCAGCCATGTCCGCCACGCCGAACAGCGCGAGATTCTGTTCGACCTGTGGCAGGCAATGTCGCAGGCGCAGACGCGCGATGACGATGCGCAATATCAGCTGCTGGCCAGATCGCGCAGCAACCTTTTGCGCATGTGGGCCGAATAGGGCGCCGGATTCGGGTCGTCGGACCCGGGCCGGCGGGTTCTGGGCGCGGGGTTCTGGCCGCCGCGCCGGTCAGGCCGCCGGCGGGTCGGCCTCGTAGGCTTCGATGATCGCCGCCACCAGCGGGTGGCGCACCACGTCCTTTGAGGTGAAATAGTTGAAACCGATCTTGGGAATGGCCGACAACAGCCGTTCCGCATCCGCCAGCCCCGAGGGCACACCGCGCGGCAGGTCGACCTGGGTGCGGTCGCCGGTGACCACCATGCGGCTGCCCTCGCCCAGCCGCGTCAGGAACATTTTCATCTGCATCGACGTGGCATTCTGCGCCTCGTCCAGAACGACAAAGGCATTGGACAGGGTGCGCCCGCGCATAAAGGCCAATGGCGCGATCTCGATGCGCTTTTCCTCGATCAGCTTGGCCAGTTGCTTGCCCGGCAGAAAATCGTTCAGCGCGTCATAGAGCGGCTGCATATAGGGATCGACCTTGTCCTTCATGTCGCCGGGCAAAAAGCCCAGGCGCTCGCCGGCCTCGACCGCCGGGCGCGACAGGATGATCCGGTCGACCTGGCCGCCGATGAACATCGACACGCCCACGGCCACCGCCAGATAGGTCTTACCGGTGCCCGCCGGACCGATGCCAAAGGCCAGTTCATTCGAAAACAGCGACTGCACATAGGCCTTTTGCGCCGCGGTGCGCGGTTCGATCAGCTTTTTGCGGGTCTTGATCTCGACCTCGCCGCCATTGAACATTTCCAGCTGATCGCCATCCCGGACGCCGGTGCCGGCATCCGAACCGCCCATGCGCAGCTCGCGGTCGATATCGCCGGTTTCCACGTCGCGCCCGACCTCCAGCCGGGAATACAGCGACTGCAACACCTCGGCGGCCTGTTTCTGGCTGTCCTCGTCGCCGAGGATCGACAGCTGGTTGCCGCGGCGCACGATCTGGACGCCGATCTTCTGTTCGATGTCGGCCAGGTTGCGGTCATATTCGCCACAAAGGTCGATCAGCAAGCGGTTATCCGGGAATTCGACCAGCACTTCGGGGGCTGACATGTCGGTCTGCGGTGGGGTCAGGGCACCTGTGGCCAATCCGCTCTCCTGCTCTTGCCATTGCGGCGGTCTGGCACAAGCGTGCCAAGTTCGCGGCCCCGACGCAAGCCGCCCGGCGCGAATTTCACGAGATTGAAACAAAAAACGACCGTACTACGCCACCTAGAGAGGGGTCACCGCGAAACAGCCTATGGTTGCGCGCTCAGAATCGATAGTTCAGACCGATGCGGATGTTCTGGTATTTCGGCGTCGCCTGGGTCGACGAGCCGTTCGCATCCGTCAGGCGCTGACTGCCAAAGTTCAGATATTCCCATTCGCCGAACAGCGACAGCCGGTCGGTCAACTGACGTTCCGCGCCCAGCCCCAGCACATAGCCATTCGCCGACAGCCCGGTATTGATCGCGATCGTGTCGCCCGCCGCCGTGCCTGCCACCGCATAGTCGAAATCGCCGCGGGCATAGCCCAGGATGCCATAGAACAGCGTGTTGCGCGCGGCGTTGGTCAGGCCGGATTTCAGGCGCAGCGACAGCACGTTGTTCAGCGAAACAGAGGCAGTATGCGTGGCCGTCGCCAGGGAATCGTCCGCCTTGCCCGCGTCATAGCCAAGTTCGACACCATAGACAAAGGACCGGGCGCCCTGGCTGCGCTCGCCGCGCCACCCCAGCCGCAGCCCGTAGTTGACGCCGCTTTGTTCCAGCGTGCCGGGCACCGCCACCATCGCGCCACCGGGGTTGCGATGACCGACGCGGTCATCCCCGTTGAACGCATAGGCGACACTGGCCCCGGCATAGACGCCGCGCCAGACCGGCGCGGGCGTGATCACCGCCGGATCGGCGGGCACCGGCGCGACATTGCCGGCCTGCGCGGTCGCAGCGGCACCGCCCAGAACCAAAGCCATCGCGGCCGCACGGACCGGTTTTTCCATTCGCAGAAACATGACGCCCCCTCTCTGGCTGCGCGCGTGCCGGTTCGAAAAACGGGCCGAGCGCTCGGCGGCCCCTTACCGGATTCAGCCGAAAGTTGCACATAAAAAGGGCGCATTCGCGCGATTTGCCGCCATTTCCGGCAGCCGCGTTGCCCGGACGCATCACCTTTTTCGGGGATCAGCCCGCCCGGATCACCCGGCCCGCCAGTGAATTGGCCCCCGAACCGGTGATCAGCACCCGGCACAGATCGCCGGCGCGGACATCGGCATCGGTGACATGCACCGCATGCAGATATTCCGACTTGCCGACCATCTGGTCGTCAAACCGGCCGGCCCGCTCGAACAGGACATGCGCGTGGCGCCCGACCATGGCGTCCTGCACGGCGCGCTGCTGGCGGGTGATCAGCGCCTGCAGCCGCTGCAGGCGGTCCGAGGCCACGTCCTCGGCCACCTGCGGCCGCTCGGCCGCCGGGGTGCCCGGGCGCGGGGAATATTTGAACGAATAGGCCTGACCGTAGTGGACCGCCTCGATCAGATCCATCGTGGCCTGGAAATCCTGTTCCGTCTCTTCGGGGAAACCGACGATGAAATCGCCCGACAGCAGAATATCGGGCCGCGCCGCGCGGATGCGTTCGATCAGCCGCAGATAGCTGTCGGCCGAGTGGCTGCGGTTCATCCGCTTGAGGATGCGATCGCTGCCGGACTGCACCGGCAGATGCAAATAGGGCATCAGCTTGGCGCATGACCCATGCGCCGCGATCAGATCGTCGGTCATGTCGTTGGGGTGGCTGGTGGTGAACCGGATACGCTCCAGCCCGTCGATCCCGTCCAGTTCCCAGATCAGCTGCGCCAGCGTCATGTCGCCATCCGGCCCGGCGCCGTGATAGGCGTTGACGTTCTGGCCCAGCAGGGTGATCTCGCGCACGCCGCGCTCGACCAGATCGCGGGCCTCGGTCAGGATGCGGTCGACAGGGCGGCTGACCTCGGCGCCGCGGGTATAGGGCACGACGCAAAAGGCGCAGAATTTGTCACAGCCCTCTTGCACCGTCAGAAACGCCGTTGGTCCGCGCGCCGCCTTGGGCCGTTTGCGCAGAACCTCGAACTTGTCCTCGGCGGGAAAATCGGTGTCCAGCGCCTTTTCCCCGGCGCGGGTGCGGGCCTCAAGCTCGGGCAGACGGTGATAGCTCTGGGGGCCGACCACCAGATCGACCATCGGCTGGCGGCGCATGATCTCTTCGCCCTCGGCCTGGGCGACACAGCCGGCCACGCCGATCTTGAGATCGGGTTTTTCCGCCTTGAGCCCCTTGAACCGGCCCAGTTCGGAATAGACCTTTTCCGCCGCCTTTTCCCGGATGTGACAGGTGTTCAGCAGGATCATGTCGGCGTCGTCCTGGCTGTCGGTCGCGACATAGCCCTGTCCGCTCAGCGCCTCGGTCATGCGCTCGCTGTCATAGACGTTCATCTGGCAGCCATAGGTCTTGATGAACAGTTTCTTGGGGGCGGTCATGCGCTTTGCCTCACAAAGATGGATCAGCGGCCTGACTTAGACCGATTGGCGATGGCTTGCAATGCACCGGGAATTACCCGAGTTTCGGCCGAAAGACCAGAATGGCAGCACCGGGCACCGACATGAGCTATTCCTCACTCGACGCGTTTCTGAAACAGGGTCGCCCGGTTCTTGACCGGGGTCCGGTGGCACTGATCTTTGTCGAGGACGAGGTCGAGCTGGACAGCACCCTGCGCCATCACCTGGATTGCGGGTTCGCCGCGGTGCTGGCCCTGATGCCGCCCAGCTTTGCCCTGCCCGCCGAGCTGGGCGCGCGGGTGCATCGCATCGACCATGATTGCGGCCCGGCAATGGCGGTTTGTGACGCGGTAAACCGGTTGATCGCGGCGGCCCCGGGCACCTGGTTCTACTACGGCTACAACGCGGAATACCTGTTCTATCCGTTCCGCGAGACCCGCAGCGTCGGCGAGATGCTGGCCTTTCACGCCGGCGAGCGGCGCGACGCCATGCTGACCTATGTGATCGACCTCTATGCCGACGACCTGGCCCGGTATCCCGATGCGGTGTCCCTGGATCGCGCCTGTTTCGATCGTTCGGGATATTACGCGCTGGCGCGCCACGCGCCCGACACCGGCGAGCCGCTGGAACGGCAGCTGGATTTCTTTGGCGGCCTGCGCTGGCGGTTCGAGGAACACGTCCCCGCCGCCAGCCGCCGCATCGACCGGATCGCGCTGTTCCGGGCGGCGCGCGGGCTGCGGCTGCAGCCGGATCACACCTTTGATCAGCCGGAATACAACACCTATTCCTGCCCCTGGCACCACAATCTGACCGCGACGGTCTGTTCGTTCCGCGCCGCCAAGGCGCTGCAATGCAACCCCGGCTCGTCCCAGGCCATCAGCAGTTTCGCCTGGCACAATACGGTGCCGTTCACATGGACCTCGCAACAATTGCTGGATTTGGGGCTGATGGAACCGGGTCAGTGGTTCTGAGGCTGCAGCGTCCGCGTCAGCCGGGGCTGGCGCCGCGCGGCCAGATCACCGGGAACCAGTCGCCGCGCAGCTTTTGCCCCGCCGACATGCCATGGCCCGGAAACGGTGGCGAGGTCGGCCCGGGCCGCTGCACATAGCGCGCGTCATCCCCGACCACCCGCAGCGAGAACGCCCGGCGCCGCGCCGTACTGGTATTGCCGCGCGCACCGTGCAGGGTGCGAAAATGAAAGGCTACCGCATCTCCCGGCTGCATCGGAAATTCGACGATGCGCATGCCCTCGGCGTCGGGATCGGGCACCGGCATGTACTGGCCCGCGTCGGGAAAGAAACCTTCTTGCGACACCCAGCGCGTCGGCAGCACGTCCTTTTCCCACAGATGCGAGCCGGCGACACAGCGCAGGGTCGCCTCCGTGACCGCGTCCAGCGGCGACCAGAAACTGAGCGTCTGCCGTCCCTGCACGAAATAATAGGGCCCGTCCTGATGCCAGGGCGTTGCCATCGATGTGCCCGGCTCCTTGACCAGCACATGATCGTGAAACAGCTGTACCGTCTCGGCGCCCATCAGGTCGGCGGCCACCTCGGCAGCGGGCGAGTCGCGGATCACCTGCGCAAATTCCGGGATCCGCTGCCAGTTGCAGTAATCGTCAAAGAACCGCCCGGTCTGCCCGGCCTTGCGGTTTTCCGAGGCATAGGGGCCGGGATCGGCCATGTTCGCGGCGATGCCCGCGCGCAGGGTTTCGACATGATCGGCGAACAGACCACGGATCAGCACCACGCCATCGCGGCGAAAACCGTCGATATCGGCGCGGCTGACCAAGGGATGAGGCATGCTGGGCGGCCTTTTCGGCAAAATCGGTCTGGCGGGCGACCGGGTGACGGGCGGGCGGCCTCAGGTCCGCCGCAGGCGAATGACCACATCCACCGCGGCGATCTCGGCACCATCCGGCGCCCTGGGCAGACGGGTGATCACCAGCTGATCCGAAGGCGCATCGGTCAACCGACCCTCGTCTTCCCAATAGAAATGCGGGTGATCACGGGTGTTCGTGTCGAAATGGCTTTTCGATCCGTCCACCCCGACCTCTTGCAGCAGCCCGGCATCGCAGAACGCCCGCAGCGTGTTGTAAACCGTGGCCAGCGACACTGTCGCCCCGGCGGAACGGGCCGCTTCGAACAGGCTTTCGGCGGTGACGTGGCGATGCTGACCATCGCCCACCAGCAACTCGGCCAGCGCCAGGCGCTGGCGCGTCGGGCGCAGCCCGGCCGACCCCAGCCAGGTCGCGGCGGTCTCGTTGGCGCTTGGCATCGGCTTTGGCATCGGCCCCGTTTCCCTTTCGTGACCCGATATATAAGGGGCATCGGGCTCGGAATTCAAATGAAATTCATTCGCAACAGGCCGCCGCCGCCTCCCGCCGCACAGACGCCCGCAGCGCACGTCTGCGTGAAACCGCATCGTGCAGGGCGACAGCAGCCGGCGCATTTGCTAGCATGGGGACGGATGGATCCCCATGGGCCTGGCCCGCGGGAATGCGATATGCCCGCCCGGTCGTTGGCCCTTTGACACACACTCAGTGCAAGCGAGGGCAACATGGTCAAGACAATAGGCAACCCGATTTCATGGATCGCGCAACTGTTCGGCCGCGGCTCGCACAGCATCGGCTCGGGCGCGGGCGAACTCTCGGGCGTGGACACCGCGCCGATCGTTCTGCGCAACATCACGCTGGCGGATCTGCGCGCCGCTTTGGCCAAGGGCTACGAGGATTTCACCGCCATGCGCACGGACGTCATGTTCATCGCGCTGGTCTATCCGGTGCTTGGACTGGTTCTGACATGGTTCGCGATGAACCGCGACCTGCTGCCGCTGTTGTTCCCGCTGCTGTCGGGGTTTGCGCTGGTCGGACCGGTGGCGGCTATCGGCCTGTACGAGTTGAGCCGGCGCCGCGAAGCCGGTCTGGACACCGGATGGGGTGACGCGTTCGGTGTTATCTCTTCTCCCTCCTGCACGCCGATCGTCGTGCTGGGCGGCTACCTGGCGGTCCTGTTCATCGGCTGGATGTTCGCCGCCGGCGCGATCTACAAGCTGACCCTGGGGCCGGAACCGCCGCAATCGCTGGTTCTGCTGCTGCAGGCCACTTTCGGCTCGCTGGCCGGATGGGCGATGCTGATCGTCGGTCTGGCCGTCGGATTCGGTTTCGCCATCGTCGCCCTGGCCATCAGCCTGGTGTCCTTTCCCCTGCTGATCGACCGCCATGTCGGCCTGCCGCGTGCGGTGATCACTTCGGTCCGGGTCGCCCGGCGCTCGCCGAAAACCGCCGCCGCCTGGGGGCTGATCGTCGCCGGGTCGCTGGCCGTCGGCATGGCGACGCTGTTCGTCGGGTTGATGGTGATCCTGCCGGTGCTGGGCCATGCGACCTGGCACCTCTATCGCCGCGCTGTCGTGCCGGCCAATCCGCGCGACTGATGCGCCAGGTGCCGCGGGCGCCGCTGCTGGGCCGCTCGGCCCGGCGATTGCGCCGCACTTGCAGGACCCTAAGCGCCGATGCTAGACGGGATTGCAACAGCATTACCCGAGCAGGAGAGCCGGCAGGATGGCGCAATTCCCCAACAGTTTTGACAAAGAGGGCTTGCTCAAATGCGCCCGTGGCGAACTTTTCGGCCCGGGGAACGCGCAACTGCCCCTGCCCCCCATGCTGATGATGGACCGGATCACCGAAATCAGCGCCGATGGCGGCAGCAAGGGATTGGGCCATGTCGTGGCCGAGTTCGACATCACGCCGGACCTCTGGTTCTTTGACTGTCATTTCCCCGGCAACCCGATCATGCCCGGCTGTCTGGGTCTGGACGGGTTGTGGCAGTTGACCGGTTTCAACCTGGGCTGGCGCGGCATGCAGGGTCAGGGCATGGCGATGGGCGTCGGCGAGGTCAAGCTGAAGGGCATGGTCAAGCCGGACCGCAAGATGCTGACCTACTATGTGGACATGACCCGCATCATCGACCGCAAGCTGAAGCTGGGCGTGGCAGACGGACGGGTTGTCGCCGATGGCGAAGAGATCTATGCCGTCAAGGACATGAAGGTGGGTCTGGCCGCAGCCCAGACCTGATCACGCCCGCACGGGCCGCCATAAAGGAGACCGCCGATGCGTCGCGTCGTTGTCACTGGGCTGGGTATAGTCTCGTCCATCGGAAATAATGCCGCCGAGGTTCTGGCAGCACTGAAATCCGGCAGTTCGGGAATCGAAGCCTGCCCCGAAATGGCCGAACACGGGTTCCGCAGCCAGATCGCCGGCACGCTCAAGATCACCCCCAGCGACCATGTGGACAAGCGCACCCTGCGGTTCATGGGACCGGGGGCGGCCTATGCCCATATCGCCATGGCCGAGGCGATCGCCGATGCCGGGCTGGAAGAATCCGACATCGTCAATCCGCGCACCGGCCTGGTCGCCGGCTCGGGCGGCCCCTCGACCAGCGCCATGCTGACCGCGCATCAGACGGTGCTGAAATCCGGCGCCACCAAGCGCATCGGCCCCTTTGCCGTGCCCAAATGCATGTCCTCGACGATTTCGGCCAACCTGGCCACCGCCTACAAGATCAAGGGCATCAACTATTCCATCACCTCGGCCTGCTCGACCAGCCTGCATTGCATCGGCAATGCCGCGGAACAGATCATGCTGGGCAAGCAGGACGTAATGTTTGCCGGCGGCGGCGAGGAACTGGACTGGACCCTGTCCTGCCTGTTCGACGCCATGGGCGCGATGAGCAGCAAATACAATGACGCACCTCAGACCGCCAGCCGCGCCTTTGACGCCAATCGCGATGGTTTCGTGATCTCGGGCGGCGGCGGTATCGTGGTGCTTGAAGAGCTGGAACATGCGCAGGCGCGCGGCGCGAAAATCTATGCCGAGGTCACCGGTTATGCCGCCACCAGCGATGGCCATGACATGGTGGCCCCGTCCGGCGAGGGCGGCGAACGCGCCATGCGCCTGGCCCTGCAATCCCTGCCCGAGGGCCGCAGTGTGGACTATATCAACGCCCATGGCACCAGCACGCCGGTCGGCGATGTCGGCGAGGTCGAGGCGGTGCGCCGGGTCTTTGGACAAGGGTCCACCCCGCCGATCAGTTCGACCAAGTCGATGACCGGCCATGCCCAGGGGGCTGCCGGCGCGCTCGAGGCGATCTTCAGCCTGCTGATGCTGGACAACGACTTTATCGCCCGCTCGATCAATGTCGAAACCCTGGACCCGGCGCTGGATGCCTCGGAAATCGCGCTGGAAACGGTGCAGAATGCCGGGCTGGACAGCGTGATGACCAACAGCTTTGGCTTTGGCGGCACCAATGGATCCATGATCCTGTCGAAATTCAAGGACTAGGGATCGGATCATGTCAGAACTGCTCAAGGGAAAACGCGGCCTGATCATGGGCGTGGCCAATGAACGCTCGATCGCTTGGGGCATCGCCCGCGCGATGCACCAGGCCGGGGCCGAGCTGGCCTTTACCTATCAGGGCGAGGCCTTTGGTAAGCGGCTGGAACCGCTGGCCGCGTCGGTCGGTTCGGATCTGATGGTCGATGTCGACGTCACCGACGATGCCTCGCTGGACCGCGCCTTTGATCAGCTGGCGGCACGCTGGCCGAGCATCGACTTTCTGGTGCATGCCATCGCCTTTTCGGAAAAGACCGAACTGACTGGCCGGTTCCTCAACACCAGCCGGGCCAATTTCAAGAACACGCTGGATATCAGCGCCTATTCCTTTATCGAGGTGGCGCGCCGCGCCCATCCCCTGATGATCGACAACGGCGGCACCCTGATGACCCTGACCTATCAGGGCAGCAACCGCGTCGTGCCCAATTACAACGTCATGGGTGTGGCCAAGGCGGCCCTGGAATCCGCCACCCGCTATCTGGCCAACGATCTCGGTCCCGAGGGCATCCGGGTGAACGCGATCTCGCCCGGTCCGATGAAAACCTTGGCCGGCGCCGCCATTGGTGGCGCGCGCAAGACTTACAAGCACACCGACCAGAACGCGCCCTTGCGCAGCAACGCCACGCTTGAGGCTGTCGGCGGCACTGCCGTCTACCTGGCCTCGGATGCTGGCGCCTGCACCACCGGCGAAATCATCCACGTCGATGGCGGCTATCACGTCCTGGGCATGCCGCAGCCGGAATATCTCTGACACCGGATCGACCAGTGCGCATCGGATCGCCGCCCTGACCTGGGCGACGGCCCGGTGCCCGCAATTCCCTGGTATGCGCCCATTCGCCCTTGAATCCGCCCCCACCCGGACATAACAAGAGATCAGCGCGCGGGTGTAGCTCAATGGTAGAACAGCAGCTTCCCAAGCATAGCAATACACTACCGGCTTCTTGCAATACCTCCCAAAGCGGTTGATTTCATTGCACAAATGACCGCAACGTCGTCCCGACGTGTTATACCGCGTTGCAATGCGCTGCCTACAAATTCACTGCAAAATGGGACGACGAAGATGCCAACTGAACGCTTGAAGCTCACTGACGCCGCCTGCAAAAACGCCCCTCCGAACGCCAAACTCTGGGACACCGAGATCAAGGGTTTCGGCTTGTTCACGGGCAAGGCGAAGAAGACGTTTTACTACCAAAAGGACGTGCACGGCAAAACGACGCGCACGAAGTTGGGCACCTACCCTGAGACGCGCCTCGTGGACGCTCGCTACGAGGCCGCGCAACTCGTTGCACAATATGCGACGGGCGCTGTTGCACGCCGCCTGCGTGCCGCCCGCATCCCGACACTCGAACAAGCGACCGAAGACTATCTCGCTCGCCCCAAGCTGCGCTCGGAACATAACAAGAACCAAGTGCGTGGTCAGATGCACAACCATCTGACCGAGTGGCTGTCGATGCCCCTCGACGAAATCACCAAGGCCGACTGCGTTCGCGCTCATGCCCGCATCGCCAAGTCAGGTGAGCGCGGCGCGAACCACGTCCTCAAGTCGTTTCGTTCGATCTACAACCATGCGCGGCGCATCCACGACCTGCCCGAATGCCCGACCATCGCCATCGAATGGTTTGCTGAAGAACCGTCGCAGCGCATCATCACCGACCTGACTGAATGGAAGAAGGTTGTCGATGCGTTGGAGAACCCTATCCACACGGCGTTTTTCCGGCTGCTGCTGACAACGGGCCTGCGCAAGACCGAGGCGCTGTCGCTTCGTTGGGATCAGGTGCGCGACGATCACTTGCACCTGCCTGAGACTAAGAACGGTCGGGCTTTCGATCTGCCATTGCTGCCCGAACACCATGCGATCCTCGCTGACATACCCCCGATACGGTCAGACTATGTGTTTCCCGGAAAGCGCGACGCCCTGCACATGAAAGAACCCGCTCGCATCCCGTGGACAGCGCACGACCATCGCCGCACGTTCGCGACCTTCGCGACGACTGAGGCAGGCTTGCTTGAGGAGACGGTTGGGCGGCTGCTGAACCACACCCCACAATCTGTCACGGGGTCGCGGTATATCGTGGTTGACCATCGGAAACTGCGCGAGCCAATGGAACAGATCATCTCAGCGTTTAAACGCAAAGACCTGATTTAAATCAGAAATAGGTTCTTTTCATAACTCGGTTATGTTGCAATTCGGTCGAACAGTCCCTATGTTCGTCCCACGTGAAAATGCCGACGACCCACGCAACTGAACAACGTGAGGGGGTCTGAAAGCTCCGGTCGCCCGAGAGGGTGAGGACCTGCGACCTGCAATGATGCAGGGGGCAGCGGGATAGGCCCCGACACTGCGGGCCGTTGACACCGTTACAGCAGGCCGCGCGGACAGAGGCACCTAATCCCCGATGGGGAGAAAGGTGCATTGTTATGCGCGCCCAAAATGACGACCCATATCTCGACACGGCAAACGCCGCCCACTACCTCGGATACTCCACAAGCACCCTCGAATGGTGGCGCACTTGCTCGCCGCGTCGTGGCCCGCGCTACTACAAAATGGCTGGCCGCGTCCGCTATCGGCAGTCCGACCTCGATGCTTGGATGAAAAACGGCCTCGTTGAGACGCGGGGCTAATCGAGATGGAGTGTCTGAAACAGTGGCGAAACATCGCCAACCAAGACGGCCATTCCGTGCGCGAATGGAACTCAAAAGAGCAGAAGTGGTGGTATCGCCCAATCAACGAGCCTCTATCGGACGAGTTGATACGAGAACACCTGACGCGCGGCGATGACTGCCGCGCGATCTGGCTAAACGTCGGCACAGAGACCAAGCCTGACAAGCTCGACCACACCCGTTTCATGATCTTCGACTTTGATGATCACAATGAGCGGCTGACCACGGATGAAATCCAAGACCACGTCGCGCGGGTCGTAAACGTGTTGACCGAGTCCGAATTGCCTCACCGGATGTTCTTGTCCGGTGGGGGTCATGGTATGCACATCTGGGTCACGTTCGACGCGCCCAAGCGCATTGACGTTATGAAAGACCTTGCCGATCACATTCTTAAGAAAGCGGCTCTCGAACGGAAAGCGGGCGGTGAACTCGCTGATGGCTTTGTCGAGGTGCTGCCCAAGGGCGTGGGTCAGCAGGTGTGCGCGCTTCCAATGGGTCGCGCATCGGTCAGAATGACCGTGAGCGACGATGGCGTGATGCGCGAGACAGTCCCGCAAGATACTATCATCGAGCACTACGTGGGCAAAAAGCGCGGGCGCAAATCGACGACCGAAACAGCCGAGATAAATCGGGACGCCGCCTTTGAGTGTTTCATCCAGAAGTATGATCCTGACAATCGCGATGATTGGGGTGCGGCGGGCATCTGCCTTCAAGAGGCGTTCGGTCGCGAGAACGAATGGGCGCGCGACCGCTGGGTCGCTTGGTCGAAATCGTCCTCTGCTTACGAGCCAGGTGATGAAAAAGAATGGGACAAACTCTCGGGCGCTCAGAAATACACGCCCCTGTCGTTTTGGCGGTTCGCCCAACAGCATGGCTATGGCGGCAAGCAACCTTTCACTGCTGCCGAAAAGCGCAAACTCCTTGCCCTCGACTTTCTGACAGACGTTCGCATCATCCGCGATCAGTCAGACGTGGCCTATGCCGAATTGAAAGAGCGTGACTGGGTTCGTATCGACACCAACGACTTCAAGAACGCCTGCGCCCTCGGGATGCTTCGCGCCTATCAGAAAATGCCCGCTGAGCAGGACGTGAAGTCAGCCCAGATGATTGCCCTCGCAGAAGCCGCCGAGGCGGCACCCGCTCATGTCGATCTGCGTTTCGCGCGTGTGGGCGGTAAGCGGTATGTCTTCTTGGCCGATCCCGACCGCAACATCCTCGAAATCGACGCAGACGGATGGCGCATCAACAATGACGCGTCCGTTCACTTCCGCAAAGGTGTTGGCCTGCCAATGTCGATCCCCGAAGATGGCAACCTGTCCGACCTGATCGATTTCCTCAATGTGGATGGTGACTCGATGGTGTTCCTGCTCGCTTGGATGGTGACGGCGATCATCAATCCCGGCAAACAGTGCCCTATCGCGATCCTTGACGGCTCAGCGGGATCGGCAAAGTCGTCAACGCTCACCACGCTTATCGAAATGCTCGACCCAAAAGTCGGCGCACAGGCTGGCGAACCGAGCGGCGAGGATGACCTTGTCGTCTCCGCGTATCAGTCGGCTGTCATGTCGTTTGACAACGTGGACACACTTGCGCGGCTCTCTGATGCGCTCTGTCGCCTGTCTACAGGCGGCGGCTTGTCGAAGCGCAAGCTGTATTCTGATGGCGATGTGTTTGCGGTCGATGCGATGCGCCCGCTGCTGATCGCTGGCCTCGATCCGACGTTCTATAAGCAAGACCTGATTGAGCGGATCATACGCATCACTTTGACTCGACCCGCTCACTACATGGACGAGGAGGAGTTTGCGGCATACCGCAAAGAGAACATGCCGCGTTGGCGGGGTGCGCTCTACAGCCTCGTTGCGGCGGTTCTGCGTGATGTCCACACGGTCAAGCAAACGAGTTCACGGTTCGGCGTCTTTGCCCGTGTGGGCGAGTGTGTCGCGCGACTCCTCGGTCGCGAAGATGGATGGTTCACCGAGGAGTATGCGAAGGTGCGTCTCGAAATGGCGCTTGAGGCCGGGACAGCGGATAGCGTCTACCTCTTTCTTGCCGACTTCCTGATGGGGATCGACAAAGGCGTCGGGTCGAAGTGGGTGTGCACATCCACCGAGTTGTTCATTCAGATGAAGGACGCGTTCGCGGACCTGAGCCAGCTTGTTGCCGTCAAAGACTTTCCGGGCAATGCGCGGGCGATCTCGCCGCGGATCGTGCAGGCGAGCGGGTTAATCGAGAAGGCGCATGGGTGGCGAGTGACACGCGGGCCTCGGCGGGAGTTCATCTTCGAGAAGGTCAACGACGTTGAGGCGTCTGCCGATGCTGTGCTTGAGATGTTCAAGGAATACCAAAGCAGGGCGGCGGACGAGGCTGGCTACTGAGGGTGCACGCAAAATCGCAAACGGCGTGCGTTCTTGGATCTCATACATCAATTAAATGGATGGATGGTTCGTATCGTCCATCCATCCATTTATTTCGCGCAAGGGAAATGAAATCCAAGTGATTTTACGAATTTGCGTGCACGACGGCATTCCTCGCCATCCTCACTCGGGGCGGCGTCTCCGCAGTATGTCAACATGGCTGATGTAGTTTGATCGGCATCGAATTGCCTTCGCCTACAAGCCACCTACAAACCAACGACTAACCGCTTGAAATCATGGGCAGCACATAAGTTGTCTATGCGTATGTTGAGCGCGTCCGCACACATAGGCACAATAACCTCGGGCATCCGTGCACAAATCCGCAGACCCTGCAAAGGGAACCCCCTGCCGCTGATCCACGACCCCCGCCCCACGGTCGGACAGAATTTTTCTGCCAATCCACGACCCCGCCCAAGGCCCGAACGCAGTCGAACAATCTGCACCACACCCCCGGTCGGAGTTCTACCGTGCAGCGTCCATATTCGTGCTGCGCGGCTCGGCTTGATCGAACGGCCATCCTCGCGCCTTGACCCTTTCGGGATGGCCGTTCACCCAAAACAGAAAGCAACACCATGCGCATCACATTCGAGGAGAACGGCGACGCCTGCACGCTCCACCAAACCTCCAACTCGTCCACGACCGCATTCTCGATCCCGGTCAGCAAACCCGCCCTGCAATCCGCCTTCCGCGAACTCCTGACGGACCCCGAGAAGCGCGAGGTCATGGTCGGCGCGGTGATGGTTGATCGCTACCGCGAAGGCCTTCGCGTGCACGCGGGCAGCGGGCGGTTCGAATTGCCTTTCGTCAACCTGTTCCCCCTCGTGCTTGAGGCATCCGCATGACGCGCGCTCGCTGGGATCAACTGCAAGCGCAGTATCACCTCATTCGCGACTGCCTCGACGGCGAGGATGCCGTGAAGGATCAGGGGCAACTGTATGTCCCGAAACCGGACGGGATGACTTCTGCCAACTACGCCTACTACCTCGACCGCGCCTGCTTCTACGGCGCACCCGAGATGACCCTTCGCGCGCTCGTCGGTCTTGCCCTGCGCAAGGCCCCCGTCGTGAAGCTGCCCCCGCGCCTCGAACCCATGCGGCTCAGCGCCACCTACGAAAACGCGCCGATGGACGTGTTGATCGAGGAGATGGTGCGCGAGGTCGCGTCGATGGGGCGTTTCGGAATTCTGCTCGACTTCCCCGCCGAAGGCGTGAGCGTCAATACCACCCCGCACATCTCGACCTTCCGCGCCGAAACCATCGAGGACTTCGAAACCGCCTATGTCGGCGGTCGCAAGGTTCTGACGCGCGTGCACCTGGCCTCGGATGAGGATTGGGAGGGGTCAGCCGTCACCTACGAGTTGATCCTTGAGGCAGGCGTCTATCAGTTTCGGCGGTTCGTGCGGGATCAGCACAAGAACCGCGTCGATGTGGGCGAGAACCATATCCCGCTCGTGAACGGCCAGCCGCTCGACTTCATCCCGTTCATCATGGTCAGTCATGAGGGCCTGCGCCCCGAGGACGTGACCCCGCCTTTCCTGTCCCTGTGCAAGGTCGCAATCTCGCACTTCAAGAACAGCGCGGATCGGGAGCACGCAATCTTCCTGACGGCCAGCCCGACACCTTGGATCGCGGGATCGCTGTCAGCCGACAAGGTGCCGACGCAGATCGGCGCGGGCGCTGTCTGGCTGCTGCCCGAAGGTGCAGAGGTCGGGATGCTGGAATTCGCGGGATCGGGCGTCGCGGCCATGAAGGAGATCATGGAGGAGAAATCCGAGACGATGATCTCCCTCGGCGCGCGGATGCTGTCCTCGACGGTCAACCGCAACGAGACAATCGACACAGCGACGCAGCGCACGCGGTCAGAGCTTGCGTTGCTGCATGGCGTGGTGGCGTCGGTCGAAGCTGGCTTGAACCGCCTTCTGCGCCTCGCTGCTGAATGGGTCGGTGACGATCCCGACGAGGCATCAGTCACCCTGTCGCGCGACTTCATCGAGTCCTCGATGGAGCCGAAGATGATCGAACAGCAGATGAAACTCTATCTGTCCGGGGTCATCAGCCGCGCGACGCTGCACGAGAACCTGCAAAAGGGCGAGATCGTCCGAGCGGATCGCTCGTGGGAGGACGAGAAGGACATGATCGAGGAGGACGGGGGCGACATTTCTCCGATCATCGGCACCCGCGAGGTGTGACCCGTGATCCTCGATCCCGACTTCGGCGACCACGCCTCGCGCCCTGACGGCCCGCAATCACTCTACCGCGCGGTGCTCGCCCGCGCGGTCCTCGACCTGTTCGGCAAGGCGCTCCCGGCGTCCGGGGGCGACGATGAAACCCTGCTTGCACGTCAGGAGGCGCTTTTCCTGCTGACCCGAAGCGGCGGTGCGTGGGCGGAGTCGCGTGTGCGCTTGTGCGGCGCGTGCGGGATCGACCCGGACGCCTTGCGTCTGAACATCCTCCGCATCCTCGACGGCGGCGAAATCGTCGGCGCGGACGCTCGCAACGCCTTCGGCGGCATCGAGATCGCGCGGAGTCTGTGGAAGGCTGAGCAGGCCCCTGCACCTCGCCCGAAAGCACCCAAACGCAAGAAGCGTGACAGGCCTCCTCGCGGGGTATCACTGAGTTATAGCGAGGTCCGCTCTGCTGTCCTGCCGCTGCTCTCTGAGCCGCGCCGCTTCAAGGATCTGATCGTCGCGACGGGCGGCGAATACAGCGAGGCGAAGATCCGCAAGGTGCTCGAAAACGCGATTGGCAAGGGTGAAGTCGTGCGCGACGAGAAGAACCGCACATACGCTCTGGCGGCCTAGAACACAGTGGTAAACGCTCTGGTCGTAAACCGACCCACAGCTACCGCATATTGACGATGCAAGACCGGGCGTCAGGCATCTTCACGTTCATTGAAGGGCAGGCTCTCGGGCCTGCCTTTCTTTTTGTGCGAACGTGAAGGAGATGCACATGCCTGACGATACCAACGACCGCCTGATGGAGCAATTCATCGAGCGCGCCACCCCCAAGCTGCTCGAAGCCATGCAGGAGTCGCTGTCCAAGCAGATCGAGAACTCTATCGGCGGCCTGAAAAGCAACGCCGAGAAACTGCTCGACGAGGTGAAGGACGCAAAGCGGGAGCGCGAGGCACGCGAGAAGCAGCAGGCCGAAGAAATGGGCCAACTGAAAACGTTGCTCGAACGCGGCGACGCGCCAAAGGAGATTCATCGCAACTTGTCGCCCGAACCAATCCGCCTGACCCGCCAGCAAGCGCGCGACGCGCAGCTCTATCGCAAAGCCAAGGCGCAGGCCGAGAAGGCAGGCACCACGCTTGAGATTGTGTCCGATGACTGAGAGCATTGCAGCCCGCATCGCCGCCGCCCGCTTCATCTGCGGGTTGAAAGGCATCACCCCGGATCGCATCGACACAGATAACTCGGGTCGGCTGTTTGTCGATTACGAACTGATGGATCAGTCGATGCGCAATCGCGTCGGCGTTCTGACGGTCATCATTCTCGACTGCGTCGGGGGTGATACGGACCAAGATATTTCCAACCGGATCGGGGAGCATCAGGCCCACAGCGCGGATACACGGTGGGTAGCGAAGCATCTTCGCAATGGCGAGATCATCGGCATTGTCGAGGACTTCCTGTCGCTGCGCGGTGCGAGCGCATGAGCATCCGCATGGATCGCGTTCTCCGGGTGCTGCCCAAGGAAGAAGGCGCAGGCCGTCGCGGCGTGATCCGCAATCGGCCCGACGTGGGCGAGATCGTCTGTGATCTCGTCCTGTCCCGCCGTCCGCAGAGCGAGATCGCCAAGCGGGCGGGCGTCGATCTGACGACTGTGCAGCGGTTCAAGCAGAAGTTCATCACGGACGAGGTGCGCAAGGTTGTCATGGCCGAGGCAAGCGTCGCGGAACAGCATGACCTCGACGACAAGATCAACTCAGGCCAGGACGACGTGCAGCAAGGCCTGCGCTCGATCATCAAAGAGCAGAAAGAGATCTACGGCCTGATGAAGGACAAGATCGCTGACGGCCGCGACGTTGAAGACCTCGCCCCCGCCCTCGGCCAGCTTCTCCGCGATCAAGGGCAGTCGTTCGAACGCCTGCTGAAATCCTACACGGCGTTGAAGGAGCGCACGACGGTCGTTCTTTCGATCAACGAGTCGCCCGAATGGAGCAAGTTGCAGGAGGTGCTTTTCGTGGTGTTCGAACAGCACCCGAAGGCCTTCGACCTGTTCCGCTCGCTCGTCCAAGAGCGGAGGCTGCGGATTGAATGATCTCTCCCTCTACCTACGCACGCTCGAGGAGCGCCTTGATCCGACTGCGCTTTTCGAGCGTGTCGTAGGTGGACCCTGTGACCCGTGGCAACGGCAACTGCTGACCACGAGCAGTCCTTTCGCGATGTGCCTCGCCTCTCGGCGTATTGGCAAGTCGCAGACGACGGGCGTGCTCGCGGCTCAGACGGTCGCCGCGCCCGGTCGCACGGTCCTGATCCTATCGCCCACGCTGAGCCAATCCACCCTGCTATTCAAGAAATGCTTGCAGGCGTGGCACGCGATGGCGCTGCCGATCCAGAAAACGCGCCTCACGCAGCAGGTGATGGAACTCGAAAACGGGTCGGCCATCGTCTGCGTCCCTGCGGGGCAAGACGGGGAGTCGGCTCGTGGCTGGGGCGTGAAAGATGGCGGCATCCTGATCTACGAGGAAGGCGCGTTCATCCCGGATGCGGTCTATGACGCGACGCTGCCCATTCGCGAGGACGGCGGGCGCATCCTGCTTATCACCACCCCCGGCAAGAAAGGCGGCTTCGCGCACTCGCTCTGGTTTGACAATGACGAGGTGGAGAAGATCACCGCCCGTTCGACCGAACTCCCGCGCATGGCCGAAAAGGTGGCGTTTGACCGCCGCTACATGCCGCCGCTGCAATTCGCCGTGGAACACGAACTGCGCTGGGTCGGTGGCGGTGTCCCGTTCTTCGCGCCCGAGACCATCGAGAACGCTTTCACCGATACCCCGGAATTGAAATTGGGAGATTTCCTCCATGCCTGAACTTGTGCAACGCGGCGAAGACTTGATCTTGCCCTGCTCCGATCCTGCGGTGACGGTGACGCCCGGATACCGCCGCTACATCGTGGGCCTCGACATTGCCCAAAGCATCGACGCGAACGCCTTCGCGATCATCCTCGACGAGCGGGTGCCGCAATGGACGACCTACGCCCAAGAACTCGGTCCACGCCGCCGCGAGATCGTTCGAGCGGAGCGCATCCCGCAGATGGCTTACACAGAACTTGCGCTGGTGGTCCGCAACCTCATGATGCAAGAACCGCTGGCGTCGGCTGGCTATCTCGTGGTCGATGCGGGCGGGCCGGGTCGCGCCTTCGCGGACATGTTGGACGCGCGGTCGGTTCAGAACACGCGGATGCAGATCGTCGGGGGCGACAACGAGAGCGAGACCAAGGAACGCGGACGCACCTTCAACAACGTCGGAAAGAACATGCTCCTCGGCTCGCTCAACTCGGCGCTGCACACGGGGGACTTGCGCATCGGCAACTTCCCCATGCGCGCCGAATTGCAGCACGAGTTGGAATCTTTCGAGGCCTCTATCGGCTCCTCGGGGCGCATGAAGATCGAGGGAGGCACGAAGGCAGGACATGCGGACATCGCAATGGCCGCCGCAATGGCATACTGGCTGAGCGATCATCGCAGTGTCGGGGCGCATGTTGGCGCGGTGCCGCTTCGGGGGTTCTGGTGACAAAACCCGCGTTCTCGCTGTGCTCGTGAGAATCGCGCGGGTCGATATGCCAAGAGCGCCGTCAGAGACCCCCGATTTTCCCGGCGCTGACGGGCGACTCGGTCATTTCCCCCGTCATGGTAGGGCGAACAGCGCGACCGCCTTCGCTGACGCGCTGCTGCGGTTCGGGCTGGCGGCAGCGTTCTCGAACCCACTGCAAAGTTCCAACAGCGAAGTTTGATGCCGCAATTCGTATCTTCTTCTCACGAGCCAAGTGAAGAAAGGAGCTCTAATGAAAGTACTTAACCCCGCCGCGCTCAAGCGGCGCGACTTCAACCGCCTCGGCAAGTATCTGCTGGCGAACGGCGTGAGAGAGATCACTATCACACGCGCTGACAGCAAGCAAACGATGAAGTTCCACAAATACGGCTTCTGGCGAGTGACGAAGGAAGAGGTGGCGCAATGACCGTGCTCGAAAAGCTGCCGACGCGCCCGCTCAACATGCTCGTTCCGCAATCCGATCTCGAAGCCATGCTGGCGCGCGAGATCGACGAGCGGTGTCACCGGAAGGTGACCAAACGTCTGGCGCTGCAACTCGCGCAAGCCGTTCTGCAAGACGACCACGACGGCATGTTCTTTGCCGAGAAGTTGGCGGAACGACTCCAAGTGCGTCTGCGCAAAGAGGTCGCGCTGAAAGAAATCTACATTGATCGGCCTAGCCGCAAGTAGATCTTGAAAAGCAAAACGGGCGGCTTGATGGTCGCCCGTTTTCATTTGCGCGGTGGCGCGCCCAGCGACCCCCGAAAAATCGCGCGCTGATGGGCGTCTTCAAGTTTTGGGCATCGTTACGCCCGCCAACCCGCCAACCGCGTCACGCGGGCGCTCAGTCGGGTATGCGCAGCAGCACCACCTCAGCCTCGTCACGGTCTTCGCAGGTGAACGCTACGTCGCCTCGGTAAACCTCCATTTCCAAGACCACAGGATTGGGATTGTTCAGGCCTCTGTGCCCATACGCAAAGGCCTCAGCGACCTTCCGGTCGCGCGTCCACGACAACCCCTTTTCTGCGTCGGTGTCCTGCCCGCGATACACGGTCAAGGTTTCTGGCACATCGCACGGCGGAACACTGTCCAAAAATGTCTCGAACAACTCTTCATATTCGCTGTGCGGAATCCGATCAAAGCCATCCCAGCAGGTAGTCACAACCTGCCAGAAAATCTTCCCGCATTCAGGCGGTAGCTGGTAGGCCCATTCAGAGACCAGCAGTGGGCGGCGCGCACTCCCGCCGTGTTTCCCTACAAACGCAATCACGCTTTCGGGGTCGCGCATCGGGCCGAGTGTTTCCATCAAGTACGAGATCGGCGGCTGCTCAAAATGGCCGATTTCTGGATAGACGCGCGTACCGGAGCCATCCGGAAAAAATGCTGCCCAGATATTGCCGCCAAGCTGTTCCACTTTTTCGACTTCGAAAGGTGGTGAATGTTCAGCAAAAAGCGCCCGGACGCCCGCCTCGGTATTCGGGTAGGGTTTCTTGTCTTTCGTTCGGTAGGTATTCATAGAACCGCCTCACTTTCTTATCCTGTGGCATCCGCTCACCCAACGCAACAACGGGCGCGCCAAAGCACGCCCGCCGCAGGCTCGCGAATGTCGCAATACCTACTTGCACGCAGCCACGAGGGCGTCCGCGCGGGTGGTGTCCGCGTCATGCGCCGGGATGCGCTTCACGCCCTTGGGCATCAGCAGGTAGTATTTGCCCGCCTTGCGCTCGACGCCCAGCCCGAGCGCGCCCATGTCGGTGCGCAGCGCGGACGACACGGTGTCCTTGTTCCAGCCGAGCGTTTCCATCAGTTCCTCGATGGTCGCGCCCTTGGCCAGCACCTCGGCCATCAGGTGCCGCTTGCTGCCTGCCTTCGTCGCTTTGACGTCTTCCGGCTTGCCGGGTTCGAGCATCACGCGGTCGGGCAGTTCGCGCGGCTTCCGAGCCTTGGGCTTCTGAGCGTCGGCCATCACCTGCAATTCCGCGAGCGAGGTCTTCTTGAGTTGCGATGCTGTGAGCGGCGTGGTGAGGCGGGCGTTGAGTTCGGCTTTGGTCATGTCTGTTACTCCGTTGATGGTTGGGTCAGCATTGCTGCCATAACCGACTTATCGGACCTGTCCCCGGCGCTGCTCAACCGGAGAATTGTGGAAACACCTACCTAAGGGGCAAACTGCTACATCCTGTGTTTGCTCGACTTTTCACCACAAGGCGGATAAGTTGACGTCTGCGGCACAACCCTAAGGCAAGAAAACATGACGGTCGGACCAGCAGCAGTACGAGTTAACGCGGTTCTTGCTGCGTTTCGCGATGACGAGAACTCGGACGTCATTGATGCCCTTTGCTACTTCTACGTTCCCATTCTTGACAAGCTCCACGGAAAGCCGATCACCGCGTCATTGTTGGCGAAAGCTGCTAAGCTCATCTATGGGTGGAACCTCACGGAGTCAGTCGGGCATGTCTTCGTGGAGCGACTGGTTGCGCAAGGGCATCTGGTCGAGGAGCAAAAGAACGGTCAGACGATTTTCGTCGCGCAGCCAAGCCCCGAGCTAGCCGCCGATGTAGAAACGTCTATCCAAGAATCATTTGATCAAGTCACCGAGTTGTTCGGGAAATTTGACCTTGTTTCTGGCGATCTAATCTACAGGCAACTTACCCGTGAGCAGTTGGGCGATCTGCTCGTCCGTTTCCTCATATCGCTGGACGCCTATTCGAATAACGAAATTACGGCTTCCTTAAAGTCAGGAGACATTGCCAACGGGGAACGCAGCGCCCTTCAAGAGTTGACAAACGACGTTTCCGTTCTTTCGCAGTCTGAAACCCACGTCTGCGCACGATTTGTGCAGTGGCTCTCAAAGGAACAGCCAGAACTAGCCGAGAAACTCAGTCTTTTCGTCGCGGCAGGGCTTTTGGCTGAATTAGTTGAGGATTTCCGCAAGCCCTCCGCACTGGAAACCAAAAGTGAAACAACCTTCTTTCTAGACGGGCCAATGCTTCTCGGACTCGTTGGGACAAGCGGTGAAGCCCTTCAGGAAGAAGCAAGAACGATTGTTGATGCTTTGAAGTCGATTGGCTGTCGCGTTCAGGTTTTTAGCGAGAGCTGTCGCGAGGCAGAACGGGTTCTCAGGTCCTACTTGAAGGCCTCGCCTTCGGATCGCTACGGTCGCACTCACACGGCAGTCCTCCACGGTGAGGTTGACCGAGCATACGTGCAAACAGTTGCAGCCGACATTGAGGCGGCCGCCGAAAAATTCGGTGTGAACGTTCGGGATTACAGCTTGGACGCCTTCCCCAATGATCATAAATACTTCGATGCCGAACGAAATACGGACGTTTACTCGTTCCTCTCTTGGGAAGGCTCACTTGCCCGTGAGCATGATGCGTTCGCTGTGACAGCCATCATGCGGATGCGCCATGGCAAGCACAAAAACGATCCGCTGCAAAATAGCCACGTATTCATTTCCTCGAATGAGAAGCTAGTCAGGAAAGCGCGGGAATACTGCTTGCAGTCTCAACTCGTTCGCGAGACACAGTGCGGCCCGGTCGTCGATACGCGAGACTTGGCGACAATCGCATGGCTACGAACTGGCTTCGAAAACTCCGAGAAGTTGCCAACATCGCACATGCTGGCACAATGCGAACGCGTCCTCCGGGTACGAAAAGACGTGATCGAAAATGCCCGTCAGCAGGTTGCCAAGTTCACCCCTGAAAAGGTGGAACAGTTTGAACTGCTCCTACAGGACAATCGCGCGGTTAGTTACCTGATGGATACTGCTCGCGGTTCGTCGGCCTCTTTCGACCCCGAGCGAGATCAAGAACTTCTGGATGGAATGCTGGATGCAGCCATTAAGGTTGTCCGCGACGAAACAGATGCCAAGCTGTCTGAAAAAGACAAAAAAATTCGTCAACTGCGCGCCGAGAACAAGAAAAGGCAGCAAGAAACCCAAGCAGAATACGAAGCAAGGCTTGAAGAAGAAGCCCGGAAGACCGCCGACGTAGAGGCTCGACTAGCCGAATTGGAGCGTCTGAGAGGGGAGGATGCAAAGCGCCTCGCCTCGGTTTCATCACGGAATGAGACTGTCATGCAGGAGGGCATCGAATATGCAAACAAGTGGATAGTCCGGTATCAGGTGCTGGGCGCCGCAGTTTTGGCCGCAGCAGGAATCCTCGCAACGCTAGGAGTGTTTTGGGATCCCTCCTCCCTGCCGCCCGTCGTGGACTGGTGTTCCAAGCTCGTGGCTTTGATAGGGGTTGGGTTTACTGTGCTCGCGCTTCTCGGGAGACCAGTGCCAGGCCTGTGGCAACTGATCGAGCGCCGGGGTGAGGTCTGGTACTCCAAGTACTGCGTGAACAAGGGCGTCCCAGCAATTGAGGCGCGAGAGCGTTTGTCGGTCGGGAAAAGTAGGCTTTTGCTGGCGGAACCAGACAAACAAGCACTTGATGCGATCAGCGAGGATGACTAAGAAGGGCGACGCGGCGGGTGTAGCTCAATGGTAGAGCATTTGCTTCCCAAGCAAGTGACGAGGGTTCGATTCCCTTCACCCGCTCCAATTTGCAGGCAATTTTTTTTCGCCTGCAAACTGCCTACAAAACGCGTCAGACGCACCCACTAACCGCTTGATCAAAGGCGGCAAACCAGCACTAGCGGTTAAGCTTCCCAAGCTGACGACGAGGGTTCGATTCCCTTCACCCGCTCCAATTTGCAGGCAATTTTTTTTCGCCTGCAAACTGCCTACAAAACGCGTCAGACGCACCCACTAACCGCTTGATCAAAGGCGGCAAACCAGCACTAGCGGTTAAGCTTCCCAAGCTGACGACGAGGGTTCGATTCCCTTCACCCGCTCCACTTTGCAGGCAATTTTTTTTCGCCTGCAAACTGCCTACAAAACGCGTCAGACGCACCCCCTAACCGCTTGATCAAAGGCGGTAAACCAGCACTAGCGGTTAAGCTTCCCAAGCGGACGACGAGGGTTCGATTCCCTTCACCCGCTCCATTTTCAGCGTATCGAGGGCGCGCGCTGTTCGCCGTGTTCCCACAGCTGCATCTTGCAATTTTTGAACCCACGGCCTGTTCGGTATCGGCATTCACCGGATTGCTGCCGAATTCCCCCCCGCTCCGCACCGCGCCACCTGCGCGAAGCGCCAAGGTGCATTGCCGGTTGGCCCGGTGGGGCGGTGGGGCGGTGGGGCGGTGGGGCGGTGGGGGCGGTGACAGGGTGGCGACCCCTGCCAAGGTGCTGGCAAGGGCGCAATCCGGGGCCGGTATGGCCGGGACCGGGTTATTCCGCGATCGACACCAGCTCGATGGCAAAGGTCAGGTCCTGACCAGCCAGCGGGTGGTTGCCGTCCAGGGTGACTTCGTCATCGCTGATCTCGACCACCGTCACCGGCACGGTCTGACCCTCGGAGGACTGCGCCTGCAGCTGCAGGCCGACTTCCAGCGGGATTTCGGCCGGGATGTTGCTGCGCGGGACGGCCTGGCGCATGCCCGGCTGGATTGGGCCATAGGCCTGATCACAGGGAACATTGACGGTTTTCTTGTCCCCGACCGCCATGCCCGGCAGGGCCGCATCCAGACCCGGGATGATCTGACCGGACCCGACCTGGAATTCCAGAGGGTCGCGCCCCTCGGAGCTGTCGAACGTGCTGCCGTCCAGCAGGGTGCCGGTATAGTGAATGCGCACGGTGTCGCCGGTTTTGACCTGGGTCATATCTGTCCAATCTGTTGGGGGGTTGCCGGGCAGAGGCCGCGTATCTGCGCGGGTACTCCGATCAACGCACCCTACAGGTCTGGCACGGGATGTAAAGTCGACCTCGCCCGCTCCGGCGCCCGGCTAATATGCGCGCTGCCAACGGGCGGCCGTCTCAGCCGGGTCTGACCGGACGGATCAGCCCCAGCAGCGCACCGACGGAATCCTGCACCATGGCGATGCGGCCCACATCGGGCACGTCGAACCCTTCGCGCAGCACCTGCCCGCCGGCAGCCCGGGTCCGGGTCAGCGCCTCGTCGATATCGTCAACGGCAATATAGGTGACCCATTGCGCCGGCGTGTCCTCGTGATCTGGCAACAGCGCCAGATCCAGCAGCCCGGCCACCGGCTGATCGCCCAGATGGGCGACAAAGTAATCCCCGCCATCGGCGGCCGGCGTCACCGAAAAACGCCAGCCGCAGATACGCCGGTAATAGGCCTGCGCGGCATCAACATCCCGGGTGGTCAATTCGCTCCACCAGATGGCACCGTGAATATAGGACATCGGTCTCTCCTTGCACGCGACAGCGCCAGTATGCCCGAAATTGCCGACAAAATCATCACCGCCGTCTTTTCCCCGTCCGGCGCCTGTGCCAGTCTGCGGCAAAACGGGGTTCCACGCATGCCGATTACCACCTGTGTCTTTGATGCCTATGGCACGCTGTTCGATGTCGCCTCGGCGGCGCGACTGGCGGCACAGGAGCCGGGCTTTGGCGATTTCGGATCGCGCTGGCAGCGGGTTTCCGAGCTGTGGCGCCTGAAACAGCTGCAATATTCCTGGCTGCGCGCCGTGGCAGGGGCCCATTGCGATTTCTGGGAGGTTACCCAGAACGGGCTGGACTGGGCGCTGGAGGCCACCGGCCTGCAGGGCGATACAGCACTGCGCCAGCGGCTCCTGGATCTTTATTGGGAATTGCAGGCCTATCCCGAAGTGCCCGCGATGCTTGCGACGCTGAAATCCGCGGGGCTGAACACCGCGATCCTGTCCAACGGGGCGCCCCGAATGCTGGACGGGGCGGTCCGGTCGGCCGGCATCGGCGACCTGCTGGACGATGTGCTGTCGGTGGAAAGCGTCGGCGTCTTCAAACCCGCCGCGGCGGTCTACGACCTGGTCGGTGAACGGTTCGGCTGCGCCCGCGACGCGGTGCTGTTCGTCTCGTCCAACGGATGGGACGCGGGCTGCGCAACCGGCTACGGATTCACCACCGTTTGGGTCAACCGCGCCCAGGAACCGGTCGACCGCCTGCCGTGGACGCCGCCCCATATCCTGACCGACCTGACGGCAATTCCTGACCTGGTACGAAAAACATGACCACTTTCAAGACTTCAGACGGGTTGAACCTGCATTTCGAGGATACCGGACAGGGCCAGCCGCTGCTGTGCCTGTCCGGCCTGACCCGCAACAGCCGCGATTTCGACTTTCTGGCGCCGCATATGCGGCATCTGCGGATGATCACGCTGGATTATCGCGGCCGCGGGCAATCGGACCATGCCGCCGATTTCAACAGCTACAATGTCGGCCGCGAGGCGCAGGACGTGGTCGAACTGCTGGATCATCTGGGGCTGGACCGGGTCACCGTTCTGGGCACGTCACGCGGCGGGCTGATCGCCATGGTGATGGCGGCAACCGTGCCCGACCGGCTGGCCGGCGTGATCCTGAACGATGTCGGCCCGCATGTCAGCGCCGAGGGCATCGCCCGGATCATGGAATATGTCGGCAAACCGCCCAACGCGAAAACGCTGCAGGCCGCCGCCGGCGCGTTGCAATCGGTGCAAGGCGCCCAGTTTCCCGGCCTGTCCCCGGCGGTCTGGCGCGCGATGGCCGAGGCCCAGTTCACGCCCGCCGGGGAAGGTCTGGCCCTGCGCTATGACGCGCGGCTGCGCGATGCGTTGCTAGCCCAGGCCGCAGCCGGACCGCCGCCCGATCTGTGGCCGGTCTTTGAGGCGCTGAAACCGCTTCCGACCGGTGTGCTGCGCGGTGCCAATTCCGACATCCTGCTGCCCGAGACTCTGACCGAGATGCAGGCCCGCCACCCGGATCTGATCGCCGCAACCGTGCCCGACCGGGGCCATGTACCGCTGCTGGACGAACCCGAGAGCCTGTCGCTGATTCACCGCGTGCTCGAGCAAAGCGCATGAGCAACCTGGCGATGATCGAGGCCGCGGCCGGGCGCCTGCACGGGCATGTCCGGCGCACGCCTCTTTTGTCCTCGCCGTTTTTGGACGAGATGGCCGGGCGCCGGGTGCTGGTGAAACCGGAATGCCTGCAGCATACCGGCAGCTTCAAGTTCCGTGGCGGCTGGTCGGCCCTGTCGGCGCTGGCACCGGATGCGCGCGCCCGCGGCGTCATCGCCTTTTCCAGCGGCAACCATGCCCAGGGAGTCGCACTGGCTGCCCGGGGCCATGGCACCGCCGCAGTCATCATCATGCCCTCGGATGCCCCGAAAACCAAAATCGACAACACCCGGGCCCTGGGCGCCGAGGTCATCCTGTACGACCGCGCCAACGAGGACCGCGACGCCATAGGCGACCGTCTGGCTGCCGAGCGCGGTCTGACCCTGATCAAACCCTTTGACGAACCGCAGGTCATCGCGGGTCAGGGCACGGTCGGGTTGGAAATCGCCGAACAGGCGACCGCGGCCGGTGTGACCGTGGGCGACGTTCTGGTCTGTTGTGGCGGCGGCGGGCTGACCTCGGGCATCGCCCTGGCGCTCGAAGGGCACGCGCCCGGCCTGCGGGTGCGCCCGGTCGAACCCGAGGGCTTTGACGATGTCACGCGGTCCCTGGCCAGCGGCGAAATCCGGCGCAACGACCGGCTGTCCGGCAGCCTGTGCGACGCCATCATCACACCGCAGCCAGGGGCCATCACCTTTCCGATCATGCAGCGTCTCTGCGGCCCGGGACTGGTGGTGACAGAGGATCAGGCCATGCGGGCCGTGGCGCTGGCCTTTTCCCGGCTCAAGATCGTGCTGGAACCGGGCGGCGCCGTGGCGCTAGCCGCGGCCCTGTTCCTGCCGGAACAGGTGACGGGCGATGCGGTCATTGTCGTCACCACCGGCGGTAATGTCGATGCCGGAACGTTCCGCACCGCCCTGGTTCCGGGGGACGGGTAGGCCGACACCGCCGCAGCCGGAAAAGGAGGGTGCCACCATGCATATCGCCGATCTGGACGGGGTCCGGATACATTATCGCATCGACGGTGACCCGGATGGCGCGCCGCTGGTCTTTGCCAATTCGCTGGGCACCGATCTGCGCCTGTGGGACGCGGTGCTGCCCCTGTTGCCCGCCGGGCTGAAGATCATCCGCTATGACCTGCGCGGGCACGGCCTGTCGGACGCCCCGCCGCCGCCCTATGCGATGGGCGGGCTGGTGCGCGATGCCGAACGCCTTCTGGATCATCTGCAGGTGCGCGATTGCGTGTTCGTCGGCCTGTCCATCGGCGGCATGATCGCCCAGGGTCTGGCGGTCAAGCGCCTGGATCTGGTGCGCGCACTGGTCCTGTCCAATACCGCCGCACGGATCGGCACGGCGCAGATGTGGACCGAGCGGATTGCCGCGATCCAGGCCGGCGGTCTGGACAGCCTGGCGGACGCGGTGATGCAGCGCTGGTTCAGCCCGGGCTTTCGCGACCGCCCCGACCTGACCCTGTGGCGCAACATGTTGGTGCGTCAGCCGGCGCAGGGTTATGCCGGTTGCGCGGCGGCGATCTCGGGGGCGGATTTCTATACCCCGACCAGCGGTCTGCGCCTGCCGGTGCTGGGCATTGCCGGCGACCGCGACGGTGCCACGCCGCCCGATCTGGTGCGCGAAACGGTCGATCTGGTGCCGGGGGCGCAATTCCACTTGATCCGCGGCGCGGGTCACCTGCCCTGTGTCGAGCGGCCCGGCGAATATGCGCAAATTCTGGGTGATTTTCTGACCGGGATCGGTCATGTGCCGGGCTCCGGCCCGCAGAGCGAGGAAAAAAATGGCTGATTTTCTGCTGGTTCACGGCTCGTTTCATGGCGCCTGGTGCTGGCGTGACCTGATTCCGGCGCTGACGGCGCGGGGCCATATGGCGCGCGCCATCGACCTGCCCGGCCACGGGCAGGACCACACGCCGCCCGAACAGCAAACGCTGGCGGGCTGCCGCGACGCGGTTCTGGCGGCCAGCACACCGCAGACCATCGTGGTCGGTCATTCCTGGGGCGGCTATCCGATTTCCGCCGCCGCCGAGGCCGACCCCCGGGCAATGCGCGCCCTGATCTATCTCTGCGCCTATGTGCCGGTTTCGGGCCTGTCGCTGGTCGACATGCGCAAGGCGGCCAAGGAACAGCCGCTGTTGCCGGCGATCCAGCGCGATCCGGACGGGCTGAGCTGTTCGGTACTGCCTTCGCGCGCGGTCGAAACCTTTTACCACGACTGCCCGCCCGACAGCATCGCCTATGCGCTGAACCGGCTGCAGCCCCAGATCATCGCGCCGCAAACCACGCCGCTGTTCGTCTCGGCACGTTTCGCCTCGGTGCCCAAGGCCTATATCCGCTGCGCCCGGGACCGCACCATTCCCCCGGAATACCAGAGCGAGATGACCCGCGACTGGCCCGCCGACCGGCTCTATCAGATGGACAGCGCGCATTCGCCGTTCTTTTCGGACCCGGCTGGTCTGGCGGCGATGCTGAACACCATCGCGGGGCGCTTGTGATGGCCGGGTCGGTATTTGACAGCAGCCTCTATGCCCGCCTGTTTCCCACCGGCGAGGTCGGTCGGCTGTTCACCGACAGCGCCGAAATCCGCGCGATGCTGCTGGTCGAGGGCGCATTGGCCCGGGTGCAGGGTGCCCGGTCGATCATTCCGCCCGAAAGCGCCGCCGCGATCGCGCGGGCGACCATGGAAGTGCAGATCGACGCGGCAAACCTGGCCGCGGCGACCGGCAGCAACGGGGTCAGCGTTCCGGGTCTGATCGCGGCCCTTCGCGACGGCATGCAGGCTCCCGAACATGCGCAGTTCGTGCATTGGGGCGCTACGTCGCAGGACATCATCGACAGCGCGCTGATGCTGCGCCTGCGTCAGGCGCTGGCGCTGATCGAGACGGATCTGCGCCCGGTATTGCGAACCTTGGCGGGGCTCGCCGCCCGCCATGCCGTCCTGCCGATGGCGGCGCGCACCTATGGCCAGCACGCTACGCCGACCAGTTTCGGCGCGGTGGCCGCGGAATGGGGCGCCCCGCTGCTTGCGCTGGCCGGCGAACTGCCCGGGCTGCGCGAAACCTGCCTGCTGGTGGCGCTGTCCGGAGCCGCCGGCACCGCCGCTGCGCTGGGTCCCGACGCCGGTGCTTTGCGCGGCGAACTGGCGCTGGCGCTGAACCTCGGGGATCCGGGGCGCAGCTGGCACAATGACCGCACTCCGATCCTGCGGCTGGCGGACTGGCTGACCCGATTGACGCTGGCGCTGGGCAAGCTCGGCGAAGACGTCGCTCTGATGGTACAATCGGATATCGGCGAGATCACGCTGGACCGGGCGGGCGCCTCGTCGACCATGCCGCAGAAACAGAACCCGGTCGGCGCCGCGGTGCTGGTGGCGCTGGCCCGCCAGACCGCCGGGCAGCAGGCGGTGCTGCAGGGCGCCGCGATGCCGCGGCAACAACGCGACGGGGCGGCCTGGTTCACCGAATGGATGGCCCTGCCGCAGATCGTGCTGGCGGCGGCAGCGGCGGTTCAGACCGCCGGACCGCTCTGCGCCGCCATCAACCCGGACTCCGCGAGAATGGCCGCTGCGTTGTCGGCGCATCAGGGCCTGATCCATGCCGAAGCGCTGAGTTTCGCGCTGGCCGCCAGGATGCCCCGCCCGGCAGCACAGGCCGCCGTCAAAACGTTGTGCCGCGCCGCCCTGGACAGCGCGACGCCGCTGGCCGATCTGGCGGCGCGCGATCATCCCGATCTGGAGGCGGCGGACCTGTTTGACCCGGCACAACAAATGGGACAGGCCCCTGCCCAGGCCCGCCGGTTTGCCGCTGACGCGACGGCATTCTTGCGTCCGGCGTGACTTTTTCCGGTTGCGCCCCTATCCCTAAGTGACGCCAACGGCACAGGAATTTCCGGTTGCGCCTGCCCGTTCTCTTCATTCTGGTCACAGTCCTGCTGGACGCCATGGGCATCGGGCTGATCATGCCGGTGATGCCGGACCTGATCCGCGAGGTGCAGGGTGGCTCGCTGGCCACCGCGGCATTGTGGGGCGGCGTTCTGTCGGCGGTTTTCGCGGTAATGCAGTTTCTGTTCAGCCCGCTTCTGGGCAATCTGTCGGACCGCTACGGCCGCCGGCCCGTCCTGTTGATCTCGCTGACGGTGATGGCGCTGGACTATCTGGTCATGGCGCTGGCGGGCTCGATCTGGCTGTTGCTGGCCGGCCGGGTCGTCGGTGGCATCACCGCCGCCAGCCAGTCCACCGCCAGCGCCTATATGGCGGACATCTCGGCGCCGGGCGAGAAATCCGCCAATTTCGGGCTGATCGGTGCCGCCTTTGGCCTGGGCTTTGTGCTGGGGCCGCTGATCGGCGGCCTGCTGGGCGAGCTGGGCACCCGCGCCCCGTTCTATGCCGCCGCCGGGCTGGCCGCGCTGAATACCGTGTTCGGCCTGTTGGTGCTGCGCGAGACCGTGACCGACCGCATCCGGCGTCCGTTCCGCTGGGCCCGGGCCAACCCGCTGGGCGCCTTTCGCAGCGTGGCGCGCCTGCCCGGGATCGGCCGACTGCTGCTGGTCTATTTTGTCTATTCGGTGGCCATCCATGTCTACCCGGCGGTCTGGTCGTTCTTTACCCAGGAGCGGTTCGGCTGGTCGCCGCAGATGATCGGCCTGTCACTGGCGCTGTTCGGCATCATGATGGCGATCGTGCAGGGCGGGCTGATCCGGCTGGTGCTGCGCTGGCTGGGCGAATGGAACACCGTGGTCTATGGCCTGGTGTTCGACACCATCGCGTTTGGCCTCATCGCCGTTGTCACCAGCGGCACCGTGGCGCTGATCCTGACGCCGATCACCGCGCTGGGCGCTGTGATCACCCCGGCCCTGCAGGGCATCATGTCCCAGGCGGTGCCGGACGATGCCCAGGGCGAGTTGCAGGGGGTGCTGACCAGCATCGGCGCCCTGTCAATGGTGGTTTCGCCCTTGATAATGACCTCGGTCTTTGCCGTCTTTTCCGGCGGGGCGGCAGCGATCTACTTTCCCGGCGCGCCGTTTCTGGTCTCGTTGCTGCTGATGTTGCTGGGGCTGGCACTGTTCCTGCGCGCGCGGCAAGTCCGGCGTTGATCGCGACCGTTAAATGGCGGTTTCGGCCTTGCGGTGTCCCCGCCCCCGGTCCACGCTGAACGCAGGAACCGACGAAAGGACCACGCATGCAGACCATAAAAGCCGCCGTGTGCCGGGAATTCGGCGCCCCGCTGATGATCGAGAACATCCGGCTGGCGGCACCCGGCCCCGCCGAAGTCGAGGTGACCTTGGATGCGGTGGCGATCTGCCATTCGGATATCTCTTACGCAGACGGCGCCTGGGGCGGGCATCTGCCGGCGGTCTATGGCCACGAGGCGGCGGGCCTTGTCACCGCCACCGGCAGCGACGACACCGGGTTCAGCGTCGGCGACAGCGTCGTGGTCACCCTGATCCGCGCCTGCGGCACCTGCCCTACCTGCGCCAGCGGCCGGCCCACCATCTGCGAAACCCCGCGCGACGACGTTGCCGGGCCGATCGTCACCACCGATGGCACGCCGCTGTTGCAGGCGATGGCCTGCGGCGCCTTTGCGGAAAAGGTCGTGGTGCATCGCAGCCAGGTCGTGGGCATTCCGGCGGACATGTCCAAAGAGGCCGCCTGCCTCTTGTCCTGCGGCGTCATCACCGGAGTCGGCGCGGTGGTCAACACGGCCGGACTGCGCGCCGGTCAGGACGTTGTGGTGATCGGCGCCGGCGGCGTCGGGCTGAACGCCATCCAGGGTGCCCGCATCGCCGGCGCCCGGCGCATCGTGGCGGTCGACATGACCGAGGAAAAGCTGGACATCGCCAAAAGCTTTGGCGCCACCGACGGGGTTCTGGCCAGCGATCCCAAGCCCTGGAAAGCGGCGCGACAGGCGCTGGGCGGGCGCGGTGCCGACGTGGTGCTGGTCACCGTCGGCGCCGCGCCTGCCTATGACGCAGCACCCCGCTACCTGGGCTGGGGCGGCAAAGCGATCATGATCGGCATGCCCCATGCCGAGGCCAATGCCAGCTACAACCCCATGGGCATGTCCTATCAGGGCCAGGGCCTGATCGGGTCCAAGATGGGCGACAGCGTGATCCAGCGCGACATCCCGTGGATGGTCGATCTGTACCGCCAGGGCCGGCTCAAGCTGGACGAGCTGATCTCGGGGCGCTGGACGCTGGAGCAGATCAACGAGGCGATTGCCGATACAAAGACCGGCGGCGCCAAACGCAACGTGATCGTTTTCTGACAATCGCCGGCGCGGCATGATGCAGTCCGCCCGCCTTGAAAACAACGGCGAGATCCCGCGCCGGGAGGTCATCGCCCGATCCACCGACGGCATCCGCAAGCGCCGCGAACAGGTCGATCGCCAGCGCCCCGCCGCTTTACCCCGGCCATCGCCCCAAAGGCTTTCCCGGGGATGCACGGGAACAGAGCACCGGCAATCTTCCCCTCTGGCCTATGCGC
>NZ_JBHUQE010000015.1:0-78597 GCF_042687825.1 Sedimentitalea sediminis | reverse complement strand
CAACCGATTTGTGCAACAAGGCCGGACGAAAGGGAAGAGCGACAGCATATCGCCTGAAAGATTAGAATTAGCGAAGGGAGTGTTCTGGTATTCTGTCGTGACCTTTTCTCCAGCGATTTTGCACTATGCCTTCAGGCTGCCGAATCTTCGAATGGGCAGCGCCCGAACCGCCCCCACGGGGCGGGCGCTTTCAGCACCGGCCCCTCGGTTCGGGCGCGGCGCTGTGAATGAACGACACCGCTTGTTGGTCTCGCCCTCTGTGGCTCCGCGCGCCTCGGTCCAGCCGATCACGAATTGCTGCAACGCAGCAATTTTCTTGACAGGGCCGCTGGGAATCCGCATTCTGCGTACCAATTGCCCCCGTTCCGTCCTGCATATGGAGTCTGTAATGCCGTCCCGCGATCACCTGCCGCTTGTCTATTCCTGTTCGGGCTGTTCCAGCGCCGCCCAGATGGCCAATCATCTGGCCGTTGCTTTGGACCGCCGCGGGCTGGCCGAGATGTCCTGCATTGCCGGGGTTGGCGGTGACGTGCCAAAGCTGGTGCGGGTCGCCACGTCGGGCCGCCCGATCGTGGCGCTGGATGGCTGTGCGCTGGCCTGCGTCAAGAACTGTCTCGCGCGGCATGGCGTGACGGCGGACCGCTATCACCTGCTGTCCGATCACGGCGTGCGCAAGCGCTATGCCACGGACTATGACCCCGAGCAGGCCGCCGCCGTTCTGGAAGAGGTTGCCGAAGACCTGATCGCCGATCCGCTGGTCGCCCGCGCCGCCTGAGCACGGCCTGCGTATCACGACAAGTGCGACGGGTCAGGCAGGTTTATTCCGAGATCAGAGCGAGCTTTGCACGTCCTGCGCGGTGTCGGACAGCGCGCTGCCGGCTTTCTGGATGTCCCGCCCCGCGCCCTTTGCGGTTTCGCAGGCGGTCAGGGCCAACAGGGCAAGCCCGATGAAGAACGATCTGGTCATGGCTGTCTCCGCGTCTGGGTGCCGTGGGCGAGAAAAACCAGCTTTTTCCGCCTTGCGCAAGACCTTCAGTGCCGGTCAGCCGGCAGGGGTGCGATGCGGCGTGGTCCGTTCGCTGGCGTAACCGGCGGGGAATGGCTGGGGCCGGGTTCGCAGTCGCAGCGCCAGCGTCGCCACCACACTTAACAGAAACCCGGCCCAGCAGCCCAGCACGTACCATAGCGCGGCGGTCCAGATCCCGTGACCCAGAACGGCTGCGGTCATTCCCGCAAGCCCCCCGGCCAGTATTGACATGATCAGAAACGCCAGCATGCGCCATTGCCTTTCCCTGTGCCCCTGCACCGTATCGCGACGAATATGAACGAAGGGTTAACGTCCGGGATTTGCCCGGCAAAAACCGGGCTGGGGGCGGGTCAGTTCGGACGCGCCCTGCAGAACCGTCTGCGCCGGCAGCGGGCGTCAGCCCGGTGCCCCGCGCACTGCTTCGGGATGGTCGGCGACAAAGCGGCGCAACGTTCCGAACAGCGCACGGGCCCGTTCGACGTCATCCGCATGCAGGGCCTCCTGGATGTCTTCGCAGATCATCTGCTGGATCGCCTGCGGACCCTTGGGCCGGTGCATCAGGTAGTCCGCCAACAGCGCGGCGCTGATGTCGGCCAGGTGCTCATGTTCTGCTACCGCGGCGATCTGGTCGCGGCTCAGACAGGTCATGTCTTCGATATCGTCCAGGGTAATCATTGGACCTGCTCCTCCCATCCTGTCGATTGAATGAATGGATCATACCATGTGTTCAGCCCGGCCCGGTTGATGCGGATCAAAGCAGACGCATTCACAAAATAATATGTGAATGTCGAACCGGCTACCAAAGGAGGCCCCGATGATTCGCCTAGCCATGATTCTGTATTCACTGATTTCGACCACCCTGGCAGGCACGGGCATCGTCGCCGCCCTGACCGCGGGATACGGGACGCTGATCCCGATCCTGATCGCCGCGGCCATTGGCGCGGTGGCTGCTCTGCCGGTTTCCTACCTGATCGCGCGCAAGCTTTACGGTGCGCCGGTCAAGCCGTGAGAAACGCCCGAAGCGAGGCTTCGAATTCGCGCGGCTTTTCCGCGTGCAACCAGTGACCGGCGCCGGCCAGCTTGGCAAAGCGGGCGCGGGGAAACCGCGCGCGGATCACCGGCCGGTGTTCGGCCAGAACATAGTCGGACTCGCTGCCTGACAGGAACAGTGCCGGCCCGTCCCAACTGGCATCGATGTCGGGAAAGGACACGATCTTGGTCATCTCGGCTTCGAGCACGTCCAGATTCAGCCGCCAGGCCTTGTTCTGAATATCGAGCGACTGGGTGAAGAAGCTCTGCAAGGATCTTTCAATGCCCAGTTCGGCCAGTTGTGTCTCGGCATCCGAACGGCGGCTGACCCGGTTCAGGTCGACCGCGCGCATGGCGGTGATGTATTGCTGCTGCGAATGAGAGTAGGACACCGGCGCGATATCGGCCACGACCAGCTTGCGCAGGACGGAAGGATGGCGCAGGGCCAGCATCATCGCCGCCTTGCCGCCCATCGAATGTCCGACCAGATCGACGGTGCCTCCGATTTTGGCGATCACCTCAGAGAGGTCGTCGGCCATGCCGGGATAGTCATGGGTGTCACGCCACGGGCTGTCGCCATGATTGCGCATGTCAACCGCGATGACCTGCCGGGAATCGGACAGGCGCTTGGCGATCACGCCCCAGTTGCGGGCAGAACCATAGAGGCCGTGGGCAATCAGCAGGGTTGGCAGCTCGGTCGGGGTTCCATGGACAATCGTGTTCAGCATGGCCAAGTGATAGACCCGGCGCGGTTCATGCGCCAGCCCCATTGAGGACGCAGGGCGTGCTCGCTAGATTGCCGGGGCAGGAGGGCGTCATGCCGGAAGAACGGGACATACAGGCGGATATCGCACGCGCCCTGACGTTGGCGCGGGACAAGCTGGGCATTCGGGCCGAAACGCTGCAGGCGGCGATCCCGCGGCTGCGCCGGTTGCTGCCGCGCTCGATCCGCGCGCAGGCGGTGGCGCTGGCCGATGCCGAGCCGCGTCTGGGGCACCCAAAGCTGCGCCTGACAGTCGATAACTCCGCGCTTGCCCGTTCTGCGGACATCCTGTTGCAGCACCTGCAGGCCATCGACAAGGTGGACCGCATCAAGGGCTGGTGGCTGGGCATGCTCGGCGGCCTGGCCTTCAACCTGATCCTGTTCAGCGTTCTTCTGATCGCGCTGCTGGTCTGGCGCGGTATTCTCTAGGCCGATGCCGCCGGTCGACTAGGCCGGCGGGCAAAAGGATGTCGCTGCGGCTGAGGGTCTCAGGCGCGGCGGCCGGTCATTCGCCGGGCGGTGGCGGCGGCATGACGGTAAAGAGCTGCGCCAGTTCCGGCACGTCCTCGGCGCGCAGCCAGCCATCCTGACCGGCGGTCCAGACATGGGTCTGTCGGGTCAGGCCGCCCTCGGTAACCATCCGCCCCAGGGCGGCGCGCGAGAACGGCCCCTTGGTCTGACCGGCCTCGGCGATATGCCAGACATGCTCTACCGGCGGCGGCGGCGGTGGCACCGGCGTTGCCGCCGAAGATCGCGGTACCGCGCCCCAGGGGCCGGATTGCGGCGCCATCTGTTGTGCCATGGCCAGCCCCATGCCGGCACCCAGACCAGCGGCCATGCCGCCGCCTGCCGGGTTGTTGGCCGCCGCCGTCATCGCCTCGGCGGCGGAATATTGCGTGAACCGACCCAGATCGCCCGCCAGCCCCATCGAGGTCCGCTGGTCCAGCGCTGCCTCGACGGCGGGCGGCAGCGAGACGTTCTCGATATAGAGTTCGGGCAGCGTCAGCCCATAGCCCTGCAGGGTAGGGGAAATCGCGGTGGCGATCAGCTTGCCCAGATCGGCGGTGTTGGCGGCCATGTCCAGCACCGGAATGCCGGCGCTTGCGATCACCCGGGAAAATTCCTGCACGATGATGTTGCGGATCTGAAAGCTGATCTCGTCCATGGTGAATTCGCCATCGGTGCCAACGATTTCGGTCAGGAACCGCGCCGGGTCGGTCACCCGCACGGAATAGGTGCCAAAGGCGCGGATGCGCACCGGCCCGAATTCCGGGTCGCGGCAGATGATCGGGTTCTTGGTGCCCCATTTCAGATCGTTGAACCGGGTGGTGTTGACGAAATAGATCTCGGATTTGAACGGGCTTTTGAAACCGTGATCCCAATGCTGCAGCGTCGTCAGCACCGGCATGTTGTTGGTTTCCAGCATGTAGAGGCCGGGGGTGAACACGTCGGCCAGTTGGCCCTCGTGCACGAACACGGCAGCCTGACCCTCGCGCACGGTCAGTTTGGCCCCGTACTTGATTTCGTGGCCCTCGCGTTCAAAGCGCCAGACCATGGTGTCGCGGCTGTCATCCACCCAATGGATGACGTCGATGAATTCACCGGCCAGAAAGTCAAAGATGCCCATGTTCAGGTTCCTTTCAAATCGTCAATCTACAGCGGTTGGCCCATCAGGTCGCGGGCGATGATGCGCGCGATGGGGCGGGCCTCATCCACGGTCATGCCCTGTTCCAGCCGGGGGTCGTACAGCATTTTCAGCAGCAGTTCGTCATGCGTGGTCAGCAGCGCGAACTCGTCATCGTCGTTAAAGATCGACGGTCGCGCCGCGGGGCTGTCATTGGGCAGGCCCAAACCTTGCGCGATCTCTTCGTGGATGCACGAACGGCGGACCAGGTCCGGATGTTCGGCCCGGATCAGCGCCACCGCCCCGGAATACTCGTGCGGTGCGTTGGAGCCCGACAGCGCCACCACCAGGCAGTAATACGACCGGGGCAGATTTCCGAACAGGTCCAGCTCGGCCGGGCTGATGCCGGGTATCAGCTGTTTCAGCCGCTGTTGCAGAAAGGCGCTGTCATCCTCGCCGACCACGAAAACGTGGAAATTGGCGCCCAAGCTGGTGGTGCTGATCGGGTGTCCGGTCACGCCGGACAACCGCCGGGCATACCGGTCGATCTGATCGCGGTCGGTGTCGCGCCGGTCCTGCGGCACGCTGGCACCGAATTCGGTGTTGATGCGCACCGGTCCGCTCCAGCGGCTGAGACGACCGCTGTCGTCGCTGCCGCGGCGATTGATGCCCGAGCCGCGGGTATATTCGTCGAAAAACGCGATGGTTTCGAAATTGCGCGCCAGATCGTCGGCCGAAAACGGCGTATCTGGTCCGCCGCCATCGGTGCGCAGCAATCCCCGGGTCAGTAGGTCGTTCTGGACGCGCGTGTAATAGCGCGCCAGGTCCTGACTGCGGGCCGAAGGCGGCACCGGGTCGGCATCGGGAATGCGCAGGCTCGCCGGACGGGGCTGCGGTGTCAGTGAACTGCGCAATCCGAAATCGTCGCATCCGGTCATCAGCAACACGGCGGCGGCGGTCAGGCACAATCCCGTATGGCGCAAACCGCGCGGCACGCCCTGACCCCTAGCCCGGCACAGCCGTGCCCGAGGTATCGCCCACCCCGTCGCGGCGCGCCTTGGCGGCCGCCAGCGTGTCGCGCAGTTCGGCCTCCATCTTCTTCAGATCCTCTTCGGCTGCGGCCCTGCGGGCCTTGCCCTCATCCGCAATCGCCAGGCTTTCGTTGATGGTGCCGATCAGGTCGGCATTGGCCTGCTTGACCGCCTCGATGTCAAAGACGCCGCGCTCCATCTCCTGGCGGATCATCTTGTTGCTGTCGCGCAGGTTGGCGGCATTGGAGGTCAGCAATTCGTTGGTCAGGTCGTTGGCCTCGCGCACCGCAGCGGCGGCCTCGGTGCTGCGCTGGATCGTCACCGCCTGCGCCAGCTGAGTTTCCCAGAGCGGCACGGTATTTACCAGCGTCGAGTTGATCTTGGTGACCAGCGACTTGTCGTTCTCCTGCACCAGCCGGATCGAGGGCAGCGATTGCATCGTCACCTGCCGGGTCAGTTTCAAATCGTGCACCCGGCGCTCCAGATCGTCACGCGCGGCGCGCAGGTCGCGCAGCTCCTGCGCGGCCATCACCTGATCGTCCTCGGGCGCGGCGGCCACGGCGGCCTCTTTGGCCGGGATGTCGGTCCCGTCCAGGCGGGCCAGCTTTGCCTCGCCGGCGGCGATGTACAACGCCAGTTCGTCATAGAACTGCAGCGTCTTTTCATAAAGCAAATCCAGCGACTTGATATCCTTGAGCAGCGTATGCTCATGGCCCAGCAGATCATCGGTGATCTTGTCGATCTGGCCCTGCACGGTTTCGAACTTGGCGGTGAAATTGGCGAAAGGCGCGGCCTTGCCCAACAGCTTCTCCCACCAGCTCTGCTTGCGGCGCACATCCAGTTCGCTGACCGAAAAGCCGCGGATCGTGGTGACGATGTCGCGCAGGGAATCGCCGGCGGGACCGACATCCTTGTTGCGCACATCCGCCAGCATGGCCTGGCTGATTTCCTGCAATTCCGCCTGGGCTGCCGACCCGAAGGACACGATCGAACTGGTGTTTTCCATGTCGATCTCGTCCATGCGCCGGCGGATTTCGGACCCGACCGGCGCGTCCGCCTGATCCAGTGCCACGATATCCCTGGCGGGTTCGGGCAGGGTCACGGCGGTGACTTCCTCGACCTGGGTCAGGGCCTGCTGGGCTTTCTTGCGGATGGATTCAGACATGGGAACTGTTCCTCGTGGTTACCGGGTATCAGGATCGGGAATCCGTGCGGACGCCTTCGCGTTGCAGCCGTTCGCGCAGGACATCGATTTCGACAGTCAGGTCGCTGTGGTCGTCCAGCAGCATCTTGCGGGTGCGGGCGGCAAAGTTCTGTTCGAGATCGTCCAGCAGCGCGGAATAGTCGGCGCGGGCCGCATCGCTGCGGCTGCGGGCATAGATATCGGCGAACTTGACCGTCGCGTCGCGGGCACCGCGCAGATAGACCGTCAGGTATTTGCGCGCCCCAGTCAGGTCGCGGGGGTCTTCCTCGACGGTGCGGAACAGATCGCGCGCGGTGGTCTGAAAGCGCTCGACCCGGGCTTCGATCTGCCGGTCGCCGGCACGCTGGATCGCGTCGGTCATCGCCGCCAGATAGGTTTCCGCCTCGCCGACGGCGCGCGCCACACGGTCCTGCTGAAAACTGTCCACGCCTTCCATGCCCTTGTCTTTCAGCGGATCGATGCCAAAGGCCAGCCCGTGCAGCGCCAGCGCCGCAGCGCCGTAGATGACCGGTGCCACCAGGCCCGGTTCGGTCTTGTAGGCGGCCAGCGCCACGCCGATGCCGGTCAGCAGGCTGGCGGCCATCTTGCGCGGAAAGGCCGGCCGACGGGCAACCTTGCGGATGCGATAGGCGGCCTCGGCGCGCAGACCCTCGCGCAAAAGCCAGGCCGCCAGCGCCAGCGCGGCCGCCGCGGTCAAGCCCAGCGCCAGACCCAGCGCACCGTCATTCAGCGACAGAAAGACCAGCAATGCAGCCGGCAGAAACAGGATGTTGGTGCGCGCGCCTGCCGGGTCCACCCGCGCGCCGTCGAAGGCGCCGCGCGGCTTGGGCTTGCCCTCGGCGGGCGTGCCGTCCGGGCTGTATTTGCCACCAAAGCGTTTGGCCATGCGCCTAGAGCCCCCCCAGCCAGCCGCTGGAAACGCCAAACAGCAGCACAACCAGCGCCACATAGGCGGTTTTCTGCAATCCGGTTGGTGACATGCCAACCCCCTGACATTCCTTGACAATGGAAATCTAGGCCATGTCTGGTCGCCTTACTAGGGGGAAGAGCCGGTCAATTCCGTCAGATCGCGCAAATTCGACCGGATCGCTGAATTGTCGCCTTCAATCGGGCTTGCTGCGGTTTCGCGGCCGCTGCGGTCGGCGGGATTTTGCCTTGGCCGTGCCGCTGGGCCCGCCGGAATCGGTCTCTGCGCTGTCCAGCCCCAACTGGTCGCGCAGCACGCGGCGGCGGACTTCCTGCACCTCGCCGGGTTTCATCGTGCCCAACTGGAAGGGGCCGTAGGACACCCGGATCAGGCGGTTGACGGTAAAGCCGATATCCTCGATCGCACGGCGGATTTCGCGGTTTCGGCCCTCGCGCAGCGCAATGGTCAGCCAGGCATTCGCGCCCTGCTGCCGGTCCAGCGTCACGGTCATCGGCTGGAACCGCTCGCCCGCGATCGTCAGCCCCTTGCGCAGGGGCGCGAAATCCGCGTCCTGGGGGCGGCCGTTGATGCGCACCCGGTACTTGCGCAGCCAGCCGGTGCTGGGCAGTTCCAGCCGCCGCTTGATCGCGCCGTCATTGGTCAGCAGCAACAATCCCTCGGAATTCAGATCCAGACGCCCGACCGTGATCACCCGGGGCAACTCGGGGGGCAGGGCATCAAAGATCGTGCGTCGGCCCTTTTCGTCGCTGGTGGTGGTCACCAGGCCGGGGGGTTTGTGATACAGCCACAGGCGTTCGGGTTCGGGCTCGGCCAGAGGCTTGCCATCTACGGTGATCCGGTCGGTCGCGGTCACGTTCAGCGCCGGGCTGTCGATGCGCTTGCCATTCACTGCAACGCGGCCCTCGGCGATCATGCGTTCGGCGGCCCGACGGCTGGCCACGCCGGCGCGGGCCAGAACCTTGGCGATCCGGTCGCCGGGAGGGGAGGGTTTGTCGCTCATGTCCCGCGCTTAGCCCATTCCGACGCCTTGCGAAAGCGGCCATTGCGGGGCAGGGTGCGCCATGGTGTTCAAATCTCAGATGAATCAGGCGCTTGAACAGGCGCGGGCAGCCGCAGCGCGGGGCGAGGTTCCGGTCGGGGCGGTGATCGTGGCGCCCGATGGCCGGGTCGTGGCCGCCGAGGGCAACCGCACCCGCGAACTGAACGATCCCACGGCGCATGCCGAGATTCTGGCGATCCGTGCCGCCTGTGCCGCCGCCGGGTCCGAACGTCTGCCCGGCCATGATCTCTATGTCACGCTGGAACCCTGCCCGATGTGCGCGGCGGCCATCGCCTTTGCCCGGATCGAGCGGTTGTATTATGGCGCGTCCGACCCGAAATCCGGCGGCGTGGCGCATGGGGCGCAGATTTTCGACCACGCCCAGACGCACCACTCGCCCGAAGTCTATGACGGCATCGCCGCCGGCGATTCCGCAGCCCTGCTGCGCGAGTTTTTCCAGGCCCGCCGCGAGACCGCCGGCGACGGCTGATTGCGTTCCCGGCAAGCCGGTCCTGTTCGGATTGCCCCGGCGCGGCCAGGTCGGGGCGCGCAAAACGGCCGCCGCGCTATAGGGGTGGATGTGCGGCAGGGGCCAAAAACGCAAAAGGACCGCCGAAGCGATCCCGTGCTAAGCTGTTACTTTGTCAGCTTGATTTGGAGCGGGCGATGAGATTCGAACTCACGACCCTAACCTTGGCAAGGTTATGCTCTACCCCTGAGCTACGCCCGCGTCCTTGGGTGAGGCGTGAGATATAAACAACTGAGCGGGCCCGCAAGAGGAAAATTCACGCAAGGGTTAAAATTTTCCGGGGCGGCAGCGACGGAATCCGCGTTGTCATCCGTTTGCACTGTCACTGAACGGATCAACGACAGGATGACAGGACCATGATCGGAATGGAAACCGCGAAACTGCTGTGTCTCAGCGCCGCGATCCTGCTGGCGCTGGCGCTGGATCATGCGGCCTCGGCCCCGTCCGGGCCGGCGGCCAATGCCGAACAGATCGCCTGCGAGTGCCAGACGACGGCCTGCGCCGCTGGCGCGGCGGCGATGCAGGACCGCGGAACAGGCGCCGGCCTGGGTTGACCCGCCAGCCATGGCGGCTTGCACGTGCGGTACCAAGCTGCTTGAGTCGCGCCAGCCGCGCACCGGTATAGACCGGGCCGACCGGGTCAGCCGGATCGCCCGCAGGGGGCGGCGAGAAGCGGCAAGAGATCGGAGCCCGGCCTGTGACCAGAGATGAATTCAACAGCTATTGCGATGGTTTCAAGGCGTCCAGCCACGTGGTGCAGTGGGGCAATTCCGATGTCTGGAAGGTCGGCGGCAAGGTGTTTGCCATCTGCGGCTGGGCCGAGCAGCGCGACGCCTTTACCTTCAAGGCCTCTGACATTGCCTTTAAGGTCCTGTCGGACCTGCCGGGCATCCGACCCGCGCCCTATCTGGCGTCGCGCGGATTCAAATGGCTGCAACATTACGATGCGCCGGGGCTGTCGGATGCCGAACTGAAACGCCACATCGCCGAATCCTATGACATGGTTGTGGCCGGGCTGACCCGGAAACTGCGGGCCGAACTGGGGCTGTAGCGCAGGGTCGCGCGCGCCGGGTCGTTCTGGCGCGCGCGTTTCTTGGGCAGGCGGCGCCCGTCTTTCCCTCTCACTCGAGTTCGACCAGCAGGTCCTTGGCGTCGATCTGGCCGGCCGGGGCGACATGCACGGCCTTGACGGTGGCGTCGCGGTCCGCATGAATGCCGGTTTCCATCTTCATCGCTTCGATGGTCAGCAACAGGTCGCCCTCTTTGATCGGCTGCCCGGCCGTTACCGCCACGGTGGCGACGACGCCGGGCATCGGCGCGCCGACATGGTTCGGGTTGCCGGTTTCGGCCTTGGCCCGCTGAACCGTCGAGGCAGTCACCATGCGATTGGGCACCCGGATCACCCGCGGCTGGCCGTTCAGTTCAAAGAACACCTTGACGTTGCCGTCCTCGCGCGTTTCACCGACCGCCTGCATGCGGATTTCCAGCGTCTTGCCAGGGTCGATCTCGGCGCTGATCTCTTCGCCGGGCTGCATGCCATAGAAAAAGGTGGTGGTGGGCAGGGTGCGCACCGGGCCATAGAGCCGGTGCCGGCCCATGTAGTCCATGAACACCTTGGGGTACATCAGATAGCCGTTCAGATCCTCGTCATCGACTGGTTTGCCTTCCAGTTCGGCGCTGACCTTTTCCCGCAGGGCGGCCAGGTCGACCGGTGCCAGGTGTTTGCCGGGACGCTCGGGATTGGCGGTCTCGGATTTGAGCACCTTGGACAGAATCCCGTCGGGAAAGCCGCCCGGAGGCTGGCCCAGATTGCCGCGCATCATGTCGATCACCGAGTCCGGAAAGGCCACGTCGGTTTCGGGGTCTTCGACCTGTGCGCGGCTCAGGCCCTGGCTGACCATCATCAGCGCCATGTCCCCAACCACCTTGGAGCTGGGGGTCACCTTGGGAATGTCGCCGAACATCAGGTTCACGTCGGCATAGGCCTGCGCCACCTCGCCCCAGCGATCCTCCAGACCCAGGCTGCGCGCCTGCGCCTTGAGGTTGGTGAACTGTCCGCCGGGCATCTCGTGCAGATAGACCTCGGAATTGGGCGCCTGCAGCCCGCTTTCAAAGGCGGTGTACTGAGCGCGCACGCCTTCCCAATAGGCGCTGATCTCGCGTATCGCGCCGATCTGCAGGCCGGTGTCGCGGTCGGTATTGCGCAGCGCCTCGACCACCGAACCCAGGGTCGGCTGGCTGGTATTGCCCGACAGCGCGTCCATGGCGCAATCGACCGCATCCACCCCGGCCTCGCTGGCGGCCAGGATCGTCGCGCCGGCAATGCCTGCGGTGTCGTGGGTATGAAAATGGATCGGCAGGCCGACCTCGTCCCGCAGCGCGCGGATCAAAACCCGCGCCGCCGCCGGTTTCAGCAGTCCGGCCATGTCCTTGAGCCCCAGGATATGGGCGCCCGCATCGCGCAGTTCCTGACCCGCCTGGACATAGTATTTCAGGTCGTACTTGGCCCGGTCCGGGTCCATGATATCGCCGGTATAACAGATCGCGCCTTCGCACAGCTTGTTCTGTTCCAGCACCGCATCCATCGCCACGCGCATGTTCTCGACCCAGTTCAGGCTGTCAAACACGCGGAACAGATCGACCCCGGTCTCGGCTGCCTGGCGCACGAATTCCTGCACCACATTGTCGGGATAATTGGTATAGCCGACGCCGTTGGAACCGCGCAGCAGCATCTGGGTCATCAGGTTGGGCATGGCCGCGCGCAGATCGCGCAGGCGCTGCCAGGGGCATTCCTGCAAGAACCGATAGGCCACGTCAAAGGTGGCGCCGCCCCAGCATTCGACCGAAAACAGCTGAGGCAGGTTGGCGGCATAGGCCGGCGCCACCCGGATCATGTCGATCGAGCGCATCCGGGTCGCCAGCAGGCTCTGGTGGCTGTCGCGCATCGTGGTGTCGGTGATCAAAAGCTGTTTCTGCGCCTTCATCCAGTCGGCTACCGCCTGCGGACCCTTTTGCTCGAGCAGGTTGCGGGTGCCGACGGGTGGCGGCTGGGTCTGGCGCGCCGGCGGCCGCGGCGGTTTCAGGCCTGCGGGTGGGCGCGGCCTGTCCTTGACCTCGGGATGTCCGTTGACCGTGATGTCGGCGATATAGGTCAGTACCTTGGTGCCCCGGTCGCGGCGCTTGGCGAACTGGAACAGCTCGGGGGTCTCGTCGATGAACTTGGTGGTATAGCTGTTGTTCAGAAACGTCGGGTGTTTCAGCAGGTTCTCGACAAAGGCGATATTGGTCGACACGCCGCGCACGCGGAACTCGCGCAGGGCCCGGTCCATGCGGGCGATTGCCATTTCGGGTGTCGGCGCCTTGGCGGTGACCTTGGTCAGCAGGCTGTCATAATAGCGCGTGATCACCCCGCCGGCATAGGCGGTGCCGCCATCCAGCCGGATGCCCATGCCGGTGGCCGACCGATAGGCGGTGATGCGACCGTAATCCGGGATGAAATTGTTCTGCGGATCCTCGGTGGTGACGCGGGTTTGCAAGGCGTGGCCATTCAGGCGGATGTCGTCCTGGCTCGGCTTGCCGGTGGCCTCGGCGATGGATTTGCCCTCGGCGATCAGGATCTGGGCGCGCACGATGTCGATGCCGGTGACCTCTTCGGTCACGGTATGTTCGACCTGCACCCGCGGGTTGACCTCGATGAAATAAAACTGGCCGTCGTCCATATCCATCAGGAATTCGACGGTGCCCGCGCATTCATAGTTCACATGGGCGCAGATCTTGCGGCCCAGTTCGCAGATTTCGGCCCGTTGCGCGTCGCTGAGATAGGGCGCCGGTGCGCGCTCGACCACTTTCTGGTTGCGCCGCTGCACCGAGCAGTCGCGTTCATACAGGTGATAGATGCCGCCCTGCTTGTCGCCCAGAATCTGTACTTCGACATGGCGCGCGCGCTGGATCATCTTTTCCAGATAGCCTTCGCCATTGCCAAAGGCCGCCTCGGCCTCGCGCCGTCCCTCGCGGATTTTGTCCTGCAATTCGTTCGGCCCCTGGATCGGGCGCATGCCGCGGCCGCCGCCGCCCCAGCTGGCCTTGAGCATCAGGGGATAGCCGATCTGCGCGGCCTCTTGGGCGATGGCGTCGAAATCGTCGCCCAGAACCTCGGTTGCGGGGATGACCGGCACGCCGGCCTCGATCGCCACCTTGCGGGCGCTGGCCTTGTCGCCCAGGGCGCGCATGGTCGCAGCGCGCGGGCCGATAAAGGTGATGTCATTGGCGTCGCAGGCGTCCACGAAATCGGGGTTCTCGGACAGCAGCCCATAGCCAGGATGGATCGCATCGGCGCCACATTCCCTGGCCACCCGAATGATTTCCTCGATGCTGAGATAGGCCGCCACCGGCCCCATGCCCTCGCCGATACGATAGGCTTCGTCGGCCTTGAACCGGTGCAATCCCAGCTTGTCCTCTTCGGCATAGATTGCGACGGTTTTTTTGCCCATCTCGTTGGCCGCCCGCATGATCCGGATCGCGATCTCGCCGCGGTTCGCAATCAGGATTTTCTTGAATTCGGTCATGGGTTCCCCTCGCTCCAGCACCTGAGCGAATGTGTATTCAGTTTGTCTGCACCTCACAATGACCTTGCGCGACCCACCGGCATTCTGATGCGACCGGGTTTAATCCAATTTTAATCGCAGCGCGGATATCGTGCTCCGGGCGACCTGAGGCAGCACAGGGGTTTTGGAAATGCAGGCTCTGATTTTTGACGATCACTATGACCGGCAGGCGCGGCTGACCGCGACACTGATGAAGACCGGCATTCACACCTTTGCAACCTGCACCGCAGAGATTGCGGAATCGACCATTCGGCGGAATGTCATCGATCTGCTGATCGCGCCCGAGCGGGTGGCCGGCAAGCTGACTCACACTCTGGTGCTGCTGGCGGAATACCGCAATCCGCTGGTGTCGGCGATGATCCTGACCGACCGGACCGATCCGGATGTCGAAGAGCTGTTCCTGCTGCTGCCGTCGCTGCATTGCCTGCTGGCGCCCGACAGCCCGCCCGAACTGATCCGCAAACTGGCCATCGCCTCGATGGCCGGGGCCACCAGCAACCGGCCGGCCTTTGTCTTGCGGCCGTCTATGCGGGTCCCGGGGCAACCGGTCGGCAAGCCGATGTTCTTTTCACGCCGTCCCGGCCCACGCACGGCGCCACCCTCTCGCGCTGTCGCCTAGGTCACGTGCGCGGCGCCAGCCGGCGCAACGTCATCGGCATGGGCAGACTGTCAAGATCGGCTGCACCCAGCTGACCCATATTGGCCTGCAGGTCCTTGGCCAGCAGGTCGATCAGATGCGCCGGGCCAGCCGCCCCCAAAGCGGCCAGTGCGAAATGAAAGGCCCTCCCCATCATCACGAAATCGGCGCCCAGCGCCAGCGCCCGCAGGATGTCGAGCCCGCCTTCTATGCCACTGTCAAACAGCAACGGCAGACCGGTGGCGGCGCGCATCTCCGGCAAGACCTCGATGCTGGCCGGCGCGCCGTCAAACTGGCGTCCGGCATGGTTGGACACCCATAGCGCATCGACACCCGCCGTCTCCAGTGCGGCGGCATCGCTGGCGCGCATCACGCCCTTGACAAGCAGCGGACCGGTCCAGTGATCGCGCAGCCATTTTACGTATTCCATGTCCGGCGATGTGCGCAGCAAATAGCCGATATGGGCGGTCGGCGGCAGGTTTTTCTGCGCGCCCGAAATGTATTTGTCCAAGCTGCGCATCCGCGGCAACCCGCGCCGCGCCATGCCCAGCGCCCAGGCCGGCCGCCGCGCGACCTGGGTCAGCAGGCGCGGGGTCAGGCGCGGTGGTTGCGTTAGCCCCGAGCGTGTCTGGCGTTCGCGCCGCGACGCCACAGGCACATCCACGGTCAGCACCAGCGTCGTGAACCCGGCGGCGTGGGCGCGGTCCAGCAGGTCGCGCCGGATGTCCGGGTCTCTGGGCGGGTACAGCTGAAACCAGCCCTGCGCCCCCAGATGCGGCGCCAGATCCTCGGGGCTGGCGCTGGCGACGGTGGACAGGCAATAGGGCAGTCGGGCCCGCGCCATCGCGCCGGCCAGCAGGATTTCCGCGTCAGGCCAGATCAGACCGGCCATGCCGATCGGTGCGGCACCAACGGGCAAGGGATAATCCTGCCCCAGAAACCGGGTCGACAGGTCCGGCTCGATCGCGCCATGCAGGACGGACGGCAGAAAGCCGATCCGGTCCAGTGCGGCGCGGTTTCGGGCCTTGGTCGCTTCGGTGCCGGTGCCGCTGTCAAGGTAGTCCCAGACAAAGGCCGGCAGGCGTTTCCGGGCGCGCCGTTTCAGATCCATGACTCCGGGAAAGCGCGCCAACAGGCGCGGGTCCGAAGGCCGACAGGCGTCAGGCGCCATGTCGGGCGACTCTGCCGGAACCGGACCGCCGGGCCGGACTGTCCGGCGGGCGGTGCGGTCTGTGCGTTCTGGGATCGACCGGTGTCATGGGACCATTATGGCGGTTTTCCGATGGCGATGGCAAAGCGATTATGCCCGGTTGGGTGCCGGCGCCGGTGCCGGGATTTGCCGTCGCGCGCGGAACATTCGCGGAACGTTCTTTTCCTGACCGTCGCGCTGCGATATGGTCGCGCCATGAGCAGTTTTGATGATATCGATGCCTTTGAGGGCGCGTCGCTGTCGGCCCGCGCGATGGCCGCGCGGCCACGGCCCTATCTGGACGGTCTGAATCCGGCCCAGCGCGAAGCGGTCGAGCGGCTGGATGGTCCGGTCTTGATGCTGGCGGGCGCCGGCACCGGCAAGACCCGGGCGCTGACCGCGCGAATCGTGCATCTGTTGAACACCGGCGCGGCGCGTCCGAACGAGATTCTGGCGGTCACCTTCACCAACAAGGCCGCGCGCGAGATGAAGACCCGCGTCGGCAGCCTGCTGGGACAGTCCATCGAGGGCATGCCGTGGCTGGGCACGTTTCATTCGATCTGCGTCAAGCTGTTGCGCCGGCATGCGGAGCTGGCGGGGCTGAAAAGCAATTTCACCATTCTGGATACAGACGATCAGCTGCGCCTGTTGAAACAATTGGTGGCCGCCGCCGGGATCGACGACAAACGCTGGCCGGCGCGGCAGCTGGCAAGCATCATCGACGGCTGGAAGAACCGGGCGCTGACGCCCGACAAGCTGCCGGCCGCCGAGGCCGGGGCCTATGACCGCAAAGGGCCAGCGCTCTACGCCCAGTACCAGACCCGGCTGCGCGAGCTGAATGCGGTGGATTTCGGCGATCTGCTGCTGCATATGGTGACGATCTTTCAGACCCATCCAGATGTTCTGCAGCAGTATCAGCGCTGGTTCCGATACATCCTGGTGGACGAGTACCAGGACACCAACGTCGCGCAATATCTGTGGCTGCGGCTGCTGGCTGCAGGGCATCGCAACATCTGTTGCGTCGGCGACGACGATCAGTCGATCTATGGCTGGCGCGGCGCCGAAGTGGGCAATATCCTGCGGTTCGAAAAGGATTTTCCCGGCGCGCATGTGGTGCGGCTGGAACAGAACTACCGCAGTTCAGCGCATATCCTGGCGGCGGCGTCCGGCGTGATCGCGGGCAACGAGGGCCGCCTGGGCAAGACCCTGTGGACCGAGGCCGAGGGCGGCGAACAGGTGCGGCTGATCGGCCATTGGGACGGCGAGGAAGAGGCGCGCTGGATCGGCGAAGAGATCGAGGCGATGCAGCACGGCAGCCGCGGGATGCGGTCCTTCGGTCTGGACCAGATGGCGATTCTGGTGCGGGCCAGCCACCAGATGCGCGCCTTTGAGGACCGGTTCCTGACCATCGGGCTGCCCTATCGGGTGATCGGCGGCCCGCGATTCTATGAGCGGATGGAGATTCGCGACGCGATGGCCTATTTCCGCGTCGTGGTCAGCCCCGCGGACGATCTGGCCTTTGAGCGCATCTTTAACACGCCGAAACGCGGGCTGGGCGACAAGGCGCGGCAGACGCTGCAGACCACGGCGCGCGGGCATGGCGTATCGCTGCTGGAAGCGGCGCGGCTGGCGGTCGAACAGGGTCTGATCAAGGGCAAGGGTGCTGCGGCGCTGGCGGATCTGGCCGAGGGCATCGCGCGCTGGGGCCGAATGGCCGGCGATGCGGACATGACCCACATGGAACTGGCCGAGACCATTCTGGACGAGAGCGGCTATACCGGCATGTGGCAGAACGACAAGACTCCCGAGGCGCCGGGCCGGCTGGAGAACCTCAAGGAACTGGTCAAGGCGCTGGAATCCTTCGAGAACCTGCAGGGGTTCCTGGAACATGTCAGCCTGATCATGGACAATGACAGCGACGATGCCGAAGAAAAGGTCAGCATCATGACCCTGCATGCCGCCAAGGGGCTGGAATTTCCCGCCGTGTTCCTGCCGGGCTGGGAGGACGGGCTGTTTCCGTCCCAGCGCAGCATGGATGAAAGCGGCCTCAAGGGGTTGGAGGAGGAACGTCGGCTGGCCTATGTGGGCATCACCCGGGCCGAAGAGCTGTGCACGATTTCCTTTGCCGGCAACCGCCGGGTATTCGGGCAATGGCAGTCGCAGATGCCGTCGCGATTCATCGACGAACTGCCCGAAGATCATGTGCAGGTGCTGACCCCGCCCGGCCTGTATGGCGGCGGCTATGGCGCGGCGGCGGTGCGGGGCGGATCGCAGTCCGGATCGGAACTGGCCGATCGGGCTGCCGAATCCGATGGCTATAATTCGCCGGGATGGCGGCGGCTGCAGGCCCGGGCCGGGCAGCGCGGCCTGTCGCAGCCCAAAGAGGCCCGCAATACAGTGATCGACCTGGATGCGGTCAGCAGTTTTACCATCGGCGAACGGGTCTTTCACCAAAAGTTCGGCTATGGCGCGATCACCGGCATCGAGGGCGACAAGCTGGAGATCGCGTTCGAAAAGGCCGGCCGGAAAAAGGTCGTCGCCCGCTTTGTCTCGGCCAGCGACGACGTGCCGTTCTGAAACCTTCCGTGCGGGGACGTGAGGGTTGGGGGTACCGGACGGACTGTACCGGATTGCCTGATCAGGGCGACAACCGGAACGCTCTGTCGAGGGCTGTTCTGGCGCGATGCGCTGCGTGTTTTTGGCGATGTAAGGGGAAAATCGGCCGGCCGGGCAACTGCCGGGCGCTGGCCGCGAAGTCCTCCACTGCCGAGCGCCCGGCGAACCAGCTAAAAAGAACGGCGACGTCAGGGAGGAGTAGAACGCCGCCGTTCTCTTGCAACACCGATACGCAGGGAGGAGGAAAACGCCCGGTGTCTCTAGTCACCGGCGCCTGAGCCGGTGTTTTTTGTCCGGTCGCTTTTTCACGACCGGGAATTTGACGGCGACGACATCAGGGAGGAGGAAAGATGCCGCCGCCTGGTCAGGCCAACCAGGGAGGAGGAACGGAGGGCCTGAACTCGGGAAACCTGCCTTGTTCTATGTGTCAGCGGCTGCCATGGGCAGCCTGATAGGCCACGCGCCGGATCATCGCCCGCGTTAGTCCTAGATCTTCCAGTTGACTGTCTTCCAGCCGCGACAATTCCTTGATGGTTTGGCGGAACTTGCGGAACCGGTTCAGCCGGCCAATGGCCGTGTGCAGCCATCCGAATGGGGACAAGGGGGCATGCGATGCGGTCAACGCGAGATGTGCCATTGTCGTCTTCCTTCATCTGTTCCAGGTGCTTTTCAGCGTTTCGTGTTGGCTCATAGATAGTGAAATGCTGCACCTGCACAATGGACAGATGTTCAATGCTGCTATGCAGCAATTGCATGGGTCGAATCCTGTGCAATCCGCGGCTTGGCCGAAAAACTTAAGCGCAACGGTCGCAATCCCGGCAATCTGCGCATAGGAAATGGGGCAGGGTTTCGCATAGCAGGAGTGAGCAGCATGACCGTCACGCGAAAAGAAATCGACCAGTGTCTATCCCGGCTGACGCTGCCGGACGGGGGTGATCTGGTCAGCCGCGACATGATCCGGGCCGTCGCCATCGACGGCGGCAGCGTGCGGTTCGTGATCGAGGCGCCGTCCGCATCCATCGCCCAGCAGATGGAGCCCCTGCGCCGCGCCGCCGAGGCGGCCGTGGCGGCGCTGGACGGGGTCGAAAGCGTGTCGGTGGCGCTGACCGCACATGGTCCGGCGCAAAAACCGGCGGCACCCAACCTCAAGATCGGCGGTCACCCAAAGCCGCAGGAAGGACCGACCAGGCCCAGCGGCGTCGACCGCATCCTGGCAATCGCTTCGGGCAAGGGCGGTGTTGGAAAATCCACCGTCGCCTCGAACCTGGCGGTGGCGCTGACCCGTGCCGGGCGGCGGGTCGGGCTGCTGGATGCCGATATATACGGTCCCAGCCAGCCGCGCATGATGGGGGCGTCGGGCCGGCCGGCCTCGCCCGACGGCAAGACGATCCTTCCACTCAAGGCGCATGGCGTCACGTTGATGTCGATCGGCTTCATGCTGGAGGAGGGCAAGGCGGTGGTCTGGCGTGGCCCGATGCTGATGGGGGCGCTGCAGCAGATGCTGGGGCAGGTGGAATGGGGCGCACTGGACGTTCTGATCGTCGATCTGCCGCCAGGCACGGGCGATGTGCAACTGACCCTGTGTACGAAATCCGAACTGACGGGCGCCATCGTGGTCAGTACCCCGCAGGACGTGGCGCTGATTGATGCGCGCAAGGCCATCGACATGTTCAAGACGCTGAAGACGCCCGTGTTGGGCCTGATCGAGAACATGTCCACCTTTGTGTGTCCGGAATGCGGGCACGAGGCGCATATCTTTGGCCATGGCGGCGTCGCCGCCGAAGCCGGCGCGCTGGATGTGCCGCTGCTGGGCGCGCTGCCGATCGATCTGGACACCCGGCTGGCCGGGGATGCGGGCACGCCGGTCGCCGCCGGCGACGGTCCCGCGGCGCGGATCTATGCGCAGATGGCGCAGCGGTTGATCGAGGGCGGCATGGCCTGAGGCCCGCGGCCCGATCCCTATGGGAAAGCATGGGACGGGTGGGCAAAACGATAGCTTTCTGACGAATCAATCCCGATTTCCTGGCGCAGCTGCGGGGGAATTGCCTCGGGATTCAGCGCGATGCGCAGGGGTAAATCGGGAACAAAGTGTCGCGAACGCAATAGGTCCAAAGTTTTTTGGGAATTCACGGGACATATTTTCCGGTCCAGCGCTCCCACTACATTTGGTATTTAACAGAATTTTAAGCACGAACTGGGCGAAATTGTCTTGAAATTGACTATGGTTTCCGAGACGTTTCCCGTGCGCAAAACCCAAGCATAGTTGTCTTTCCGGCAAAAAATCAGTTGCAACCCATGAATTCCCATGGCATCCCTTATGCATCCGATGAGGAAGACAAGCGGGGCACCAAACGACCCCAACCAACGATAAGCAGGTTTCATACAGGCTTCGACTTCATCAGACCAAGAGATCCGGCGCGTGAGCGAGCAGACATCCCCCCAGGTGGCGCGCGCGACTGGACTTCCCCGCAAAGCGGGACGAGGGCGGCGGGTTGATCAGTGGCAGCGGATCAACCCGCCGTTTCCGCATTCAGCGGGCGGAAATTTGCATCAGGGGGACCGACGCGAGGGCGCGCAAAAGGGAACAAGAGCTTGGGGCGCAGGTTCAGAGGCGAAAGCCACCACAAGGTGGATGCAAAAGGCAGGGTTTCGATCCCGGCCTCTTTTCGCCGCGTGCTGGAAGCCGGCGACCCGAACTGGAAACCCGGCGAGACGCCTGAACTGGTGATCGTCTATGGCGACCACCGCCGCGCCTATCTGGAATGCTATACGATGCAGGCGATCGATGATGTCGATGCCCGGATCGACGCGCTGCCGCGCGGTTCCATGCAGCGCAAGATGCTGCAGCGCATGTTCCATGGTCAGTCTTTTCCCACCAATGTGGATGAAACCGGGCGACTGGTCTTGCCGGCCAAGCTGCGCAACAAGATCGGGCTGCAGGGCGAGGCCTTCTTTATCGCCGCCGGGGACACGTTTCAGATCTGGAACCCGGCCACTTATGAGACCGAGGAACTGGCCAAGACCGAGGCCTGGCTGGACGAGTTGCCCGACGATTTCGATCCGCTGATCTATCTTGACGGGGTCGCCCCGGACGGTTCCGGGGCCGAGTGACGCCATGGTTGTTCCGGCCCCTCCCGATGACAGCGACCCCCATATTCCGGTTCTGCTGCGTCCGCTGCTGGCCGCGGTCGCTCCGGTCACCGGTACCTGGCTGGACGGCACCTTCGGGGCTGGCGGCTATGCCCGCGCATTGTTGGAGGCCGGGGCAGACCGGGTGATCGCGGTCGACCGCGACCCTGCGGCCTTTGAAATGGCGGCCGCATGGGCCGGCCAATATGGCGACCGGCTGGTGATGCAGCCGGGCGTGTTTTCGCGGATGGACGAATATGCCAGCGATCTGGATGGCGTGGTGCTGGATCTGGGCGTCTCGTCGATGCAGCTGGACCAGGCCGAGCGCGGTTTTTCCTTTATGAAGGACGGGCCGCTGGACATGCGGATGTCGCAATCCGGACCCTCGGCGGCCGATCTGGTGAACAGCGCCAGCGAAAGCACCCTGGCCGAAATCCTGTTTCACTATGGCGAAGAACGCGCCAGCCGCCGCATCGCCCGCGCCATCCTGCGCGCCCGGGCCGAGGCGCCGATCACGACGACGCTGCAACTGGCCGGTCTGGTCGAATCCTGCCTGCCGCGCCCCAAGCCGGGCCAATCGCATCCGGCGACACGCAGTTTTCAGGCGCTGCGCATCGCGGTGAACCAGGAATATGACGAGTTGTTTCAGGGGCTGATGGCGGCCGAACGGGCGTTGAAACCCGGTGGGCAACTGGCGGTCGTGACGTTTCATTCGATCGAGGACCGTATGGCGAAACGCTTTTTGACGGCGCGCGCCGGACAGGGCGGGCGGGCCAACCGCTATGTGCCGGAAACCCCGCAGGAGGCGCCGCAATTCACTCTGAAATCGCGCAAGGCCATCGGCCCGGATGCGCGCGAAATGGCGGAAAACCCGCGCGCGCGCTCGGCCAAGCTGCGGGTCGCCACGCGCACCGATGCACCGGCCGGACCGATCGACGCGAACTCGATCGGCATGCCGCAGATCAAGGAGGCACGATCATGAAGGGTATAGCGTACGCTTTGGCCGCGCTGGCGGTGTTCGGTCTGGCCTTTTGGGCCTATCGGGAAAACTATGCGACTCAGCGGGCTTTGTCCGAAACCCAGCACCTGCAACGCCAGATCGGCGCCGCGCAGGTGCGTCTCAGCGTGTTGCGGGCGGAATGGGCGTATCTGAACCGGCCTGACCGGTTGCGGGAACTGGCCGAGATCAATTTCAACCGGCTCGGCCTGTTGCCGCTGCGCCCGGATCAATATGGCCGCGTGGACGAGATCAGCTATCCCGTGCAGGTCCTTCTGCCCATCGTCAACCCGGTCGAAGTGTCCACCATGGCCGAGGTGGCCGGGGAGGACCCGCTGTGATCCGCACCCCGCTGCGCCCGCTGGCCCGCATTCTGCCGGCCCGTGACCGGGGCGAGAACCCCGATGCCATCGAGCGCGAGAACATCCGCCGCCGCCACGAGCAGATGCAGACCGGCGCCCGCGCCCGTGCCGAAGGACGTCTGCTGATCTTGGGCCTGTTCTTTTTCTGCGCTTTCGCCGTGGTGGGAGGGCGCATGGGCCTTTTGGCAACGTCAGAGGCGGTCGAGCCCAGGGCCAGTGCCGGCGGCACCGCCATCGCCACCCAGCGCGCCGATATCGTGGATCGCAACGGCAATATCCTGGCGACCAATTTCGAGACCCATTCGCTGTATGCACAGCCGCCCTATCTGGTCGATGCCGAGGCAGCGGTGGCCGGTCTGGTGCGAATTTTTCCCGATCTGGATGCGGCGCGGTTGCGAAAGGATTTCACCGGCAAGCGCAAATTTGTCTGGATCAAGAAAAAGATCAGCCCCGAGCAGAAACAGGCGGTGCACGATCTGGGCGACCCGGGGCTTCTGTTCGGCCCGCGCGAGATGCGGCTCTATCCCAACGGCAGACTGGCCGCGCATGTGATGGGCGGGGCCAGTTTTGGCAAAGAGGGCGTGACGGCGGCCGAAGTAATCGGTGTGGCCGGGGTGGAAAAGCAGTTTGACGATTACCTGCGCGACCCGGCCAATGGCGATGCTCCCTTGCGTCTGTCGCTGGACCTGACGGTGCAGGCCGCCGCCGAGCGGGTGCTTTATGGCGGCATGAAGCTGATGAATGCAAAGGGGGCGACCTCGATCCTGATGGATGTCCATACCGGCGAGGTGATCTCGCTGGTGTCGCTGCCCGATTTCGATCCCAACGAGCGGCCCCGCCCGCCGGCCACCGGGTTTGACCCGTCGGTCAGTCCGCTGTTCAACCGGGCTGTGCAGGGCGTCTATGAACTGGGGTCGACCTTCAAGATTTTTGCCGTGGCACAGGCGATGGAACTGGGCCTGGTCAGCCCGGAAACCGTTGTCGATATCCGCGGGCCGCTGCGCTGGGGCAAGTTCCGAATTCGCGATTTTCACAATTACGGCAAAGAGTTGTCGGTCACCAAGATTATCGTGAAATCCAGCAATATCGGCACCGCACGTCTGGCCCAGCAGATTGGCGCGACACGCCAGCGCCAGTTCATGGCAGCGCTGGGCATGTTGCAACCGACGCCGTTCGAGATCGTCGAGGCCAAGGGCGGACAGCCGCTGTTGCCCAAGAACTGGTCTGAACTCAGCGCCATGACGATCTCGTATGGTCACGGTCTCAGCGTCAGCCCGATGCATCTGGCGGCGGGATATGCGGCGATCGCAAATGGCGGCACCTATGTCAGACCGACGATCCTGAAACAGGACGGCGCGCAGAACGGGCCGCAGGTGATGTCCAAGGCCGCGGCTGCGGCCGCGCGGCGCATGCTGCGGCAGGTGGTGACTGACGGCACGGCCAGTTTCGGCGAAGTGCCGGGCTATGCGGTGGCCGGCAAGACCGGCACTGCCGACAAACCGAAACCACGCGGCGGCTATTACGAGGACAAGGTGATCGCCACATTTGCCAGCATGTTCCCGGTACATGACCCGAAATACGTGCTGGTGGTGACGCTGGACGAACCCTCGGAAAACTCGGGCAAGAAACCGCGCCGCACCGCCGGCTGGACGGCGGTTCCGGTCGCCGCCGAGATGATTGGCCGCATCGCCCCGCTGCTGGGACTGCGACCGGACGTTGAACCCGGACAATTCGCTGGTATAACGCTGACCTCAAACTAGCGGGCGGGACCGGTCACATGAGCACAGCTGAACAACCGGTGGCCAAAGCGCTCAGCCAGCTGGCCCTGACCGCGCGCGGCGGTCGTGACCCGATGATCACCGGTCTGGCGGTGGACAGCCGCGAGGTGCGTGACGGGTTCCTTTTCGCGGCCTTGCCGGGCAGCCGGGTGCATGGTGGCGAGTTCATCCAATATGCCCTGCGCATGGGGGCGACGGCGATCCTGACCGATGCGACCGGTGCGGCACTTGCCGAATCCGAACTGGCGGCCAGCGATGCCGCGCTGATCGTCACCGAGGATCCGCGGCAGGCGCTGGCCTTTACCGCCGCCCTGTGGTTCGGCGCGCAGCCGGAAAAGATGGTCGCGGTGACCGGCACCAACGGCAAGACCTCGGTCGCCAGTTTCGTGCGCCAGATTTGGACCGAACTGGGCCATGCGGCCGTCAACCTGGGCACCACCGGCGTCGAAGGCGCCTGGAGCGCGCCGCTGGCGCATACCACGCCGGAACCGATCACCCTGCACCGCACCCTGGCCGCGGCCTCGGCGCAGGGCATCACCCATGCCGCGATGGAAGCGTCCAGCCACGGGCTGGAACAGCGCCGCCTGGACGGCGTGCATCTGACGGCGGCGGGGTTCACGAATTTCACCCAGGATCATCTGGATTATCACGAGACATTCGACGCCTATTTCGCCGCCAAGGCGGGCCTGTTCCGCCGGGTTCTGCCGGCAACGGGTACGGCGGCGATCAATCTGGACGATCCGCGCGGTGCGGAAATCCGTGCCATTGCGGCGGCGCGCGGACAGCACGTGCTGACCACCGGTCAGGGGCAGGGCGACATCGCGCTGCAGGGCCAGCGCTTTGATGCCACCGGTCAGGATCTGCGGTTTACCTATCGCGGCAAGCCCTATCAGACCCGGCTGAACCTGATCGGCGGCTTTCAGGCGCAGAACGTGCTGTTGGCCTGCGCGCTGGTGATCGCCTGTGGCGATGCCGCCGGCGACGTGTTCGACACCCTGCCGCGCCTGACCACGGTGCGTGGCCGGATGCAACTGGCGGCAACCCGCGCCAATGGCGCGGCGGTGTTCGTCGATTATGCGCACACACCGGATGCGGTGGCCACGGCGCTGACCGCCTTGCGTCCGCATGTGATGGGCCGGCTGATTGCCATTGTCGGCGCCGGCGGCGATCGCGACGCCGGCAAGCGCCCGCTGATGGGGCGGGCAGCCGCCGACCATGCCGATCTGGTCATCGTGACCGATGACAACCCACGCAGCGAGGACCCTGCCGCAATCCGCGCCGCGGTGCTGACCGGCGCGCCCGAGGCCACCGAGGTGGGGGATCGCGCCGAGGCGATCCTGCGCGGCATCGACGCGCTGGGGCCGGGCGACGCGCTGCTGATCGCCGGCAAGGGCCATGAGACCGGACAGATCATCGGCCAGGACGTGTTGCCTTTTGACGACGCGGAACAGGCCAGCGTCGCCGTGGCCGCATTGGATGGAGGGATGGCATGACACTCTGGACCGCGGCCGAGGCCGCCGAGGCCGTCGGTGGGCGGGTGCAGGGCAGTTGGGCCGCCACCGGCATTTCGATCGACACCCGGACCCTGCAATCGGGCGATCTGTTCGTCGCGCTCAAGGCCGCCCGGGACGGGCACGAATTCGTTGCTCAGGCGCTGGACAAGGGCGCCGCTGCGGCGCTGGTCAGCCATGTGCCCGACGGGGTCGGCGACGATGCGCCGCTGCTGATCGTGCCGGACGTGCAGGCCGCGCTCGAGGCGCTGGGCCGCGCGGGACGCGCCCGCACGCAGGCCCGCGTCGTGGCGGTCACCGGCAGCGTCGGCAAGACCTCGACCAAGGAGATGCTGGCGCAAATGCTGCGCGCGCAGGGGGTCACCCATGCCAGCATCGCCAGTTACAACAATCATTGGGGCGTGCCGCTGACCCTGGCACGAATGCCGCGCGACACCGACTATGCGGTGATCGAGATCGGCATGAATCACCCTGGCGAGATCGCACCGCTGGCGCGCCTGGCCCGCCCGCATGTGGCGATGATCACCACCGTTGCGGCGGTGCATCTCGAAGCTTTTGACAGCGTCGCGGAGATCGCCGGGGAAAAGGCCGCGATTCTCGACGGCCTGGAACCCGGCGGCACCGCGGTTCTGAATGTTGATATCGAGCAGGCGGACATTCTGCGGGACCATGCCCGGACGCTGGGTGTGCGGATCGTCGAGTTCGGCCGGACCGCCCGGGATCACCGGCTGCTGGATGTGGCGGTGCAGGACGACACCACCATTGCCCGCGCCCAGGTGCGGGGCAATCCGCTGCTGTTCAAGATCGCCACGGCAGGGCAGCATTTCGCCATGAACGGCCTCGGCGCGCTGGCCGCGGCGGCGGCTCTGGGCGCCGATCCGGCGCTGGCGGCGCTCAGCCTCGGCCGCTGGTCGCCCGATCGCGGGCGCGGCGTGCGCGAAGTGATCCAGCTGGACCCGGTCGAAACCGACAAGACGCTGATCCTGCTGGACGATGCCTATAACGCCAACCCGACGTCGATGGCCGCGGCCTTGCAGGTCCTGGCCGCCACCGAACCGGGCCGCGGCCGCCGCATCGCCTTTCTGGGCGACATGAAGGAACTGGGTCCCGACGCCGCGGCGATGCATGCCGCCCTCGCGGAACTGGACGCCATGCAATCCGTCGATCAGGTCTATTGCATCGGTCCGCTGATGCAGGCGCTGCACGACGCCTTGCCGGCGGACAAACGCGGCGGACACCACGAAACCAGCGCCGAGCTGCTGGCGGATCTGCACAACCGGCTGCAGGCTGGCGATGTGGTGCTGGCCAAGGGATCGCTCAGCATGCAGCTGGGGCGGATCGTTGACGCCATCCGCAAAATGGGCCATTCCCGGCCCCGCCATGGGGCACAAGGTGATGAGTAGGAACGGCTGAAATGCTTTATTGGTTGACTGCATTGTCGGATGGGGGGGACGTTTTCAACCTGTTCCGCTACATATCCTTTCGGGCCGGCGGCGCGTTCATGACCGCTCTGTTGTTCGGGTTCCTTTTCGGGCGTCCGCTGATCGCGGTGCTGCGCCGCCGTCAGGGCAAGGGCCAACCGATCCGCGATGACGGTCCCGAGGGGCATTTCGTCAAGGCCGGCACCCCCACCATGGGCGGGTTGCTGATCGTCGGTGCACTGGTGACCGCCACGGTGCTGTGGGCGCGTCTGGACAACCCCTTTGTCTGGCTGGTGCTGTTCGTAACGCTCAGTTTCGCGATCATCGGCTTTGCTGATGATTACGCCAAGGTCAGCCGCCAGAACACCTCCGGCGTTCCGGGCAAGCTGCGGCTGGCACTGGGCATTCTGATCGCGGCGATCGCGGCCTATTGGGCGGCCCGCTTTCATCCGATGCCGCTGCAGGGACAGCTGGCGATGCCGGTCTTCAAGGATACGCTGATCAACCTGGGTTATTTCTATATCCCCTTTTCGATCTGCGTCATCGTCGGTGCCGCCAACGCGGTCAACCTGACCGACGGGCTGGACGGGCTGGCGATCATGCCGGTGATGATCGCCGCATCGACGCTGGGCGTCATCGCCTATGCGGTCGGACGGGTGGACTTTACCGAATATCTCGACGTGCATTACGTGCCCGGAGCCGGCGAAATTCTGATCTTTACCGCCGCGCTGTTCGGCGGCGGGCTGGGCTTTTTGTGGTACAACGCGCCGCCGGCGGCGGTGTTCATGGGCGATACCGGTTCGCTGGCTCTGGGCGGTGCGCTGGGCGCCATCGCCATCGTCACAAAGCACGAACTGGTTCTGGCCATCGTCGGCGGCCTGTTCGTGGTCGAGGCGCTGAGCGTGATCATCCAGGTGCTCTATTTCAAATCCACCGGCAAACGCGTGTTCCTGATGGCGCCGATCCATCACCATTACGAGAAAAAAGGCTGGGCCGAGCCGACCATCGTCATCCGGTTCTGGATCATCTCGCTGATCCTGGCGATGATCGGGCTGGCGACGCTCAAGGTGCGCTAGAACGCCCGCAACGCCCCGCCTCTGGACGATTCGTCTGGGCAGGAGGCGGGAAACCGGACTTTGACGCCCGACCGACTTGTGCCATCCTGTGCGCATACGGATTGGCATTCACATGTTCCATTTCAACTGGTGGCGCGATCAGAACAACCGGGACGGCGCGACCGCCATCCTATCTGTCCTCAAGGTCGTTGTACCGGCGGTGCTGCTCGGGCTGGCGGCGGTTGCCGGTTGGTATGGTCTTGAACTGGCGGACGGAAAGCCGGGCACGGACAAGGCGCCCTCGGTTCAAACCGGCGATCACAGCCCGGTGCAGACCGGCAGCGGCACCCAGATCACCCTGGGTGACAACAGTCAGGTGATCATGGCCGATCCGGCTCAGGTCGCCAAGACCGCTCCGCCCGAGCCGGTGATTACCATGACCCTGGCCCAGTTCGAGCAGCGCCAGTTGCGCCTCAAGACGCAGATCACCACCGAGTTGCAGCGGACCCAGACCGAGGATCGGGCGCGGTTGCAGGCGGAACTGGACGAGGTGCGCCGGCGGCTGGCGGATCTGCCGGCAGCCTATGACGAGGCGCGGGCGCGCATCGTCGCGCTGGAAGCGCAACTACAGGAATTGCAGGGCGCGGTGCCCGAGGAAACCCTGGCCGAAGCGCGGGCGGCGCTGGCCGCCGGCGATACCTCCAAGGCCGATGCGCTGTTCGCCCAGGTCGAGGCGGACGCAGAGGCCGCCGTGACCCGCGCCGCCGAAGCCGCCTATGCCCGTGGGCAGATCGCCGATGGCGAGGTACGCTGGGCCGATGCCGCCCGGCATTTCACCCGGGCGGCGCAATTAAATCCAACCTATGACACGCTGTTGTCGGCCGGTCAGTTTCTGCGTCTGGACGGGCAATACGCCCGCGCGATCGAGAACGACCGGCGTCTGGTCGACGTGGCGCGGCGCGACTTTGGCGAGGATCATGCCAAAACCGCCACGGCGCTGAACAATCTGGCGACGAACCTGGACACAATCGGCAAATATGCCGAAGCGGAAAGCCTGTATCGCAAGGCGCTGGCGATCGACCGCCGTACCGTCGGCGAGATCAGCCAGGACCATGCGATCCACCTGAACAACCTGGCGACGCTGTTGCAGCAGGTCGGCCGCTATGACGAGGCGGTCAAGGCGTATCGCCGGGTGCTGGAAATCGATCGCGCCAGAAACGTCGAGGACAGCGCATTGCACGCGGCGCATCTGAGCAATCTGGCCTCGCTGCTGCGCACGACCGGGCGGGCTTTTGAATCCGAAGTGCTGTTTCGCAAGGCGCTCGAGATCGACCGGGCGACCATCGGCGACGCGCATCCCGACTATGCCGCCCATCTGAACAACCTGGCCGGTTTGCTGGAGGTCAGGAACAGCTTTGACGAGGCAGAGGCGCTGTACCTGCAGGCGCTGCAGATCGACCGCGACACGATCGGCACGGAGCATCCGCAATATGCCACGCATCTGAACAATCTGGCGGGGCTTTATCGCGCCACCGACCGGCTGCACGAGGCCGAGCCGCTGTTTCGCGAGGCGCTGGATATTCAGCGCCGCACGCTGGGCGGCGGGCATCCCGACGTGGCGGCGGCTCTGAACAACCTGGCCTCGCTGCTGGAGGCCGACGGTCAGACGGACGCGGCCGAACCGCTGTATCGGCAGGCGCTGGGCATTACCCGTACGGCGCTGGGGCCGGAGCATCCCAACTATGCCTTTCTGCTCAACAACCTCGCCGGATTGTTGCGGGATACCGGCCGGGGCGCCGAGGCCGAGACGCATTTTCGCCAGGCGTTGGCGGTGCTGGAGGCAGCGCTGGGGCCTGAGCATCCCAACACGCGGCTCGTGCGCGGCAATCTGCGGGATCTGCACGCACGCGGCGCGCCCTGAGCGGGCTTGCAATTCCCGGTCGCACTGGGGCAGGGTGCCGGCGGTTTGGCGCAGGCAAAAGGAGGCGGCGCAGATGATCCCGGTAACCGGATTTGAGGGCGCGCGGGTGGCCGTGCTGGGGCTGGGCCGGTCCGGCCTGTCGGCGGCGCGGGCTTTGCGGGCCGGCGGGGCCGAGGCGCTGTGCTGGGACGACAACGCCAATGCCCGCGCCGCCGCCGAGGCCGAGGGCTTTGTCTGCCGCGATCTGCATGCGCACGGCGCCTTTGATGGGGTGGCGGCGCTGATCGTGTCGCCCGGCATACCGCATCTCTACCCCGAACCGAACCCGGTGGTGGCGGCGGCATTGCGGGCCGGGGTGCCGGTGGACAATGATATCGGGCTGTTCTTCCGGTCCTTCGCGACCCGGGCCTGGGACCGGTTCGAGACCGCGCCGCGCATTGTCGCGGTGACGGGATCAAACGGCAAATCCACAACGGCGGCGCTGATCCATCACATTCTGACCGCCGCCGGGCGCCCGGCGCAGCTGGCCGGCAATATCGGGCGCGGGGTCCTGGATATCGACCCGGCCAGGGATGGCGAGGTGATCGTGCTGGAACTCAGCAGTTATCAGACCGATCTGGCGCGCGCCCTGACGCCGGATATCGCGGTCTTTACCAACCTGTCGCCCGACCATCTGGACCGGCATGGCGGTCTGGGCGGCTATTTCGCCGCCAAGCGGCGGCTGTTTTCCGAGGGCGGACCGGACCGGGCCGTGATCGGCGTGGACGAGGCCGAAGGTCTGTTCCTGGCCGGGCAGATGTCCGAAGGCGTGGCGGATGACCGGGTGATCCGGGTCTCGGTGACGCAAAAACTGGTGGGACCCGGCTGGCAGGTTTTTGCCCGCAAGGGGTTCCTGTCGGAATACCGCAAGGGCCGGCAAGCGGCGTCGATCGACCTGCGCCCGGTGCGCGGACTGCCCGGCGCCCACAACCATCAGAACGCCTGCGCCGCCTATGCCGCCTGCCGGGCGCTGGGGCTGGCGCCGCGCCGGATCGAAGCCGCGCTGCAGGACTATCCCGGCCTGCCGCATCGCAGCCAGATCGTCGCCGAGGCGGCGGGCGTGGTCTATGTCAATGACAGCAAGGCGACCAATGTGGACAGCGCCGCCAAGGCGCTGAGCGCCTTTTCGCGCATCCGCTGGATCTGTGGCGGGCTGCAAAAAGAGGGCGGGCTGACCGGATTGGCCGCGGCCACCGGCGCCGTCGCCAAGGCCTATGTGATCGGGCGCGAGGCCGCCGGTTTCGCGCTGCAGCTCAAAGTCGATGCCGAGATCTGTACCACGATGGAACAGGCCGTGGCGCGGGCGATGGCCGAGGCGGAACCGGGCGACACCGTGCTGCTGGCCCCGGCGGCGGCCAGCTTCGATCAATATGACAATTTCGAGCAGCGTGGCGACGATTTCACGGCACTGGTGCGCAGCCATCTGGCCGGTTAACCGGCCGGCACCCGGGTTTTCGTCTGCGCCGCCGCGATCGCGGTGCCCGCGGCATGCCCCGAGGACCAGGCCCATTGGAAATTATAGCCGCCCAGCCAGCCGGTGACGTCGACCGCCTCGCCAATCGCATACAGTCCCGGCACCGCTGTTGCCTGCATGGTTTTCGAGGACAGAGCGGCGGTGTCGATGCCGCCCAGCGTCACCTCGGCGGTGCGGTACCCTTCGCTGCCCGACGGGGTCAGCCGCCAGTCGCGCAAGGACTGGCACAGCGCCGTCAGGGCACGGTCGGACTGGTCGGCCAGATTGCCCGACAGCGCCAGTTCGTCCTTCAGCATCTCGACCAGCCGCACCGGCAGGTGCCGCGCCAGTTCGGTGGTCAGTGCCCGGCGGCCGCCGCGCTGCCGCTGGGCGCGCAGCAGATCGCCCAGCGGCAGATCCGGGATCAGGTCGATGGTGATCTCTTCGCCTTCGCGCCAGTAGGACGACACTTGCAGAACTGCGGGGCCCGACAGGCCGCGATGGGTGAACAGCAGCGCCTCGTCAAAGCTGGCGCGCCGGTTGGTCAGCCGCACCGGCAGCGACACGCCGGACAGGGCGGCAAACCGGCCATGCGGAAATGTCAGCGGCACCAGCGCCGGGCGGGTCTCGGTCAGTGCCAGCCCGAATTGGCGGGCAATGTCATAGGCCAGACCGGTGGCGCCCATGGCCGGGATCGACTTGCCGCCGCTGGCCAGCACCAGATTGCGGCACCGCACCGAAACGCGCGCCCCTTCGCGGTCAAGGTCCAGCGCAAAGCCGCCGTCGCTCCGGCTTAGATTGCGCAGCTCGGTCCGCAGCCACAACCGGGCTCGGGCGCGGTCAAGTTCGGCCAGCAACATGGCGACGATCTGCTTGGCCGAGCCGTCGCAAAACAGCTGGCCCAGGGTTTTCTCGTGCCAGGTGATGCCGTGCCGGTCCACCAGGTCTATGAAATCCCATTGCGTGTACCGGGCCAGGGCTGATTTGGCAAAATGCGGGTTCCCGGACAGGAAATTCCCGGGGCCCGCGTGCAGGTTGGTGAAATTGCAGCGCCCGCCGCCCGAAATGCGAATCTTTTCCCCCGGCGCGCGGGCATGATCGATCACCAGCACGTCCGGCCCGGCATGGGCACCACACATCAGCCCGGCGGCGCCGGCCCCCAGAATGACGGTTTCAAATGTGCTGGTCTCGCAATTCATGTGGGCGCTTTACGCCCCGTGGACAGGCAATGCAAAGCGCCAGCGCTTGTCGCGGCGCCACGACCACGACGCTGTGGCGATTCGGTGCCGTTGCCCGCCGAAGGCTCTGGCCTGACCCAGTGTTTTGTTGTAGCCTTTTGATCACAGACCCCGAAAAGGGGCGGGCAGAGGCAGAAACGGCGGTAAACCATGACAGAAATGGTCTATGGCGCGGTCCCCGAACGGGGCGGCGAACCCATCCTTCCAAAATGGTGGCGGACATTGGACAAGTGGTCGATGGGCTGCGTGTTGATGCTGTTCGTGGTCGGTTTGCTGCTGGGGCTGGCCGCGTCGCCGCCGCTGGCGGCGCGCAACGGGTTCGAGCCATTCCACTATGTCACCCGGCAGGCAATTTTCGGCGGCGCCGCGCTGATCGCAATGCTGCTGACCTCGATGATGTCGCCGACGCTGGTGCGGCGGCTGGCAGTGATCGGGTTTCTCGGTGCCTTTGTCGCTTTGGCGCTGCTGCCGGTTCTGGGCACCGATTTCGGCAAGGGCGCGGTGCGCTGGTACTCGCTGGGCTTTGCCAGCGTGCAGCCCTCGGAATTCCTGAAGCCCGGATTCATCGTCGCTGCGGCCTGGATGCTGGCCGCCAGCCAGCAGATCAACGGGCCGCCGGGTACCGCCTGGTCCTTTGCCCTGTGCCTGGCGATCGTGATGATGCTGGTGCTGCAACCGGATTTCGGCCAGGCCTGTCTGATCCTGTTTGGCTGGGGCGTCATGTATTTCGTCGCCGGCGCGCCCATGCTGCTGCTGGTCGGCATGGCGGTTCTGGTGGTGCTGGGCGGCACGCTGGCCTATTCCAGTTCCGAGCATTTCGCCCGCCGCATCGATGGCTTTCTTAACCCCGATGTCGATCCGACCACCCAGCTGGGGTACGCGACCAACGCCATCCGCGAGGGCGGTCTGTTCGGTGTCGGCGTCGGCGAGGGGCAGGTAAAATGGTCGCTGCCCGATGCCCATACCGATTTCATCGTCGCCGTCGCGGCCGAGGAATACGGACTGGTCCTGGTGCTGATCATCATCGCGCTCTATGCGCTGATCGTTCTGCGCTCGCTGTTCCGGCTGATGCGCGAGCGCGATCCGTTCATCCGTCTGGCGGGCACCGGTCTGGCCTGCGTCTTTGGCGTGCAGGCGATGATCAACATGGGCGTCGCCGTGCGGCTGTTGCCGGCCAAGGGCATGACGCTGCCCTTTGTCAGCTATGGCGGCTCGTCGCTGATCGCCGGCGGCATCGCCGTGGGCATGCTGCTGGCCTTTACCCGCAGCCGCCCGCAGGGCGAGATCGCCGATCTGCTGCGCGGGGGCGGCAGATGACCACGCCCCTGTTGCTGATCGCCGCCGGGGGGACCGGCGGGCACATGTTCCCCGCCCAGGCGCTGGCCGAGGCGATGCTGAACCGCGGCTGGCGGGTGCAGTTGTCGACCGATGCGCGCGGTGCGCGCTATACCGGCGGCTTTCCCCATTCCACCGAGATCAACCAGGTTTCCAGCGCCACCTTTGCGCGCGGCGGCCTGGTCGCCAAGGCGATGGTGGCGCCGCGCATCGCGCTGGGCGTGCTGGACGCGGCACGGCGGATGCGGCGCGACCGCCCCGATGTGGTGGTGGGTTTTGGCGGCTATCCGTCGATTCCTGCCCTGTCGGCGGCGGTGCTGCTGAAATTGCCGCGCCTGATCCACGAGCAGAACGGTGTGCTGGGCCGGGTCAACCAGCTGTTCGCCACGCGCGTGGCCTGTGTCGCCTGCGGCGTCTGGCCGACCCGGTTGCCCGAAGGCGCGCAGGGGCTGCATGTGGGCAACCCGGTGCGCAGCGCGGTGCTGGATCGCGCCGGGGCCTCCTATATTCCGCCCGGCGACTATCCGATGTCGGTGCTGGTCATGGGCGGCAGCCAGGGTGCGCGTATCCTGTCGGACGTGGTGCCTGACGCCGCCGCGGCGTTGCCCGATGACATCCGCCGTCATCTGCGCATCGCGCATCAGGCCCGCCCCGAGGATATCGACCGGGTCACCGCCCGCTATGCCGCCCAGGGCATCAAGGCCGAGGTCGAACCGTTCTTTCACGACGTGCCCCGCCGGATGAGCGAGGCGCAGCTGGTGATCAGCCGTGCCGGCGCCTCAAGCATCGCCGATCTAACGGTGATCGGGCGGCCGGCGATCCTGATCCCCTATGCCGCCGCCGCCGGCGACCATCAGACCGCCAACGCCCGCGGCCTGGTCGAGGCCGGCGCCGCCATTCTGATACCCGAGCGCGCCCTGGACGTCGCCAGCCTGAGCGCACAGATGTCCGCGATTCTGAGCAATCCCCAGGCGGCGCAGCACATGAGCCGGGCGGCGATGGGGGCCGGCGCGCCCGACGCGACAGAGCGTCTGGTTGCACTTGTCACGGAATTGGCGAATAGGAACGGTTGAACCGCGATGGATGGAAGCCCTGTCATGAACGCAGCTACCAAACTCCCTATGGATGTCGGGCCGATCCATTTCGTCGGCATCGGCGGTATTGGCATGTCCGGTATCGCCGAGGTCCTGCTGAATCTCGGGTACACGATCCAGGGGTCGGACCTGAAAGCCAGCAAGATCACCGCGCGCCTGGAAAAGTTGGGCGCCACGATTCAGGTCGGCCAGCGCGCCGAAAATCTGGGCACCGCCGAGGTGGTGGTGATTTCGTCGGCGATCAAACCGGGCAACCCGGAACTGGACGAGGCGCGCCAGCGCGGCTTGCCGGTGGTGCGCCGGGCCGAAATGCTGGCCGAACTGATGCGGCTGAAATCCAACATCGCGGTCGCCGGCACCCATGGCAAGACCACCACCACCACGATGATGGCCGAACTGATGGTTGCCGGTCATTTCGACCCGACGGTGGTCAATGGCGGCATCATCCATGCCTATGGCAGCAATGCCCGCATGGGGCAGGGCGAATGGATGGTGGTCGAGGCGGATGAAAGCGACGGCACCTTCAACCGGCTGCCCGCCACCATCGCCATCGTCACCAATATCGACCCGGAACACATGGAACATTGGGGCGATTTTGACCGGCTGCGCGACGGGTTCTACGAATTCGTCAGCAATATCCCCTTTTACGGGCTGGCGGTCTGCTGCACGGATCACCCCGAGGTTCAGGCGTTGGTGGGGCGCATCAGCGACCGCCGGGTGGTGACCTATGGGTTCAACGCCCAGGCCGATGTGCGCGCGATCAACCTGACCTACAAGGCGGGTGTCGCGCATTTCGATATCCAGCTGCAGGCCGAGGAAAAGGTGATCACCGGTTGCACCCTGCCGATGCCCGGCGATCACAATGTCAGCAACGCCCTGTCCGCTGTCGCCGTGGCCCGTCATCTGGGCATGAAGACCGACGAGATCCGCGACGCGCTGGCCCGGTTCGGCGGTGTCAACCGCCGCTTTACCAAGGTGGGTGAAGCCAACGGCGTCACGATCATCGACGATTACGGCCACCATCCGGTGGAAATCGCCGCGGTGCTGAAAGCCGCGCGCCAGGCCACCGAGGGCCGGGTGATCGCGGTGCACCAGCCGCATCGCTACAGCCGCCTGCACGGGCTGTTCGACGATTTCTGCGCCTGTTTCAACGATGCCGACGTGGTCGCCATCGCCGAGGTGTTCGCCGCCGGCGAAGAGCCGATTGCGGGCGCCAGCCGCGACGATCTGGTCGCCGGGCTGATCCGCCACGGCCACCGCCATGCGCGCGCCCTGCATCGCGAGGAAGATCTCGAACGTCTTGTGCGCGAACAGACCGGTCCCGGAGACATGGTCGTCTGTCTGGGGGCCGGCACGATCAGCGCCTGGGCCAACGCGCTGCCGGAGCGTCTGAAAGGCTGACAAGCCATGACCGAAACGCTGAAACGCCGGATCGGACCGGGATTGCTGACCGCCTATGGCGTCGGCGTCATGGTCGGCGCCGGCATCTATGTGCTGGTCGGCGCGGTGGCCGCGGATGCCGGCGTCTATGCGCCGCTCGCCTTTGTCCTGGCCGGGCTGATCGTCGCGCCCACGGCGCTCAGCTATGCCGAATACGCCACCCGCCTGCCCGAAGCGGCGGGCGAGGCGGCCTATGTGGGACAGGGGCTGAACAGCCGGACGCTGGCGCTGCTGGTCGGATTGGCCATCGTCGCTGCGGGCACGGTTTCGGCGGGTGCGGTTCTGCGCGGCGGCGTCGGCTATCTGACCCATGTCACCGGCATCGACCCGACCGCGGCGATTCTGGTGCTGGGCATCGCGCTGACCGCCGTCGCGGTCTTTGGCGTGCTGGAAAGCCTGGCGCTGGTGGCGGTGTTCACGGTGATCGAGTTCGGCGGGCTGGTGCTGGTGGTCTGGGCCGGGCTGGCGGCACCGCCGTCGGCCGACTGGGTGGCGCCGGCGACGATCGCGTGGCCGGGGGTCGGGATGGGCGCGGTGCTGGCGTTTTTCGCCTTCATCGGTTTCGAGGACATCGTCAACATGGCCGAAGAGGTCGACCGGCCCAGCCGCACCCTGCCGCGCGCCATCCTGATCTCGCTGGCGGTGACCTCGGTGATCTATGCCCTGGTGGCGCTGGCGGCGGTGCGGGCGGTGCCGGTCTCGGCGCTGGCGGCCAGTGACGGGCCGCTGGCGCTGGTCTGGAGCACCCGGCAAGGCGGCGATGGCGCGTTCCTGGCCGGCATCGCCGTCTTTGCCGCCCTGAACGGCATTCTGGCGCAGATCGTCATGGCAAGCCGGGTGCTGTTCGGTCTGGGCCGGCGCAGCCCGGCGCTGGCGGTGTTTCACCACGCGCATCCGCGTTTTGGCACGCCGGTCCTGGCCACTCTGCTGTTGGGCGGGCTGGTCGTGCTGGCGGCGCTGTTCGTGCCGCTGGTGCGGCTGGCGGAAACCACCTCGTCGATCCTGCTGGCCGTGTTCGCGCTGGTGAACCTGGCGCTGATCCTGCAGAAACGCCGCGCCCCGGCGGCGCCGTTCCGCGTGCCGCTGGCGGTGCCGGTTCTGGGGCTGGTGCTGTCGCTTGCGGCGCTGGTCGTGGCGCTGGCGGGGATGCTATGAACCCGTTTTGTGCCTTTTCCCCGACCCGACGGCGCAATGGGGACATCCGATGACCCCGTCGCTGATCCTGGCCGCGTTCTGGGCGCTGGCCGCCAATGTGCTGGCGATGCTGCCCAGCCGCGACAATCACTGGCGTCGCGCCTATGCCCTGATCGCCATCGGCATCCCGATCCTGGGCTATGTCACCTATCAGAACGGTCCCTGGCTCGGGCTGGCGGTGCTGCTGGCCGGCATGTCGGTGCTGCGCTGGCCGGTGATCTATCTGGGCCGCTGGACAAAACGCCTGTGGCAGGGCAAGACCGCGCCCAGGAACTGACTGGGCAGCGCCGCTGCGCACCCGCAAGGAGACCGACATGGACGTATCCGGAACCATTGCCTTTCTGCCCCTGACCGCGATGATCCTGGGCGCGATTGCCGGGCTTGTCAGCGGGCGCTATCTGACCGGGCGCTGGCTGTGGCTGTTGCCCAGCCTGCTGTCGCTGGTGTCGCTGGTGCTGATCGTCTGGCTTGCCACGATCCAACCCGGCGACGAAGAGACCGCCTTTGTTCCCTTTGTCTGGCTGACCGGCGGCGTCTTTCCAGCGCTGTTCGCGGCGATCATGGGCACCCTGGGCGGCCGCGCCCTGCGCAACCGCGCCGCGCGCACATAGTCCGGGTCGTGGCCCGGCATCCCGCGCAGCACAGTCCGGCGCAATGATCGACATCGCCGATATCAAGGATCGGGACAGTCTGCAGTCCTGGCTGACCGACTGGCCCAAAGAGAATGGGTTGAATGAGGACGCCGCCCGGGCCGTGGCCGTAACCATTGCGCACCGTGCGGCCATGCGAATTCTGCCGATTTGGTGGACCCAGGCATCGGCGGATACGGTGTGGCAAAAGGATTTGACAGCGTTAATGACTTCGCGCTGTTGCCTGATCTCGGGGGTTGCTAGTCCACTACTAACCACCGCGATCAGAGAGGCCGCTACCGCTTCGCTCGCCCAAGTCGTTTCCCACGCCCAAGCCGCTTCCCACGCCCAAGCCGCTGCTCTCGGCTACGTTGGCCCCTTATCCAACGTCGCCACCGCCTCCATTACCAACGCTGCCTTCGTCACCGCCACCCTATGCACCGCCACCACCTCCTTTGCCAACGCCACAGCCGCAGCGGCCACCGTCGCCGACGAAGCCGGAGACGGTACCGCTCGAACCCTGCGTTGGAGTTGCATCCAAAAGGATTGCCGGATTCTGTCTGAGGGCGGCGATGTCTTTTCGACCCCGCTGTGGCACGATCACGCCCCCCCGTTTGCGCGACTTTGGCAAGAAGTGAAAACCACGGCCACCGGTCCGGAATGGGCGTTCTGGATCAATTGGTACGAGGACGCGCTGGCCGGTCGCACGCCCGATTGGGACCTGCTGGAACAGATCGCCCTGATCGATAATTCGGTCTGGGATGCCGGGCCGCAGGCCATTGCGCGGGAGATCGCAAAGCTTGAGGCAAAGAGGTCTAAACCCGACCACGAGGGATTGGACGCGCAATTGCAATCGCTGCCATCTGCGCAGCAACCCACGGTGGCGGGTGTCCGGCAGGCCATGGAGCGCAACAGAAGGGAATTGCCGCCGACCTACGAGGCCATTGAATCCTCGATCCTGCTGGAACTGGAACGCCTGCAAACGCGCAATTATCGCGATGATGACGATCGCGACGAAGCAATCCGCCAAATTGGCGTCTATCTGATGCTGCATGAGGCGATCGTTCAGATGCGCAAATCTGTGCCCGTTGCTGGTCCGGTCACGGAACCGCAGGCGGCACAGACCGAAAAGCTGTGGCGTCTGTATTCCCGAAAGCTGGCCGAACTGCCGCGACAAAAGGCGGATGAGGTCGTGCAGGGCGTTTGGGAGGCCGGGACAGGGGCCGTTCAGTTCGGACTGATCGGAGGGTCGGCATATCTTGCGGCACTGTTGGGATTGCCGGTCAACGCAGGTGTTGCGGTCGGTGCACTGTGTTTTGCGCCAAAAAAGGCTGGGACCATCATCAAATCCGCCAAGGACCTGTTGTCCAAGGGTGGCGGTTGACCTGCTTGTGGCCGGACCCAAGGTTGGCTAGCAAGCATGCATGACCCACCTCCCGACCCCGCGCGGCAGACTGACGCCGAATCGTGACCTGTCCGACCTGACCTGGCTGCGGGTTGGCGGGCCGGCGGACTGGCTGTTTCAGCCGGCCGATGCGCAGGACCTGGCGCAGTTTCTGGCCGCACTCGACCCTGCGATACCGGTCTTCCCCATGGGCGTCGGCAGCAATCTGATCGTGCGCGATGGCGGCATTCGCGCCGTGGTGATCCGGCTGGGGCGCGGGTTCAATGGCATTGAAATCGACGGCGAGACCGTGACCGCCGGCGCGGCGGCGCTGGATGCGCATGTGGCGCGCAAGGCCGCCGATGCCGGCGTCGATCTGACCTTTCTGCGCACCATTCCGGGCAGCATCGGCGGCGCCGTGCGGATGAATGCCGGCTGTTACGGCAGCTATGTCGCCGATCATCTGGTCAGTGCCAGGGCGGTGACGCGCGCGGGCGAAATCATCACCCTGCGCCCGGCGGATCTGAATTTCCGCTATCGCCAGACCGATCTGCCCGATGGCGCGGTGCTGATCGAGGCGACCCTGCAGGGCGCGCGCGCGCCGGCAGAGGGGCTGCATGCCCGCATGCAGGACCAGCTGCGCAAACGCGACGAAACCCAGCCGACGCGCGACCGCAGCGCCGGGTCGACCTTTCGCAACCCGGCGGGATTTTCCAGCACCGGCCGGGCCGATGACGTGCACGACCTCAAGGCCTGGAAGGTGATCGACCAGGCCGGGATGCGCGGCGCCCGCCGGGGTGGCGCACAGATGAGCGAGAAACACTCGAATTTCCTGATCAACACGGGCGGGGCTACCGCCGCCGATCTCGAAGGGTTGGGCGAAGAGGTGCGAAAAAAGGTTTACGATTCCAGCGGGATCACGCTAGAGTGGGAAATCATGCGGGTTGGTAAGCCCGCAGGTGAATAACCATCCCAGATCGCGCAACCGGACAGGCAAAATACCGGGCGCGGCGTAAGCGGGAGAAAAGAACACCGGCCATTCATAAGGTCCGGGAAAACAGAGGCACTTGTCGTGGGTCAGCCGAGCAGGACCCCCCGGAAAGTGGCGGTATTGATGGGCGGACCCTCGGCCGAACGCGAGGTGTCTCTGTCCACGGGGCGCGAATGCGCCGCCGCTCTGCGGGGCGAAGGATTTGAAGTCGTGGAACTGGACGCAGGGCGAGACCTCTGCGACCGTTTGCGTGCCACATCGCCGGATGTGGTGTTCAACGCCCTGCATGGCCGCTGGGGCGAAGATGGCTGTGTGCAAGGGCTGCTGGAATGGCTGGGCCTGCCCTATACCCATTCCGGGGTTCTGGCCTCGGCCCTGGCCATGGACAAGCAACGCAGCAAAGCGGCCTACGAAGCCGCCGGTCTGCCGGTGGTGCACAGTCTGATCTGCGAAAAGGCGCAGGTGATGGCGGGACACGTGATGGACCCGCCCTATGTGGTCAAGCCCAACAACGAAGGCTCGTCCGTCGGGGTCTATCTGGTCAATGCGGCCGCCGACGCGCCGCCGCAATTGTCCGATGACATGCCCGCAGAGGTGATGGTCGAGGCTTTTGTCCCGGGGCGTGAGCTGACCACCACGGTGATGGGGGACAAGGCCCTGACCGTGACCGACATCCTGACCGATGGCTGGTACGATTACGACGCCAAGTACAAACCCGGCGGCTCGCGCCACGTGGTGCCCGCCGACATCCCGCAGCCGATTTTTGACCTGTGTATGGAATACGCCGTGCGCGCGCATGATGTTCTGGGGTGCCGCGGTGTCAGCCGCACCGATTTCCGCTGGGACGAGGCGCGCGGCGAGGCCGGTCTGGTGCTGCTGGAGACCAACACCCAGCCGGGCATGACCCCGACGTCGCTGTCCCCGGAACAGGCCGCGTCGATCGGGATCGGCTTTGGTGCCTTGTGCCGCTGGATGGTCGAGGATGCGTCATGCAACCGGTAAGCCCGCCGCCGCGCGATCCGGCACCGTCGCGTCTGCGATACCGCATGCAGCGCTGGATGCTGACGCCGGGCATTCGCCTGGGGCTGCGCATCGGCGTCCCGGTTACCCTGATTTTGGCCGCCGTCACGGGGTATCTGGCGGATTCCGAGCGGCGGCAGGGGCTGCTGCTGACGGTGTCGGACATTCGCGCCAGCATCGAGGAACGCCCGGAATTCATGGTCAACCTGATGGCCATCGATGGGGCCGGATCAAACCTGTCGGACGCGATACGCCAGGCGGTGCCGCTGGAATTTCCGATCAGTTCCTTTGATCTGGATCTGGCGCAGATCCGGGCCAGGATCGCGGAACTGGCGCCAGTGAAATCAGTAGGTCTGCGCGTTCGGCCCGGCGGCATCCTGCAGGTGGACGTGACCGAACGGGTGCCCGTCGTCGTCTGGCGCACCCGCACCGGGCTTGAACTGCTGGATGAAACCGGCGCGCATATCCAGGACATTCCCCGGCGCTCGGTCCGGGGCGATCTGCCCCTGATCGCCGGCGAGGGTGCTGAACACCGGGTCGCCGAGGCGCTGGCGCTGATCGAGGCGGCAGAACCGCTGGGCGACCGGCTGCGCGGGTTGGTGCGCGTCGGCGAACGGCGCTGGGACGTGGTGCTGGACCGCGATCAGCGCATCCTGCTGCCCGGTGCCGACCCGGTCAGCGCGCTGGAACGGGTGATTGCCCTGGGGCAGGCGCAGGACATGCTGGAACGCGACGTCGCCGTCGTGGACATGCGGCTGATGGCGCGGCCGACCTTAAGAATGACATCGGACGCCGTCCAGGACTGGTGGCGAATCCGGGAAATCAACGCAAGCGGGCAGTGACGAATGGCAGATTTCTATCACACACAACGGGCGATGCGGCAGATGCGGCAACAGGCGCTGCAACGCGGGGTCATCGCCATTCTGGATGTCGGCAGTTCCAAGACCGCCTGTCTGGTGCTGCGCTTTGACGGCCCCGGCCGGCTGAGCGAGGATAATTCGATCGGCTCGCTGGCCGGGCAATCCGGGTTTCGCGTGATCGGCGCCGCCACCACCCGGTCGCGCGGAGTTCAGTTCGGCGAAATCACCGCGATGCAGGAAACCGAACGCGCCATTCGCACGGCGTTGCAGGCCGCACAGAAGATGGCCGAAATCCGGGTCGATCATGTGATCGCCTGCCTGTCGGGCGCCAATCCGCGCAGTTATGGGCTGGATGCCCAGGTCGAGCTGGAAGGGCAGGTGGTGACCGAAAGCGAGGTCGCCCGGGTGCTGGCCGCCTGCGAGGTGCCGGATTTCGGCGCGGACCGCGAGGTCATGCATGCCCAGCCGGTGAACTTCGCGCTGGATCACCGCTCGGGGCTAAACGACCCGCGCGGGCAACTGGGTCAGGTCCTGTCGGTGGACATGCACATGCTAACGGTGGATGCCGCCGCGGTGCAGAACCTGGTGCATTGTGTCAAGCGCTGCGACCTCGAACTGGCGGGTATCGCCAGCTCTGCCTATGCCAGCGGCATCTCGGCGCTGGTCGAGGACGAGCAGGAACTGGGCGCGGCCTGCATCGATATCGGCGGTGGCGCAACCGGTGTGTCGATCTTTATGAAGAAGCACATGATCTATGCCGATTGCGTGCGCATGGGCGGGGACCACGTGACCGCCGACATCTCGATGGGGCTGGGCATCCCGGCGGCGAATGCGGAACGGATCAAGACCTTTTACGGGGGCGTGCATGCCACCGGCATGGACGATCGCGAGATGATCGAGATCGGCGGCGATACCGGGGATTACGAACATGACCGGCGCACCGTCAGCCGCGCCGAACTGATCGGCATCATGCGCCCGCGGGTCGAAGAAATCCTGGAAGAGGTGCGCGCCCGTCTGGATGCGGCCGGGTTCGAACACCTGCCCAGCCAGCAGATCGTGCTGACCGGCGGCGGCAGCCAGATTCCCGGTCTGGACGGGCTGGCCAGCCGTATCCTGGGCCAGCAGGTCCGGCTGGGACGGCCGCTGCGGGTGCACGGGCTGCCGCAGGCCGCGACCGGGCCGGGATTTGCCGGAGCGGTCGGGCTGGCGCTGTTCGCGGCCCATCCCCAGGACGAATGGTGGGACTTTGAAATCCCGGTCGACCGCTATCCGCGGCGATCGCTGCGGCGGGCGGTAAAATGGTTCAAGGACAATTGGTAAACGCAATATCTTGCCAGAACATCCAGATCGCGCGGATTTTTGCGTGGAAATGCCCATATAATGGGGCAAATTCACGTTTTTTTTGGTGACGCCCGACATGCAGGCAGGTAGAGTCGGGAGAATACAACGTAAAAATACCCGCGAATGCGGGTCGGCAGCACAGGCGGAACTCAGATGACATTGAACCTTTCGATGCCCGGACAGGACGACTTGAAACCTCGGATCACCGTGTTCGGTGTCGGCGGGGCAGGCGGCAACGCGGTCAACAACATGATCGAAAAACAGCTCGACGGGGTCGAGTTCGTGGTTGCCAACACGGATGCACAGGCTCTGCAGCAGAGCGCCTCGGAAAACCGGGTGCAGCTGGGCGTCAAGGTGACCGAAGGGTTGGGCGCGGGCGCCCGGGCCAGCGTCGGTGCCGCGGCGGCCGAGGAAAGCATCGAGCAGATCGTCGATCATCTGGCCGGCGCACATATGTGTTTCATCACCGCCGGCATGGGTGGCGGCACCGGCACCGGTGCGGCCCCGATCATCGCCCAGGCGGCGCGGGAATTGGGCGTATTGACCGTCGGCGTCGTCACCAAGCCCTTCCAGTTCGAGGGCGCCAAACGCATGCGCCAGGCCGAAGACGGGGTCGAGAACCTGCAAAAGGTCGTCGATACCCTGATCATCATTCCCAACCAGAACCTGTTCCGGCTGGCGAACGAGAAAACCACCTTTACCGAAGCCTTCTCGATGGCCGATGACGTGCTGTATCAGGGCGTCAAGGGCGTGACCGACCTGATGGTGCGGCCGGGCCTGATCAACCTGGACTTTGCCGATGTGCGCGCCGTGATGGACGAGATGGGCAAGGCGATGATGGGCACGGGCGAGGCCGAGGGCGAGGATCGCGCAATCCAGGCCGCCGAAAAGGCCATCGCCAACCCGCTGCTGGACGAGATCAGCCTGCGCGGCGCAAAGGGCGTGCTGATCAACATCACCGGCAGCCACGACCTGACCCTGTTCGAACTGGACGAAGCCGCCAACCGCATCCGCGAAGAGGTCGACCCGGACGCCAACATCATCGTCGGCTCGACTTTGGACACCGACATGCAGGGCCTGATGCGGGTCAGCGTCGTCGCCACCGGCATCGATGCGATGGATGTGAACACCGATATCCCGGTGCCGCGCCGCTCGATGTCGGCGCCGCTGCGCGCGACCGTCACCGCAGAGGAAGCGCCGGAGCCGCAGCAGGAACAAGTGGCAGCCGTGGCTGCCCAGGCCCCCGAGGAACCGAGCCTGTTTGAAGATCGCGAGCAGCCGGTCGACACGGTCATCGAGGACGCGCCGGTCGAGAACCTGTTCGAGCCGCGCGCCGAAGAGGTGGCGCCAGAGCGTGCCGCGGATGACGATCTGCCGCCGCCGGCATATCGCCCCGAGATGCCGGCATTCGAGCCGCGCAGCGAACAGGTCGAATCCCAGCCTGCCGCATTTGTTGCGCCGCGCGCGGCGACCCCGGGCACGCCGTCGCCCGAAACCCTGAAACGTCTGCAGGTCGCGGCGCAAAAGGTGCCGTCAGCGCCGCAACGGGGCCAAAGTGTCGCCGCCAGCGCCGACAAGGCCCGTTTCAGCGTCAATTCGCTGATCAACAGAATGACCGGCCATGCTGGCGATACCCCGTCCGAACGGGGTGTCCAGGCCGTGCGCCAGCAGCCGCAGATGCACCAGCCAGCCCCCCGCCCACAGGCCCAGGAAGATGTGGATCAGGATCAGGATCGGATCGAAATTCCCGCGTTCTTGCGCCGTCAGGCCAACTGATCCTGTCACAATTCTCGTTAGAGGGGCCACTTTCCGGTGGCCCTTTTTCCTTTTGTAACAATGGCATGAGCGGGATGCGGCAGGGTTCTGCCGATTCGTTACATGCATGTTTCATTCGGTTGCAAAGATTGAGTTGAGGCAGACGCCAGCCCCGCTTAACTGAGTTCACGCCGGCCCGAACGTGGCTGGAGAAACGGTTAGAGGCTCGTCTTGCAACATACGCTTAAAGCCCCGGTAGAATTTCATGGTGTCGGTCTGCATAGCGGTGCGGCCGCCCATATGGTCCTGCGCCCGGCGCCTATTGGCACCGGCATTCGTTTTCGCCGTACCGATATCCTGCTTGGCAACGCGACGATTCCCGCCCTGTGGGACCGGGTCGAGCGCAGTCCTCTTTGTACCCGTTTGTTGAACGAGGCCGGTGTCTCGGTTTCGACTGTCGAACATGTGATGGCGGCCCTTGTCGGCTGCGGCGTGAACAATGCGGTGATCGACATTGACGGCCCCGAAGTGCCCATTCTGGACGGCTCGTCCGCGCCTTTCGTGCGCGGCATCATGGAGCGCGGCGTTCAGGCCCAGGCGGCCCCGGTGGTCGCGCTGCAGATCCTCAAGCCGGTGACCGTGGAAAAGGACGGCGCCCGCGCCACGCTGCTGCCGTCGGAGAATTTCGAGATCGAGTTCCATATCGACTTTGAAGACGCCGCCATCGGCCGTCAAAGCAAGGTTCTGGACATGCGCAACGGTGCATTTGCCCGGGAACTGTGCGACAGCCGCACCTTCTGCCGGCAGGCGGATGTGGATGCGATGCATGAACACGGCCTGGCCTTGGGCGGGACACTGGAGAACGCCGTCGTTGTGGATGGCGACGAGGTGCTCAGCCCCGGCGGGTTCCGGCATGTGGACGAAGCCGTGCGTCACAAGATGCTGGATGCTCTGGGGGACCTGGCGCTGGCCGGTGGTCCGATTCTGGGGCGTTATGTCGGCGAGCGCGCCGGGCATTCGCTGACCAACACCTTGCTGCGCGAACTGTTTGCCACACCCGGCGCGGTGCGCATGGTGGTTTGCGATGGCCAAGAGGCCGAGCGTTTGCCCGGCCAGGGGCTGGTCTGGGCGGAAATCCCTCAGGTGGCCTGAGGCCGCAAGTTGAACGGCCATTCAGGTTCGGCACACCGGATGACCATAAGGCGTTTTGCACCTGAAATTATTGTGCTAGACCCGACCGCAATCCGGGGAGTTCCCGACAGGTGACGAGGTTGGTCTAGAATGATCGGTGGCAAATCCAGGGCCAAATTCATTGGCACCGTTCTCCTCATGGTCGTGTTGGCCGCTTGCGGCGGCGGCTCGTCGTTGCGCGCGGATCGCACGCAATCTCTGGACGGCTATTCGCCGGAACAGATTTTCGAACGCGGTGAGTTCGAGTTGAATCGCGACCGCACTGATGACGCTGCCTATTACTTTGCCGAGGTCGAACGGCTGTACCCCTATTCCAGCTGGGCCAAACGGGCGCTGATCATGCAGGCCTATTCCTTTCATCAGGGTAAGGACTATCCCAACAGCCGCGCCGCGGCGCAGCGGTTTATCGATTTCTACCCGGCGGATGAGGATGCCGCCTATGCCCAGTATCTGCTGGCGCTCAGCTATTATGACCAGATCGACGAGGTCGGGCGCGATCAGGGGCTGACATTTCAGGCGCTGCAGGCGCTGCGGACGGTGATCGAGGTCTATCCCGACAGCGAATATGCCACCACCGCGATTCTCAAGTTCGACCTGGCCTTTGACCATCTGGCGGGCAAGGAAATGGAGATCGGCCGCTATTATCTGCGCCGCGGCCATTTCACCGCGGCTATCAACCGGTTCCGCGTCGTGGTCGAGGACTTCCAGACCACCAGCCACACCGCCGAGGCGTTGTTCCGGCTGATCGAAAGCTACCTGTCTCTGGGCCTGGTGGAGGAGGCACAGACGGCGGGGGCGATCCTGGGCTATAATTACCAATCCTCGGAATGGTATCAGGACGCCTATCAGTTGCTGACCAGCCAGGGGCTGAAGATGAAGGATCGCGGCAACAACTGGCTGAGCAATATCTATCGCCAGTCGATCAAGGGCCAGTGGCTCTAGGGGCGGCGGGGGTGCCTTGTCTGCCAGACGGTTCAGATGCTGCGCGCACTTGATATCCGCGACATGTTGATCATCGACCGGCTGGAACTGACGTTTCAGCCGGGGCTGAACGTGCTGACCGGCGAGACCGGGGCCGGCAAATCCATCCTGCTGGACTCGCTGGGTTTCGTGCTGGGCTGGCGCGGGCGCGCCGAACTGGTGCGCCAGGGGGCGCAACGCGGCGAGGTGGTCGCGGTGTTTGATTTGCCGCCGGAACATGCGGCGCACGCGGTTCTGGACGAGGCCGGGTTGCCCGGCGGCGACGAACTGATCCTGCGCCGCATCAACAGCACCGATGGCCGCAAGACGGCCTGGGTCAATGACCGGCGCTGTTCGGGCGAGGTGCTGCGGGCCCTGTCCGACACTCTGGTCGAACTGCACGGCCAGCATGACGACCGCGGTCTGCTGGATCCGCGCGGGCACCGGGCGCTGCTGGATGCCTTTGGCGGTCTGAACGCCGAGCGCGACCAGACCCGCGGCACCTGGACCACGTTGGGCCGGGCGCGGCGGGCGGTGACGGAAACCGAGGCGGCGCTGGCGGCGATCCGTGCCGAAGAAGAGTTCCTGCGCCATGCCGTGGCGGAACTGGACCAGCTCGACCCGCAACCGGGCGAAGACGCGACTCTGGATGCCAGCCGCCGCAAGATGCAGGCGGCGGCGCGCATCCGCGACGACGTGGTGCGCGCCCATGCGCTGTTGGGCGGCAAGGGGGCCGAAGGGGCCATGGGCGAGGCGCTGCGCTGGCTGGATGGCGTGATCGAGCGCGCCGACGGCACGCTGGATGCGCCGCTGGCGGCGCTGAACCGGGCGATGATCGAGCTGGGCGAGGCGCAATCGGGCATCGAGGCCAGTCTGGAGGCGCTGGATTTCGATCCGCATGAACTGGAGGCCACCGAGGAACGCCTGTTCGCGATCCGGGCGCTGGCGCGCAAGCACGACACGGCACCTGACGATCTGAACGCCTTTGCCGTTACCCTGCGGGACCGGCTGGCGGCGCTGGATCAGGGCGACGCGGATCTGTTCCGCCAGCGGGCGGATTTGCAGGCCGCCGAGGCCGCGTATGATGCCGCGGCCGCCCGGCTCAGCCAGGCCCGCGCCACCGCCGCGACCGCGTTGGACAAGGCGGTCATGGCCGAACTGGCGCCGCTCAAGATGGAGCGGGCCGATTTCCGCACCGTCCTGTCGTCCGCCGATCCCGGCCCCGAGGGGCGCGACACAGCGGTATTCACCGTGGCCACCAATCCGGGCGCGCCGGCGGGGCCGTTGAACAAGATCGCCTCGGGCGGCGAACTCAGCCGGTTCCTGCTGGCGCTCAAGGTCTGCCTGACCGGGCCGGACAGCGGGTTGACCATGATTTTTGACGAGATTGACCGCGGTGTCGGCGGCGCCACCGCCGATGCGGTGGGCCGGCGGCTGGCCGATCTGGCCCGCGGCGGCCAGGTTCTGGTGGTCACCCACAGCCCGCAGGTCGCTGCCCGGGGCGCGCATCACTGGCAGGTGCGCAAACAGGTGACCGACGGTATCACCCTGTCGCGCGTCGTCGATCTGCCCGCGTCCGACCGGGTGGACGAGATCGCCCGCATGCTGGCCGGTGACACCATTACCGACGAGGCCCGGGCCGCTGCCCGCGCCCTGTTGGCGGGCTAGCGGCGCGGCCGGCGGATTGCGCGGCGCGGCTGCATCGGTTCCGCAGCGATGCGCGCAGGCGGGGTTTCCCGCCGCTAGGGCCTGCCCTAAACAGTAGGAAGGTCATTCCCGAGGCGCCCATGCCCGACTCTCTTCGCGCGATCCTCTCGCAGCAACTGGTTCAGGCTGCTGCCGCCTGCCGTGGCGGGGTGCGGGTGCTGCGCCAGCGTGGACCCAGCCAGATCCAGTTCTGGTTCATCGCACTGGTCATCGGCATCGCCGCCGGGTTTGCCGCCCTGGGATTCCGCCTGGGCATCTCGGCCCTGCAAACGGCGCTGTATGGCACTGATGACGTGCAATACCTGCACAGCCATGCGCTGTGGCTGCCCTGGTACTGGGTTCTGGTCATTCCCATCGTCGGCGGGCTGTGCGTCGGTCTGATCCTGCACCGGTTCACCGACGACGGACGGGTGCGCGCGGTGGCCGACGTGATCGAAGGCTCGGCGCTGGGGGATGGCCGTGTCGAAACCCGCGAAGGCATCGCCTCGGCCATCGCCTCGCTGATCACTCTCAGTTCCGGCGGCTCGTCGGGGCGCGAGGGGCCGGTCGTACACATGGCCGGCGTGGTGGCGACCTGGGTCAGCAACCGCATCCATGCCGACGGCATCACCGGCCGCGACCTCTTGGGCTGCGCGGTGGCCGCCGCCGTCTCGGCCAGTTTCAATGCCCCGATCGCCGGGGCGCTGTTTGCGCTCGAAGTGGTGCTGCGCCATTTCGCCATGCATGCCTTTGCCCCCATCGTCATCGCCAGCGTCGCCGGCACGGTGATCAACCGGCTGAATTTCGGCGACGTGGCCGAGTTCAACCTGATCACGCCGGGACCGCTGCAATTCTATGTCGAACTTCCGGCCTTTCTGCTGCTGGGCCTGTTCTGTGGCGTTGTCGCGGCGGTGTTGATGCGGGCGACATTCTGGACCGAGGATATGGGCGACCATGTGCAGGCCCGTTTCGGCATTCCGCGCTGGCTGCGCCCGGCCTTGTCCGGGGGGCTGCTGGGCGCCATGGCGATCTGGTATCCGCATATCATCGGTGTGGGCTATGAAACCACGCTGCTGGCGCTCAAGGGCGATCTGTTGCTGAACGAGGCCATCGTGTTCACGGTGCTGAAGACCGCCGCCGTCGCGATCACCTTTGGCGGGCGGATGGGGGGCGGCATGTTCTCGCCTTCGCTGATGGTCGGCNCCACGCTGCTGGCGCTCAAGGGCGATCTGTTGCTGAACGAGGCCATCGTGTTCACGGTGCTGAAGACCGCCGCCGTCGCGATCACCTTTGGCGGGCGGATGGGGGGCGGCATGTTCTCGCCTTCGCTGATGGTCGGCGCGCTGGCCGGGCTGGCCTTTGGCATCGTCGCCACCGGCATCCTGCCCGATGTCTCGGGGACTCCGACGCTTTATGCCTTTGCCGGTATGGGGGCGGTGGCCGCCGCGGTATTGGGCGCGCCGATCTCGACCACGTTGATCGTTTTCGAGCTCAGCGGAGACTGGCAGATCGGACTGGCCGTGATGGTGTCAGTCAGCCTGTCGACGGCCCTGGCGTCCCGCCTGGTGGACCGCTCGTTTTTCCTGACCCAGCTGGAGCGGCGCGGCATTCACGTGGCCAAGGGGCCGCAGGCGTATCTGCTGTCGATGTTCCAGGCCGGGTCGGTCATGCGCCCGTCGGACAAGCTGGATGCCGCGCTGGTCGAACGCTGCGCGGAACTGATCGCCCAGGGGGTCTGCATCACCCCGTCCAGCACCCTTGAATCGGCGCTGCCGCAACTGGAACAGGGGACGGACGGGTACCTGCCGGTGGTGGTGATCGGTGACGGGGATGACCAACCCGAACTGGTCGGCGCCCTGTTTCATATCGATGCGCTCAAGGCCTATAATCGCGCGCTGGCGGCCACCGCCGCCGAGGAGCATTCCTGACGCGGGGCGCGTGACGGGCAGAGGCGCCTGCGCTCAGATCCGTTCGACGCGGACCCGGGAGGTTGGGTAAAATGCCAGATGGTCCTTGATGGCCGCCACCGCGGCATGCGGCGTCTCATAGGTCCAGACCGCGTTCTCGTCCGTCGTAGACATGTTGACGATCGAATAATAGTTCGCGACGCCCTTGTGCGGGCATTCGGTTGTCTTGTCGGTGCGGTCCAGCATCGCCATGGCGATATCGGCGCGCGGGAAATAGACCACCGGGGCCAGATCGCCTTCGCTCAGCTCCAATGCGTTCTGGGTTTCTCCCAGTACGGCACCGCCCGAGCGGACGCTCCATGTGCCCTCCAGCCTGCGGACCCGGATGTGATCGGCCATATTGCTTTCTCCTTGGTCATAGTCGCGTTGCGGCCCGCGGACAGGCCTCAAATAGCTTGCCCCGGCCTTACACCGGGGCAGTGGCCGCATCCAGCCATTTTTTTGCCCTGTCGCCCAGCCGCGGCCCGATCTTTTCGGCGACTTGTGCATGATACGCGTTCAGCCAGCCGCGCTCGGCAGCGGTCAGCATGCCGGTGACGATCAGCCGGCGATCGATGGGCGCAAAGGTCAGGGTTCGCCAGCACAGCATCTCGCGCTCGGGGTCGTCGCCAGGCAGGGCCGGCGCGGGCTGGACGACCAGCAGGTTCTCGATGCGGATGCCAAAGGCGCCCTCGCGGTAATAGCCGGGTTCGTTGGACAGGATCATGCCCGGTTGCAGCGGCACCGTGGAAAGGCGGCTCAGCCGTTGCGGACCTTCATGCACGCAAAGATAGGCCCCGACGCCGTGGCCCAGCCCGTGGTTGAAATCCTGCCCGGCCAGCCACAGCGGCATGCGGCCCACCGCCTCGATGTCGCGCCCGGCCAGCCCCTTGGGCCAGCGCAGCGCGCTCATGGCGATCATGCCTTGCAGGACACGGGTGAAGGCGGCGCGTTCCTCGGCGCCGACCGTGCCGATTGCGACGCTGCGGGTGATGTCGGTGGTGCCGTCCAGATATTGCCCGCCGCTGTCCAGCACCAGAATATGCCCGTTCTGCAGCACGCTGTCGGTCTCTTCGGTCACCCGGTAATGCATGATCGCGCCATTGGCGCCGGTTCCGGCGATGGTGTCGAAACTGATGTCGCGCAGATTGTCGTCCCGGCGGCGCAGCTCTTCGAGGTGGCGTACCACGCGGATTTCGGTGATGCTGCCGGGCGGCTGGTCGTCAAGCCAGGCCAGCAGTTCGACCACGGCGGCACCGTCGCGCAGATGCGCCGCAGCGCTGCCGGCAATCTCGGCCGCATTCTTGCGTGCCTTGGGCAAAGCGCATGGATCGTCGCCGAACTCTGCCGCCGCACCCAGCGCATCGGCGATCTTTTGCGGCGCCGTGCTCCGGTCGACCCGGACAGGGCCGTCCAGCGCCGCCAGCGCGGCAATGAACGTACCGGGTGCGCAGACCTTCACGGTGTCGGCCAAATGGTCGCCCAGACGCGCCAGTTTTTCAGACGCCATGAACAGATCGACCCGACTGTCCTGGTGCAGGATCGCGAACCCGTGCGCCACCGGGTTGCGGGCGATGTCCGCGCCGCGGATGTTCAGCAGCCACATGATCGAATCCGGTTGGGTGATCACCGCGGCCTTTTGCCCGGCCGCGCTCAGGTCGGCGGCCAGACGTGCGCATTTCTCGGCCGCCGCTTCGCCGGCAAATTGCAGGGGGTGGGCCGCGACCGGCTGCGTCGGCGCGGCGGGCTGGTCGGTCCAGATACGGTCGACCAGATTGGCGCTCTGCACCATCGCAATGCCGCTGTCCTTCAGTTCCTTCGTCCAGCGCTCAACCTCGGCCACGGTATGCAGCCAGGGATCGTAGCCGACCTTTCCGCCATCGGGCAATTGCTGTTTCAGCCAGTCCGTCAATTGCACATCGGGCCAGGGCACGGGGGTGAAGATGTCGGCCACCTGGGCCTTGACCTGGGTGCGATAGCGCCCGTCGATGAAGACCCCGGCCACGTCTCGCAGCGCGGCGCAGAACCCGGCCGAGCCGGTGAACCCGGTCAGCCAGGCCAGCCGGGCGTCGCGGTCGGCAACATATTCGCCTTGGTACGCATCGGCGCGGGGCACCAGAAAACCATCCAGGTCCGCGTCGCGCAATTGCGCGCGCAACCGCGCCAGCCGCGGCGGCCCCTGATCGGGGCGGGCGGTGACTTCGAATGTCTGGAACATGGCGCATCTCCGTTTCCACAATCTGCGGCGAAACCTGAGCGGGCAGGGGGCAAATGTCCATAGGCGGCTTGGGCTGGTGGCGGTCGTGCGGCTTTGCTACTCTTTTGCCGGACAATGGAAAGCCCTGAAAATGACGCGAATTCTCTGTATCGCCTGCCTTGCCCTTGCGCCATATGCGGCGTCGGCCGAAGGCACCGAGGAAAAGGTCGAACTGCCCGATCTGGCGGTGGATGCGCTGGTGGAAAATGCCGGCGGCGCCGGAAAGATCGTCGGGCTGGAGCTGTCCCGCCCGGTGCGCCACGACGGGGCCACCACCCTGTGCGCCACCAGCAATGCGCATGATCGCAACGGCAATTTCATCGGGCTCAGCTATTGGCAGGTGACGTTCGACGACACCGAAACCGAGGTCACATCGGTGACCAACGTCACCGGCCTGCTGAGCGCTTGCTATGGCGAAACCTACAAGCTTTACGGCAACAACTGAACCACCGGCCTAGCCGACCCTGCGTATGCCCATCAGCCGCGCCCGGGCCCTGGGATCCTTGTCAAACAGGCCGGCAAGCTGTTCGGTCATCGCGCCCGCCAGTTGCTCGACATCGGTGATCGTGACGGCACGGTCGTAATACCGTGTGACGTCATGGCCGATGCCGATGGCCAGCAACTCGACGGCACGGCGTTTCTCGACCATGGCGATGACATCGCGAAGGTGCTTTTCCAGATAATTGGCGGGGTTCACCGACAGGGTGGAATCGTCCACCGGGGCGCCGTCTGAAATCACCATCAGGATCTTGCGGGCCTCGCGCCGGTGCACCATGCGCCGATGCGCCCATTCCAGCGCCTCGCCGTCGATATTTTCCTTGAGCAGACCTTCTTTCATCATCAGCCCCAGATTGGGCCGTGCCCGCCGCCACGGCGCGTCGGCGCTCTTGTAAACGATGTGGCGCAGGTCGTTCAGGCGTCCCGGCTGCTGCGGGCGACCGTCGGCCAGCCAGGCTTCGCGGGCCAGCCCGCCCTTCCAGGCGCGGGTGGTAAAGCCCAGGATTTCGACCTTGACGCTGCAGCGTTCCAGCGTGCGCGCCAGAACGTCGGCGCAGATCGCCGCGATCGAGATCGGGCGGCCGCGCATCGAGCCGGAATTGTCCAGCAGAAGGGTCACCAGCGTGTCGCGGAACTCGGTGTCCTTTTCGACCTTGAAACTGAGCGGCGTGGTCGGGTTGGCGACCACGCGCGCCAGCCGCCCGGCATCCAGAATGCCCTCTTCGCGGTCGAACTCCCAGCTGCGGTTCTGCTGCGCCTGCAGCCGGCGCTGCAGCTTGTTGGCCAGCCGGCTGACCGCGCCTTTCAGCGGTTCCAGCTGCTGATCCAGATAGGCACGCAGGCGTTCCAGTTCCACGGGGTCGGCCAGATCCTCGGCGGCGATTTCCTCGTCATGATCGGCATTGTAGACCGTGTAGTTGGGGTCGGCCTCCGAGATCGGCTGGGGCGGCGGCGGTTCCAGCGGCGCCTCGCCTTCGGGCATTTCGGCATCTTCGCCCAGTTCCTGATCCGCCAGATCCTCGGCCGTCACCTGTGCCTGGCTCTGGTCCTGCTGATCCTCCTGGCTCTGTTCGGGGTCCGCCTCGACATTGTCGTCATCGTCGTCCTGGCCGGTGCTGTCCGGATCCTGATCGTCCTGCAGATCGTCTTCGGCCTGGTCCTCGTCCTCGTCGTCCTGACTGTCCGGATCATCGCCCAACTGGTCGCCATAACCCAGATCCGCGATCACCTGCCGCGCGAATTTGGCAAAAGCGGTCTGATCCGACAGCGTATCCTGCAGATCGGGCAAGGTGCCCCCGGCCTTGGTCTCGATAAAGTCGCGCCACAGGTTCATGACGTTCTCGGCCCCAGCCGGCATTTTGCGGCCGGTGGCCAGATGGCGCACCAGATAGCCGGCCGCCGTGGCCAGCGGTGCCTCGGAGGCCTCGGTGATCTGGTCATAGCCCCGGCGCAGGGCCTCGTTGCCGATCTTGGCGTCGATATTGCCCGCCGTGCCGGGCATGTCGCGCGCGCCCATCGCCTCGCAGCGGGCGGTTTCCATCGCCTCATAGAGATCGCGCGCCATGTCGCCCGGCGGGGCATAGCGCGCATGGGTCTTTTCGCTGTGATATTTCCGGTTCAGGGCCAGCGCATCCGCCGTGCCGCGGGCCAGCAGCACCTCTTCGCGGGTCATCCGGCGGCTGACATGGGGCAGGCGCATGGCCTCGCCCGACAGGCCCGAGGGATCGGCGGTATAGCTGATCGTCAGATCCGGATCATTGGCCATCACCTTGGTGGCTTCGGCCAGGGCCTTCTTGAACGGATCGGCGGGGTTGTCGGAGGGTTTCTTAATCATTCGCCACATCTTTCACGACAGCTTGGCCCCTTCGGACAGGGACGGGGAAGGATTCGCCACCTGCACACGAATTTCAAGGGCGGCAGCGTCCGGCATTCCGCTTTCTGGCCGGCGGGCTTACCCCAGCGCCGTGCTGGCGGCACTTTCCGGCAGTTCCTCGTCAAAACACCGCTGGTAGAACTCGGCCACGGTCTGGCGTTCCAGTTCGTCGCATTTGTTCAGGAACGACAGACGGAACGCATAGCCCACATTGCGGAAGATTTCGGCATTCTGCGCCCAGGTGATCACCGTCCGGGGGCTCATCACGGTGGACAGATCGCCATTCATAAAGGCGGTGCGGGTCAGGTCGGCCACGGTCACCATCTGGCCGATGATCTTGCGGCCCTTTTCGGTGTTGTAATGCGGCGCCTTGGCCAGCACGATGGCGCTTTCGGCGTCGTGGCTCAGATAGTTCAGCGTCGCCACCAGCGACCAGCGGTCCATCTGCGCCTGGTTGATCTGCTGGGTGCCGTGATACAGGCCGGTCGTATCGCCCAGACCGACGGTGTTCGACGTCGCGAACAGGCGGAAATAGCGATTTGGCGTGATGATTTCGTTCTGGTCCAGCAGCGTCAGCTTGCCGTCATGCTCCAGCACCCGCTGGATCACGAACATCACGTCGGCGCGGCCGGCGTCGTATTCGTCAAAGACAATGGCGGTCGGATTGCGCAGCGCCCAGGGCAGGATACCTTCGTGGAACTCGGTCACCTGCTTGCCGTCGCGCAGCTTGATCGCGTCCTTGCCGATCAGGTCGATGCGGCTGATATGACTGTCCAGATTCACCCGCACGGTCGGCCAGTTCAGCCGCGCGGCAACCTGTTCGATATGGGTGGATTTGCCGGTGCCGTGATAGCCCTGGATCATCACCCGCCGGTTGTGGGTGAAGCCGGCCAGGATAGCCAGCGTCGTATCGGGGTCGAATTTATAGGTATGGTCGATCTCGGGCACACGGTCGCTGCGCTCGGCGAACCCCCTGACCATCATCGGTGTGTCGATCCCGAACACGTCCATGACCGAGATGTCCTCGGTGGGTTTCGCATTCATGTCCATTGCGCCATCGGCCATGCCCGTCGTCCTTGTCCTGAGCCCCCGGTAAAGGGTACGAATCCGCTTCTGGTGCAACATAACGCAGACAAGAGCAAGGGGAAGGGCAGCGGAACACCAGCCAACGCCGCGCTGAACCGGTGTTTCCTGGATAGGCATGGGCGTGGTCGACGTGGCCGGGCCATCGGCGGTTGTGGTCGGCACCGATGGGAACTGTATGTCTCCATTGAGGATGGAACGGGTATTCGGCGGATCGGCGTGATCGTATGAATATGGCGGCAGGTCTCAGATGGCGAGGAAGGGTCGAGCTTGCGAGTTTTCCGGGCGGAATCTTCTGAGCCGGGCAATTATATGCTATGAGATCAAGCGTTGAAACGACAGAGGAGTACGTGCGATGCTTCTCGAAATGCCTCGCTGGCTTCTGACAATCGGCATAGCGATACTTCTAAGTGTTGCAACGCCGAGGATTCTGCCGGCCCTGGATGACGCATGTGGCGGCCCGGCCAACCCTTGCGGGACCGAACTGGGCGAGTATTACGCCGTCATACCCGAGGGATCGATTGAACCACCTGCCGTGATCTGGCTGCATGGTTGGGGTCGGTCCGGCAAAGTGATGATCCAGAATCCCGGTTACGTAGAACCTTTTGCCCGTCGCGGTTTTGCCGTGATTATGCCCAGCGGCCAACCTTTTCCCGAGGTGGATAAGCTCGATTGGGGCGTCGCCGACGGATATGACCGGGCAAGAGACGATATTGCCTTTATCGCGGCCGTGCGCGCCGACGCGGTGCGGCGTTTCGGCCTTGACCAGTCCCGCATCCTGATCGCGGGCTTTTCCCGAGGCGGTTCCATGGTTTGGGATTTGGCCTGCTTTTCGCCGGAAATCGGCAAAGGGTTCGCCTCCGTGGCGGGGGCGTTCTGGGAACCCATGGTCGAAGACTGCGCGGCACCCGTTCATCTGTTTCACACACACGGACTTGAGGATCAGATGGTTCCGTTCGAAGGGCGTGAATTGACATGGGCGGGCATCGATTTTGCCCAGGGAAACGTCATGAAAGGTGTTGATGTCTGGCGCCGCACGAACAATTGCATGGGAAGCGCCAAGAACAGTTTTGGCGACGATGGTTCCATGCAGAAAGACTGGACCGAGTGCGCCGCAGGGTCAATCCGGCTAAAGCTCACCAAGGGCGGGCATGGGGTGCCAATAGGGTGGCGGCAGGCCGTGCTCGACTGGTTCGATGCCCTGCCCTGAACACTTGGGCATGGAGATCAATGTCTTCTCTTCCGTTAACTTAACACCGATGGAGCTTGGCAAGGGCCCGGCTCCAGCCCATCGTTACAGGCTGAGCGCGTCAGCCGCGGCAAAGCAAAGCCCGGAATACGCAACCATTCCATAGCGGAGATCGCCAGCTACATGATCTCCGGGTTGCTGCTGGGCAGCAGGACGGTTCGGCCACGACGGCCACCAGAAACCCGCCTGCCAGCAGTGCCAACGCTACCGCAGACGGCGACTCTGTGGTCAGCTGCATCCCTGCGGTGGCCGCTGCGTACCCAACAGCGGTCAGCCCGATGAGCGCGGTCATTGCATTGGACAGGTCGGATTCGATGATGTCCCCCGTGGCCTTCACCTGCAGCGTCCTTAGCTCTGCGGTGATGAGCCGACTGTGGCATTGTCGGGGGGCAGCGTCTGTGATGCGGATTACACAGGATCGGCATATTCGGCGGATCCGGTGCGACAATGTCCGGCGTCTCGAAAAATTGCAGCGGGTGTGTATGATGGGGTGCGGTACAACACAGGCGAAAAAGGCGATGAGATCCAAACCCCAGACGCGGTTCACCAAGGCAGGAGAGGTGGCCATCGCCTATCAGGTCGTCGGCAAGGGGCCGATCGATCTGGTCTATGCCAGCGGGTGGCTGCACAATATCGACGTGATCTGGGAACATCCCGGCTATAACCGGTTGCTGTCCCTGTTGGCGGAAAAGTGCCGTCTGATCCTGTTCGATAAACGTGGCACCGGCATGTCCGACCGCAATGTCGGCGCACCGACGCTGGAGCAACGGGCCGATGATATCCGGGCAGTCATGGATGCGGCCGGCAGCGACAAGGCCACGCTCTTTGGCGTCAGCGAAGGCGGCAACATGACGACGGTCTTTGCCGCAACCTATCCGGAACGGGTCCGCTCGATCGTGCTGGCGGGCTGTTTTCCCTGTCGGGCGTGGAAGCCGGACTGGCCGTTGGGGGCACGGCCGGGCGATTTTGAAACCACCCTGGCCGAGCTTGAGGCGCGCTGGGGTGATCTGGGGTATCTGCTGGAGCTACGCGCGCCATCCGTGGCCCAAGATGCAGCAGAGCGCGCGTTCATAAACCGGTTGTTCACGCAATCCGCCAGCCCGGGCTCGGCGCTGGCGCTGACCCGGTTGAACCAGGAAATCGATATCCGGCCGATTCTGCCGGCGGTTCAGGTGCCGGCACTGGTGCTGCACTCCAGCAATGACCGGGTCGTTTCGGTGCCCGAGGCGCGTTACCTCGCAGAGAACCTGCCCAATGCCGAACTGAGGATTCTCGACCGCGAGGACCACATGCCTTGGATCGGCGACGTCGACCGTATCGCCGCCGAAATTACCGGTTTCGCCTGCTCGGCCAGCCACGAAAAGCCCCGGGATCGTGTCCTGGTCAGCATACTGATGACCGATATCGTCGGTTCGACAGACCGGGCCGCGCAGGTCGGCGACGCCGCGTTGCATGATCTGATCGAAGCCCATGATGCTGCCGCCCGTAGGGCCATCGCCTGCAATCAAGGGCGACTGGTGAAAACCCTGGGCGACGGCGTGTTGGCAACCTTTCCGGGACCCAGCCGGGTGATCGCCGCAGCCCGGATGTTGTCCGATGAGGTGCGGAAGCTGGGACTGAGCGTGCGCGCCGGTCTGCATGCCGGTGAATGCCTGCGCCGCGACAACGACATCAGCGGACTTGCGGTCACAGTCGCGGCGCGCCTGCTTGATGTCAGTCAGGGCAACGAAATTTGGGTTTCGGAAACGGTGCGCGATCTGGTCGTCGGATCGGACCTGGAGTTCCAGCCTGCCGGTGTGCATCGTCTCAAGGGCGTACCGGGGGACTGCAACCTGTACAAACTGCACGGCAGCGACGGATAATCGCCGTATGCTGCCGCCGGTTCCGGTCGCCCTAGGTCTTGAAGTTGCGGCTGACCTTGATCTGGTCCCAGGCCCAGACCACTTGCTGCAATTGTTCTTCCTGGCTGCGGTCGCCGCCATTCATGTCCGGATGCAGCACCTTGATCAGTTTCTTGTAGGCCTTGCGTACCTCGGTCTTGGTCCAGTTGTCCTTGGCCTCAAGAATTTCGATGGCGCGTCGTTCGGTCGGGGGCAGGCGGCGGCCGCCGCCGGCATTGCGCCCCGGGTTCTGGGTCGCGTTCGCGCCCAGCACCTGGTGCGGGTCCTCGATGCCCAGCCGGGCCCAGGCCTGCGCCTCGGGGTCGGTCATCGGTTTCGTCGTGCGCTCCCAGACCTTGTCCTTGGATTGCTGCGCGTTGATCTCGGCCTCGGTGGTGCCGTCAAAAAAGTTCCACTTCAGGTTATATTCGCGCACGTGCTGCTGGCAGAACCAATAGAAATCATCCAGCACGTCCGGGGCCTTGGGCGCGCGGAACTTGCCCGCCTCCTGACAGCCCTCGTGATGGCATTGCCGCACCGATGTTTCGGAAGCGCCCGACATGCTGCGACGCCCGCGCGGGTTCTTTTTCTTGGCGGACTTCACCGACATGTCGAATCCAAACGGGTCTGACTTTGTCATTGCGGGCACCTTCTTCGACACATCTTTCCGACTCGGAGACAGGAGTTTAGAGTATGACGCGTCAGATAGAAGAGGGTGCGGCGAAAAAAATGTCGCATGTGAAGCAAATGAATGTGACCGAAGATATCCGTGCGCGGCTTAGCGCTGCCTTTGCCCCGTCCGAACTGGAGGTGGTGGATGACAGCGAGCGCCATCGCGGCCATGCCGGGTATCGCGAGGGCGGTCAGAGCCATTTCAACGTGCGCATCCGTGCCGCCGCTTTCGGCGGTCAGTCGCGCATCCAGCGCCATCGCGCCGTGCATTCCGCGCTGGGGGCCGAACTGGTCGGTCGCATCCACGCTCTGTCGCTGGACATTGACACCTGATACCGCTGAACCCGCGTTGACCGCAGTTCAGCGCCGCGCGGGAAAGTCCGGCGGCGTGTCGGTGCCGGCGTGGTTTTCTGCGTCGGCCGTTTGACGGCCCGCTGCGCTGTCGGGCTGCACCGCATGGGTGGCACCGACGGCCAGCCGCGGAGGGTCGTCCGGGTCCAGATCCTGCAGCGTTGGCGCGGGCACCACTGCCGGCGCCTCAGAGCCCGGTGTGTCCAGCACGCGCGGCTGGTACTCCTCCGCTTCGTCCTGCAGGCGCTGAAACACCAGAACATTGCGCCATGTGGTTGTGGTGCCGGTCAGACCGGCCCGCTCTTCGCTGGGCAGCAGTTCGGCGCGCAGATATTCCCAGCCCGACGCGGCCATCTCGTTCAACAGCGCCTCGACGGACAGCGCGAACCGCCCCTCCGGGGTCTTTACACCCTTGGATTTCTGCCCCTTGGCCGGGGCGGGCACGACCTTGTATTCATAGCGCGGCATCTGCTGTCCCTGCTTGCTGACGCGCGCACCCTAGCGCAGCCCGCAAAGAGAAGGCCAGACCCTAATCCCGGCGCCGGATGCCGATGTTGCGGCCCGCGCGGTCCGGCCGGGGCAGCGTTGAATGCGCCGCCGCCATGGTCGCGAACTTGCCGGCCACATCGGGTGGAAACGGTGCCACTTTCGGCCCGCTCATGTCGATATGCAGCCCCAAAGTCTCGCCGGTAGCAGCCCGCCAGCCATCTTCGTGAAAGAGTTCCTGATAGGTGTGGAATTTGCTGTCATCATGATCCAGCAACTGGAAACTGACGCGCACCTTGTCGCCCAGATGCAGTTCGCGCAGATAGCAGATGTGAAACTCGGCCGTATAGGTGGTCAGGCGCCGCGTCCGGGCATAGTCCGGCCCCAGGCCCAGCAGCTCGTAAGCCTCATCCGCGCAGGTATCGAACAGCACGTTGTAATAGGCCATGTTCATATGGCCGTTATAGTCGATCCAGTCCGGTTTCACGGTCATCACGCTGGACATGAACGGGGCGGCTTCACGCATCGGCACTCTCCTTCTGATCCGCTGCGGTAAACCTAACCGCTCGCCCCGGCCAACGAAAGCCGCCACCATCTACAAGGAGACTTTCATCCTGTTGACCGCCGTTGATCCAATTCTTTCTGAAGATTTGCCGCAGCTTTCAGATATTGGCTTGCCTGCATCTCTTCAATCACCTCCCGCGCGCCATCGAGATGCACCTGCGCCCGGTCCAGGTGCCTTGTGTCGCCGGTCTTGTCGAAAAAGGTAATGTAGGCTTTGCATACATTGTTTTGCGTAACCGCCCAGTCCAAAGGAACCTGCTGGCGGGTTCTGTCTTTGAGCGCCTCGTCATATGCTGCGAGGGCCTTTTGCAGGTTGTAGGTGCCGCTCTCGCGTTGTCCGATCGCCCGCAGCGCGATGCCAAGGTTGTTTTGTGTTGCCGCCCAACTCTGGGGTTCCCGTTTTCGGGTGAATACCGTTAGTGCCTTCTTGTACGCATCGACCGCATCGTAAAGTTTCTCGGTGCCAAAAACGCGATCGCCCAGTGATGACAGAGCATTGCCCAGGTTGTTCTGTGCCGTCGCCCAGTCGCGCGGCACGCGCTCGCGTGTCCATTCCCTTAGCGCGTTCTCAAAGGCGGTGATGGCATCGTACAGCCGCGCGGTATCAGATTCCCGTTTTTGAAGATTCGCCAAAGCGGAACCCAGGTTGTTCTGCGCACTCGCCCAGTCAAGTGGCTGCCGTTCACGTGACCATTCCTTGAGTGCGTCTTCGAAGGCGGCAACCGCCTGATGTAACTTTTCGGCGCCGCTCTCTCGCTCGCCGAGTGCGAGCAGCGCAACTCCGAGATAGTTCTGCGCCGTGCCGCGCTGATCAGGGCATGACGCGCGGCGCAGGCATTCCTTTGCCAAGGCTATCGCCACTTCCAGGTCAAATCGAAGCCCACTGTCCCGTCCGCGTACATACCAAGTATCCAACACGATACGCAGATCTTCGAAACTGCCTCCGTCCAGAGCCAATCTTTTCAATTCCAGTCGCACCGCAAACGCGACGTTTCGCGTCAATACGGCTTGCGCGATCCCCTTGGCGATCAACCGCGCCTCTGCGGCCTCTTGTCGTTCCAGTTCCGCGACCAATGCCGCTTCCGCCGCATCAATCTGACCCTGTTCGTTCAACTCGTCGACTCGCGTCACGGCCGCATCCACAGCGTCAGACACATTGCCGGGCAGGCATACCTTTTCGCGTTCGGCGGCAACCGTTTCCAGGGCGTGCTCCAGTCCCGAAAGCGCACTGTCGAAATCCTCCGGACTGCCCTCCGCATAACGCCGGGCCAGAGCGATCACGAGACCATGGCTGAGCCCCAGTTCGCGCGCAGTCTTGTCCGATTGGGTCTGTAGCTGCTGGACAAGATTCCGGATATGGGCCAGCGTCCCCGAGACCTCGGCCATCCAGGCCGGCATCAGGTCTTCGGTGAAACTTTTTTCGGCCAGCACCGCTTCTAGCGCTGGCACGGTCACGTTACGGAACAGCGTGGGCATCGGCGCGCGGGTATGTTCGACTTGGTCCAGTTTGGCCAGCATCCCCTCGCAGATGGTTGCGGCCCGCAGATTGGCTGCAATGATCTCTTGCGCGTCCGGCAGGCCCTGTTCGACCATCTGGCCAAACAACACTTCGGCATCCTTGGGCAGATTTGGTGTGTTCTTGAATCTGATCCGCGCCGTTTCGGTCAGATCATTGGCCAGCCGCGATAGGGCCGGGGGCGGGGTCGCGGCCATCTCCTTTAACGTGTCGAGAACCGAAACGCCCGACCTGAGGCCGGTCAACAATCCTGGCTTCGCGGCGAACCCGCCCACTGCGATGATCAGCCTGATCGAGTTCCCGATCGGATCCATTGCATCCGCTCCCCCGTCCCGGGCCGAGGCTAGGACGGATCGGGTCACCGGGCAACCGCGTCTGGCGGAACACCGTGCCGGCCCAGCCCGAAACGCACATCAAGCAACAAAAACTGCAGAATGGTCCGGTTGGGATTGAAACGGGCGGATAACGGGCATGGTTTCGTAGCAGGAGCCGTGCGGAACTCCGATCTCTCCAGACGACTTAAAGCCCCAGCTTGGCGCTGATGACATGGTTAACGGACAGCCAAGGCGCGTCCCCGTCAGGGGGGGCGCACGCAGATTTGCCGGTCAAATCCGCCATTGCGCACCCAATGTCGTCAATTCGACAGTTTCTTGGAAACGATCTCGTTCACCGCTTTGGGGTTGGCCTTGCCGCCGGTGGCTTTCATCACCTGACCGACGAACCAGCCGGCCAGTTTCGGATTGACCTTGGCCTTTTCCACCTGTGCCGGGTTGTCGGCGATGATCTGGTCGACCGCGGCCTCGATGGCGCCGGTGTCGGTGACCTGTTTCATACCGCGTTTCTCGACGATCTCGGCGGGGTCGCCGCCCTCGGTATAGACGATCTCGAACAGCTCCTTGGCGATCTTGCCCGAGATGTCGCCCTTGCCGATCAGCGCGATGATACCGCCCAGCTGATCCGGGCTGACCGGGCTTTCGGTGATGCCGTGGTCTTCTTTCTTGAGCCGCCCGAACAGTTCGTTGATCACCCAGTTCGCCGCCAGCTTGCCGTCGCGCCCCTTGGCCACGGCCTCGAAATAGGCCGCCGATTCCAGATCGGCCGTCAGCACCGAGGCGTCATAGTCCGACAGGCCGAAATCGGCGATGAACCGCGCCTTTTTCTCGTCCGGCAGTTCCGGCAGATTGGCGGCGATGTCATCGACCCAGCTCTGTTCGATTTCCAGCGGCAACAGGTCGGGATCGGGGAAATAGCGATAATCATGCGCCTCTTCCTTGCTGCGCATCGACCGGGTTTCGCCCTTGTCCGGATCATAGAGCCGGGTTTCCTGCTCGACCTTGCCGCCGCCTTCGACGATGGCGATCTGCCGGCGGGCCTCGACCTCGATGGCCTGCTGGATGAACCGCATAGAGTTCATGTTCTTGATCTCGCAGCGGGTGCCCAGATGGCTGAAATCCTGAGTTTCCTGGTATTTCTCATAAGCGCCGGGCAGGCAGATCGACACGTTGACATCGGCGCGCAGGTTGCCGTTCTGCATGTTGCCGTCACAGGTGCCCAGATAGCGCAGGATCTGGCGCAGCTTGGTGACATAGGCGGCGGCCTCTTCGGGGCCGCGGATGTCGGGGCGGCTGACGATTTCCATCAGCGCGACACCGGTGCGGTTGAGATCGACAAAGGACATGTTCGGGTCCATGTCGTGGATCGACTTGCCCGCGTCCTGTTCGATGTGGATGCGTTCGATGCGCACCTTGCGCGCCACGCCTTCGCCCATTTCGACCAGCACTTCGCCTTCGCCGACGATCGGGTGGTAGAGCTGGGAAATCTGATAGCCCTGCGGCAGGTCCGGATAGAAATAGTTCTTGCGGTCAAAGGCGCTGGTCAGGTTGATTTCCGCCTTCAGGCCCAGCCCGGTGCGCACCGCCTGTTCGACGCAATATTCGTTGATCACCGGCAGCATGCCGGGCATGGCGGCGTCGACAAAGGCGACGTTGGAATTGGGTTCCGCCCCGAATTGCGTCGAGGCGCCCGAGAACAGCTTGGCGTTCGAGCTGACCTGCGCGTGCACCTCCATGCCGATCACCAGTTCCCAGTCGTGTTTGGCACCGGCGATGGTTTTGATTTTGGGCGTGGTATAGCTCAGGTCCAGCATGAATGTGCCTCTTGTGCGTGTCGGTCCGCCTTCTAGGCCAGCGGCGGCTGCGGGGCAAGGGTGGCGCCGGTGTCACAGGATCGAAAAATGCCCGCGCCGGACGCTGACGCCGCGCGCTTGCAGGGCGGTTTCAAAGTCGCGATGCGGCGGCACGGATTCAAACGGCAGTTGCACGCGCTTGCCGTTCCGTTGGACCGCGCGCACCCGGACCGAGAAATCCCAGCGCGTGTCCATGCGCACATGATCGATTTCTGCCAGCTCCAGCGTGCCGCTGCGTCGGCCCGAGTGCCAGTTCAGCCGCGTATCGCCAAGGCAAAGACCGGCGCCTGTGTTGTTCACGACGTCCCAAAGCGCGGGCAGGGTCGGCAGCGCCAGCAGCAGCATCAGCCACCAGGCCGCGTCGATCAGCAGAACGGCGGCCACGAGGGTGGCATAGATCGCGATCAGCAGGGCCAAAATGCGCGGCGATCGGCCCTGACGTGAAAAGGTGAAATCCGCCGCCATCAGCGTCCGCCGGCGACGTCCAGCACGGCGCCGGTGACATAGCTGGCCTGATCCGACAGCAGAAACAGGATCGTCTCGGCGACCTCGTCCGGCGTTCCCAGGCGCTGCATTGGCACTGTGTTCAGTTGTTTTCTGGCGCGGTCCGGGTCGCCGCCCCTGGCGTGAATGGCGGTGTCGATCAGGCCGGGCCGGACCGCGTTCACGCGAATGCCCTCGCCGGCGACCTCGTCGGCCAGCCCCTTGGTAAAGGTGTCTATGGCGGCCTTGCAGGCGGCATAGTCGACATAGATGCCGCCCGACCCCAGCCGCGCCGCCGCCGAAGAGACGTTGACGATCGCGCCGCCACCGCCTTCGGCCTGCATCAAGAGCACCGCCTGCTTGGCCACCAGCATGGCGCCGATCACGTTGACATCGAACATGCGTCGCAGCCGGGCATGGGTCAGTTCGGTGACCCGCGTTGTCTGGTCGGTGATGCCGGCATTGTTCACAAGCGCGTCCAGGTGCCCGAAATCGGCATCTATGCCCTGGAACATTGCGTCGATCTGGTCGGGATCGGCCAGATCGGCCTGATAGATCAGGCAGCGCGCTCCGGCAGCGCTGGCCGCCTTGGCGACATCCTGTGCTCCGGCCATGTCGCTGCGGCAGTTCAGGGCCAGATCATAGCCGCGTGTGGCGGCCAGCCGCGCTGTGGCGGCGCCGATACCGGCACTGGCGCCGGTGATCAGCAACGTCTTGCGCATTCAGGCGGCTCCCAGGATACGGGAGATCATCTCGGTCGTGTCGCGCGACAGGTCGGGCGTGGCCAGAATGCGGTCCAGCTGGGCGCGGATCAGCGCCTGGCGCCCTGCATCATAGCGAGGCCAGGTCTGAAAGGCGCTGCACATGCGCGCCGTGGTCTGCGGGTTCACCGGGTCCAGCCGGATCAGCCAATCCGCCAGCAACCGGTATCCCGCCCCGTCCGCGGCGTGAAATCCGGCATGGTTCATAGCCAGCGCCCCCAGCGTAGCGCGGAAGCGGTTCGGGTTCTTCCAGTTGAAATCGGCGTGCCGGGTCAGCGCATCGGTCACTGCCGCGGCCATGTCCGGTTCCGCATGAGAAATTTGCAGGCCGAACCATTTGTCAATCACCAGGCGGTCCTGCTGCCATTGATCGTAAAACGCCGCGATCTGGTTTTCCCCCTTGCCGGCGACCAAAAGGCAGGCCAGGGCGGACAATTGCAGCGTCATGTTGTCGGCCTCGGCATATTGCGCCGCCGCCGCCGCGCCGCCATCCAGCCGGCTGATCAGCGCCAGCACCGCGCCCGCCAGAGCGCGTTTGCCGGTCTGGTCGGGATCGGGGCGATAGGGTCCGTCGATGCGGCAGGCCGCAAGGATCGCCGCCAAATCGTCCTGCAGATGCCGGGCCAGCGTCGTTTTCAGCGCCTCGCTGGCCTGCCAGATGGCGTCGGGGTCGGGGACGGTGCCGGCATCCGCCAACGCCCCGGCCAGTTCCGATTGTCCCGGCTGCGCCAGCATCAGCGCGCGAAAACCCGGGTCCAGACCGTCATCGCGCAGCACGGCCTGCATCCCGTCCAGATAATCCGCGCCGGGGGCCCCGCCGGTCGTCGCCATGGTCATCAGGGTGTCGCGGGCCAGCGCCCGGCCGGCCTCCCAGCGGTTGAACGGGTCGGTGTCATGCGCCAGCAGAAAGGCGCGTTCGGCCGCATCGGTTGCCCGTTCCAGGACGACCGGCGCGGAAAAGCCGCGCAGGATCGAGGGCACCGGGCGGGCGCTCAGCCCCTCAAAGGCAAAGCTCTGCGTGGCCTCGGTCATCTCCAGCGTCTGCGTCGCCAGCACTTCGTCGCCATTGGCGCCCAGCAGGCCGACATCGATCGGCAGGACCAGCGGTTGCGGGTCGGGCGTCGCCGCACTGGGCGGGGTGTTCTGGGTAAAGGTCAGCGTGTAGGTGCCATTCCTCCAATCCTCGGTCACCGACAGGCGCGGGGTGCCGGCCTGGGAATACCAGCGTTTGAACTGGCCAAGGTCGCGCCCGGTGACGTCCTGAAAAACCGCCAGCCAGTCCTCGATGGTGCAGGCCTGCCCGTCATGGCGGGCAAAATACAGATCCAGCGCCTCGGCATAGGCCGATTCACCGACCAGGCGTTTCAGCATGCCGATCACCTCGGCGCCCTTTTCATAGACGGTTGCGGTGTAAAAGTTGTTGATCTCCTGAAAGCTTTCGGGCCGCACCGGATGCGCCAGCGGTCCCTGATCCTCGGGGAACTGACGCGCCCGCAGGTCGATCACGTCGGTGATCCGCTTGACCGGCGCGCTGCGCATGTCGGCGGTGAACTGGGCGTCGCGAAACACCGTCAGCCCCTCTTTCAGGCACAGCTGGAACCAGTCGCGGCAGGTGATGCGGTTGCCGGTCCAGTTGTGGAAATACTCGTGCGCGATGATCGCCTCGATGCGTTCGAAATTGGCATCCGTGGCTGTTTCCGGGCTGGCCAGCACGGCGGACGAGTTGAAGATGTTCAACCCCTTGTTCTCCATCGCGCCCATGTTGAAATCGTCCACCGCCACGATATTGAACACGTCCAGATCGTATTCGCGGCCATAGACCTGTTCGTCCCAGGCCATGGATTTCTTCAAAGCCTCCATGCCAAAGGCGCATTTGCCCTCGTCGCCGGGGCGCACCCACAGGTTCAGATCGACCTGTTTGCCCGAACAGGTCTCGAACCGGTCGGACCGGGCCACCAGATCGCCGGCCACCAGCGCAAACAGATAGGCCGGTTTCGGCCAGGGATCGTGCCAGACCGCGCGGTTGGGTTCCGACGAGACGGGGTTTCCATTGGACAATAGCACCGGATGCGGGCCGTTTATCTGAACCGTGAACACGCTCATGACATCGGGGCGGTCGGGATAATAGGTAATCTTGCGGAACCCTTCGGCCTCGCATTGGGTGCAATACATGCCATTTGACATATAGAGTCCCTCTAGCGCGGTGTTGCCCTGCGGGTCGATTTCGACCTCGGCCTCCCAGGTGAAGGCGCCATCGGGCACGGCGCAGCTCAGCCCCTGTTCGGTCACCTCGGGGGCCACGCTCTGATCGTCGATCGCGGCGCGGATCAGGGTCAGGTTTTCGCCATGCAGAAAGAACCGCCGGTCCGTCGCATCCGGGTTCGGGCGAAAGGCGATCCGGCTGTGTACACGGGTGGCATCAGGCGCCAGGTCAAAGGTCAGATGGACCGAGTCGACCAGAAACCCGAAGGGCGCATAGTCTTTCAGATAAATCGTGGGGGCGGCGTCGCGCATGGGGGCCTCGCAATGTCAATTCGCGCAGGTTAGAAACTTCGCACGCGGGCCGCAAGCCGGCATGACGGTGCCGCAAGCGCGGCGGGAAGGGTCGGTCAAGATCGCCTTCCGGGCCGGTCGCGGCGCCCCCCTGTCGGGCCATATTATTGATTTTGTTGAAGCTCCTTTTGGCATTGGCAGCAAGTTGGCGGGCCGCATTTCGTTGCCCGAAAGGCCGAATTGCTCTAACCAAGTTCGGCAATCCGACATCGACAACCGGCAGGGGGAACCGCATATGACTGAGCGCAGGATCATCGAAGGGTTGCAGATCGCACCGGTTCTGGCCGAGTTCGTCGAGACCCGCGCCCTGCCGGGCACCGGCATCGCACCGGCGGATTTCTGGGCGGGCCTGTCGCGGCTGGTGCATGTGCTGGGCCCCGAGAACCGGGCGCTGCTGGCGCGGCGCGACGACCTGCAGCGCCAGATCGACGCCTGGCACGTAACGCGGCGCGGACAGGTGCATGATCACGAGGCCTACAAGGCGTTCCTGCAAGAGATCGGATATCTGCTGCCCGAGGGGCCGGATTTTCAGATCGACACCGACAATGTGGATCCCGAGATCGCGCAGGTGCCCGGGCCGCAACTGGTGGTGCCGGTCACCAATGCCCGCTATGCGCTGAACGCCGCCAATGCCCGCTGGGGCAGCCTGTATGACGGGCTTTACGGCACCGATGCGATGGGCAGCCCGCCCCCCGCGGGCGGTTATGACCGGGGCCGCGGCGCGCGGGTCATCGCGCGGGCGCGGGTGTTCCTGGACGAGGCGTTTCCGGTCGCCGGCACCAGCCATGCCGATGCCCGCCGCTATCACGTGCATGACGGCGCGCTGCTGATCGACGATCTGCCGCTGGCCGACCCAGAGCAGTTCGTGGCCTATCGCGGCAATCCCAAGGCGCCCGACGCGGTGGTGCTGGTCAATCACGGGCTGCATGTCGAACTGGTCTTTGACCGCGCCCATCCGATCGGCAGCCGCGATCAGGCCGGGCTGGCCGATATCCGCCTGGAAAGCGCCATGTCGGCGATCATGGATTGCGAGGATTCGGTGGCCTGCGTCGATGCCGAGGACAAGGTGCTGGCCTATGACAACTGGCTGGGGCTGATGCGCGGCGACCTGTCCGCCACCCTGCAAAAGGGCGGCAAGCCGGTGACCCGCAGCCTGGCGCCGGATCGCGACTATGTCGGACGCGACGGTGGCACGCTGACGCTGAAGGGGCGGGCCTTGTTGTGGGTGCGCAATGTCGGCCACCTGATGACCAATCCGGCGATCCTGGACCGCGACGGCAACGAGGTGTTCGAGGGTCTGATGGACGCGATGATGACGGTCATGATCGCCAAGCATGACCTGGGGCGCGTCGGCGGCAATTCGGTGCATGGGTCGGTCTATGTGGTCAAGCCCAAGATGCACGGCCCGGACGAGGTCGCCTTTGCGGTGCGCACCTTTGATCTGGTCGAGGACGTGCTGGGCCTGCCGCGCAACAGTGTCAAGATCGGCATCATGGACGAGGAACGCCGCACCAGCGTCAACCTGAAACAATGCATCCATGCCGCCAAGAGCCGCGTGGCCTTTATCAATACCGGTTTTCTGGACCGCACGGGCGACGAGATTCACACCTCGATGGAGGCCGGGGCGTTCTCGCGCAAGGATTTCATCAAGCGCAAGACCTGGATCGGCGCCTATGAGGACCGCAATGTCGATATCGGACTGGAATGCGGCCTGCAGGGGCGGGCGCAGATCGGCAAGGGCATGTGGGCCATGCCCGACATGATGGAAGCGATGCTGGACCAGAAGATCGCCCATCCGCGCGCCGGGGCCAATACCGCCTGGGTGCCCAGCCCGACAGCGGCGGTGCTGCACGCGCTGCATTACCACAAGGTCGATGTCTTTGCGGTTCAGGACCGGCTGCGGGCCGGCGGTCGGCGGGCCCATGTCGATGCGGTGCTGGACATCCCCCTGGCCGCCTATCGCCGCTGGACCGACACCCAGAAAATTCGCGAGGTCGAGAACAACGCACAGGGCATCCTGGGCTATGTGGTGCGCTGGATCGACCACGGGATCGGCTGTTCGAAAGTGCCCGATATCCACGATGTCGGCCTGATGGAAGACCGCGCCACCTGCCGCATCTCGGCCCAGCATATTGCGAACTGGCTGCATCACGGCGTGGTTGGCACAGATCAGGTGATGGAGGCGATGAAACGCATGGCGGCGGTGGTCGACGGCCAGAATGCCAATGATCCGGACTATCGCCCGATGGCGCCCGGCTTTGATGGCATCGCCTTTCAGGCGGCCTGCGATCTGGTGTTCCAGGGGCGCACGCAGCCCTCGGGCTATACCGAGCCGGTGCTGCACGCCCGGCGCCTGCAGAAAAAGGCCGCCGCGCAGGGGTGAGCGCTGCGCGCCGCTGCAGGGGCGTCGAACCGCCCGCACGGTCTGTGCGGGGGCGGACATCGGTTACCGAGCCGGGCGGAAATCCTGGTCACAAGCATAATCTCGGGGGGAATTGAGATGAGTCTTTCACAGCGCAAAGCGCGCACGATCATTCGCAAGGCGTTCGAAAAGGGGCACGAACTGCAGTTGAACCCGTTGTCGGTGGTGGTGCTGGATTCCGGTGGCCATGTGCAGGCCTTTGAACGCGCGGACGGGGCGGCGCCCGGCCGGTTCGCGATTGCCCATGGCAAGGCGCATGGCGCGGTGATGCTGGGCATGGCCGGCACGGCTCAGATGGCGCGGGCCGAACAGCAGCCCTATTTCATGGCCGCGATGAACGGGCTTTTCGGCGGCCAGCTCGTGCCGGTGCCAGGCGGGGTGCTGGTGCGCGACCGCGAGGGTGCGGTGGTGGCAGCAGTCGGAGTCACGGGCGACAGTTCCGACAACGACGCCGCCGTCGCCCGCGCTGGAATCGAGGCCGCGGGGCTGGTGGCCGAAATCTGATCCGGGGCTGTGCCCGTGGTGTGCCTTGGGGCGCCCACCGCGCGGATTATCCACGGACAACGCGCATTTGTGTTCGCGCAAAAACCATTGCAGAATGCCTGCATGTACCTGCGCATCTGCATTTTTCTCTGTTTCGCCGCCCTCGCTGCGGTGCCGGTACGCGCCGCCGAATTTGTCGGATTGAACGGCTGCAATGCCGAAGCGGGCATCGCGATCGTCACCTATAGCCGCCTGGCCGATCTGGTCCAGACCCACAATGTGATCAGCGAGGTCTGTCTGGACCGGACCAGCGGCACCCTGACAGCAGCGGAATCCGAGCGGGGCTTTTTGCTGACGCGCACGGCCCCGGGACAGGAGTATTTCGAACGGATCTTTGACCCGGTCCGCCCCTTGGCCCGCGAAACCCTGTCGATCTTTTCCGGCTTGGCCGACGACCATGGTCAGCATGGCCATGCGGCCGCACCGGGAACCGAATTGCAGAGCCGCGAAATCTCGTGGCTTAAATCCGGCGAGAACCGTCCATTGGATCGCGCCGGGTGGCTGACCGCGTGGCTCAAGGGGTACGTCGGCGGACAGATGTACACGGGACCGCTCGTGCCCGGGACCTATACGGTTCACGGCACGGTTTTCGTGACCTCGGTCCAGGGCGATATCCACAATCTGTCGGGGCTGGGGTTTCCGGTTCAGGGACGGCTGCAGGTGCACGGCGCGGGGGCGGTCGGCACTCTGACCGAACTCTTTGGTTACGCGGCGGTGTCGGATACCCGGTTCGATTTTCACATCGTGAACGGCGGCGGACGGCTGAACGGCGGTGGCCGTCTTGCAACCCGCAATCCTGTGCTGGCTGGCGCGGCGGCGACCGAGTGGCAATCCCTACAGGCGGATATCACCGCCATCATGGGCCGGTTGGTCGGTGCGCAGGGCCGCGAGATGCAGGTCGTCGCCGAGTTGACCGGAGCGGCGACGCGGATGGATGGTGGCGTTGTGCCCTTCACATCGATATTGACCTTGGTGGGTTGGCGCTCATCTTCTTAGGCGGCGCGGACCGCGATCAACAGGCCTGCGCGCCATGGCTTAGGCAACAGCAAAGGAGAGTCGCGTGACTCGCCCCATCGTCGGCATCATCGGAAATTCCTACCTGCTGAATGACCAGTACCCGGCCCATGCCGGCGGGTCGCACAATTCCGAGGCCGTGGCCGAGGTCGCGGGCTGCATGCCGATGCTGATCCCGGCGGACCCGCGGTTTCTGTCGGTCGACGAACTGCTGCAGACCTGCGACGGGTTCCTGCTGACCGGCGGGCGGCCGAACGTGCATCCCGAGGAATATGGCGAGGCGGTGACCGAGGCGCATGGCGCCTTTGACCGGGCGCGGGACGCGATCACCCTGCCGCTGGTGCGTGCCTGCGTCGAGCGCGGCCAGCCGTTTTTCGGCATCTGCCGCGGCTTTCAAGAGGTCAACGTGGCGATGGGCGGCACGCTCTATCCCGAAATCCGGGATCTGCCGGGGCGGATGAACCACCGGATGCCGCCGGACGGCACGCTGGAAGAGAAATTCGCGTTGCGCCACAAGGTGACGCTGGTCGAGGGCGGCGCGTTTCACAAGCTGTTCGGAGCCACCGAGGTGATGACCAACACGTTGCACGGGCAGGGGATAAAGCATCCCGGCAGCCGTATCGTCATCGAGGGCCATGCGCCGGACGGCACCCCCGAGGCGATCCTTGTCAAGGATGCGCCCGGCTTTACCATGGCCGTGCAGTGGCACCCGGAATGGGACGCCGCCAACGATCCTGTCTCGCGGCCGCTGTTTCGCGCCTTTGGCGATGCCGTGCGGATTTGGGCGGCGCGACCGGACCTGCGCAAGACCGGCTGACACCCGCGCTCGATTTTGAACACCGCTTGGTCCCCGCCTTAATGGCTGGCGAAACCCGTCCCCGTTTTCCGCCGGCAGCGCCGGGTTGATCCGGCTCAAGGCGCGGCCTGCCGGTCGGTGACATGGTGTCTGCGGGGAGCGAAACCATGGGTGGGACGATGAGAATTCTGATCTGTTATGCCACGACCGAGGGACAGACCCGCAAGATCTGCCGGTTCTGCGCCGATCAGTTGTTCGCGCTGGGCCATGCTGTCGAACTGCTGGCGGTCACCGATGCCGAGCCTCTGGAACTGGCCACCTGCGATGCCGCCATTCTGGCCGGGTCGGTGCATGGCGGGCGTTTGCAATCCGAACTGGCCGGGTTCGCCACGGCGCATGGCGCGGCGCTGAACACCCTGCCGACGATGTTCTTGCAGGTGTCCTTGGCGGCTGCGGGCAAAGACCCCGGCGACTGGCATGAACTGCGTCGGATCGCCGCCGGGTTCTGCGACGACACAGGGTGGCGCCCGGACGCGATCCATCACGTGGCGGGCGCGTTCCGCTTTTCCCAGTATGATTTCGTCAAATCCTGGGCGATGCGCTGGATCGCCTCGCAACGCGATCAGGACGTCGATCCGCATGCCGACGCGGAATATACCGACTGGGCTGCTCTGGCGGACATCCTGCGCGGCTGGCCGGCCCTGTCCGATGGCGCGGGCCGCGCGCTCAGGTCAACAGATCCTAGCTGTGCATGAACGGCATCACGCGGGCGCGGCGTCGGGCCAGATCGAACGGCGCCGTGCCACGGGCCGGCATCGCCGGTGGCATTCCGGGTTCGCCCGCCCCGCCCAGATGCGTCTTGGTCTGCCGGAGCGCGACCTCGGTCGCGGGGGCGCTGCGCTTCATAACCCGGGAATTTCACGGGCTCGACCTTATGTCCGGCAAAGGTGGTTGCCCCGAAACACCCGGCTGACAGCCCATGGATCATGCCGCCGATCATCTGCACTTGCGCGACAGGTGTGCCGAAACTGCAGGTCAAGGCGACCCCGCGCCCGGCGGCGTGGGTCACCCTGTCCAAGACCGTGTCGGGAAAACCCCGCATCGACGCGGCGTCATAATCCGCGACGCTGACCGCCGTGCTCAGGGGGATCAAAGGCGGCGATTTCGAAATACCCGGCCTGTACGCGCTGTGCGGCGCTGGTGGCGGCGCTGCTGGGAGCGGGCTGGCTGCGGGCCGACCCCTGCCGTGCCGCCCGGGTCCATACTGGACATGGATGAACCAGGGGCGCCAGGCGGTACGCATGTTCCGGCGCGGCCAGCACAGTTCAGGTCACGGCGGACCGGACCTTGTACTCGGGGCGATCCCAAAGCCGGTTCGTCATCACATCGGCAAGAACCACGGCGGCGTGGCGCAAGTCGGTCTCGTCGATATACAGCGGAGTCACGCCAAAGCGCATCAGGTCCGGTGAACGGAAATCGCCGATCACGCCGCGATCGATCAGGGCCTGCATGACCGCATAACCATCGTCGCAATAAAACGAGACCTGACTGCCCCGCCGGGCGCTGTCCCGCGGGCTGGCCAGGCGCAGCATCGGGCAGGTTTGCTCGATCTGAGCGATGAACATGTCCGACAACGCGACGGAACGGCGGCGCAGATCGCCGATGTCGACCCCCTCCCAAATGGCCAAAGCCGCATCCAGTGCGGCCATCTGGATCACTGGCGGGGTGCCGACCCGCATCCGCGTCACCCCGCTGCCGGGCCGATAGGCGGGCTCAAAGGCAAAAGGGGCGTCATGGCCCAGCCAGCCGGACAGGGCGGGCAGGGCGCGATCGGCATGGCGTGGCGCGACATAGATAAAGGCCGGCGCCCCGGGACCGCCGTTGAGGTACTTATAGGTGCAGCCGACGGCAAAATCCGCTGCCGTGCCGGCCAGATCGACGGGCACGGCCCCGGCGGAATGGGCCAGGTCCCATACCGTCGCTGCGCCCACCGCATGCGCCTGACGGGTCAGCGCGGCCATGTCGTGCCAGCGCCCGGTGCGATAATCGACTTCGGTCAGCATCAGCACCGCGATCTCTTCGGTCAGGTGCTCGGCCACCGCCTCGGGCGGCACGACGCGCAATTCATGCCCCTTGCCCAGCGTTTTCAGCAACCCTTTGGCCATGTACAGATCGGACGGGAAATTGCCGCTGTCGCTGAGCACCACGCGCCTGTCGGGTCGGGTTTCCAGCGCCGCGGCCAGAGCCTGATAGACCTTGATCGACAACGTGTCGCCCAGCACCACCTGCCCGAGCCCGGCCCCGATCAACCGCCCCACCCGGTCGCCCAGCGACAAGGGCTGCGTCATCCACCCGGCCCGGTTCCAGCCGGTGATCAGCATGTCGCCCCATTCCCGGGTCAGCATCTCGGCGACCCGCGCCGGCGCTGCCGCCGGCAGCGGACCCAGCGAGTTCCCGTCCAGATAAATCACGCCCTCGGGGATTTGAAACATCGTTCTGGTGGCGGCAAAATCGGTCATCGGCTTCCTGTTCGCGCCCGGACGGATTTGGCCCGCCCACCCCCGGTCTAAGGGCAGCCGGGCGGCGCTGTCCAGCCTTTGCACAGGCCCCCCTGCAAAGGGCGGCTGCGCGTTCGCGACGCCGCTGCGGCGAAAAAACTGCACACAGGCGGTGGATCTGGGCAGCGGAATCGGCACAGAATGTGCCGGCCGGCAATGTCAGGGGCAAGCCGCGCCGAAAATCAGCAGGAATCGGGGGCATGATGGCGAAAACAGGAACGTCTTTCGCGGCAATTTTCGATCCAATGGTCGGTCGAAAGTCCGGCCGCCGCATTGAGGTGAAGCCGTGAAGTGGCTCGATCTTCCGAAGGTCTGGCTGGTGGCTTTCATAGCACTGGCCTGGGCGCAGGCGCGGTACCTGCCCCTGGGGCTGAGCTTTGGCGGCGCCTGGGCCGATCTGCTGGGCGGTATCCTGGTCGGCGGCGGCCTGCTGCTGCTGCTGCTGGCCCTGTCCGAATTTCGCCGCCACCGCACCACCGTGCATCCGCATGGCGCGCCCGAGAGGCTGATCCAGACCGGCATTTTCAGCCGCACCCGCAACCCGATCTATCTGGGCGATGCGCTGATCCTGGCCGGGCTGATTCTGCGATTTGACGCGGTGCTGGCGCTGCCGCTGATCCCGATCTTCTTCCTGGTGATCGAAAAACGCTATATTCTGCCCGAGGAAGACCGTCTGCGGCGGGCTTTTCGCATGGATTTCGCGCGCTATGAACGGAAAGTGCGCCGCTGGGTGTGACCTGCCGACACCACCTAATACCATCGTCTCGGGAACCTGTCGCCATGCTTGCGCAATATTGTTGCGCAGGATAGGGACGTCCCTGCAAATTTCAGCATGGCACGCCCGCGCTGGGCATATCGGGGGATATAGGGGGACATGACGTGAAGATCGGAACGCCGAGGGAA